>DASPWX010000138.1:0-9108 GCA_035637615.1 Bathyarchaeia archaeon | reverse complement strand
GTCGCCGCGCCGCTCCGCGCGCTCATCTTCGACTCGCACTACGACGCCTACAAGGGCGTCGTCGCGCACGTTCGTGTGATCGACGGCTCGCTCACCGCGCACGACCGCATCCGGCTTTTCGCGACGGAGAAGGAGAGCGAGCTGCTCGAGCTCGGCGTGTTCGTGCCCGACGCCCGGCCGATCGCCCGCCTCGAGACGGGCGAAACCGGCTACGTGGCGACGGGGCTCAAAGCGGTGGCCGACTGCCGCGTCGGTGACACGCTGACTCTGGCGTCACGGCCGGCAACCACGCCGTTGCCTGGCTACCGGCCGGCGAAGCCGATGGTCTTCGCCGGGTTCTATCCCTCGAACGCGCAGGACTACCCGCTCCTGAAAGACGCGATGGAGAAGCTCCGTCTGAACGACGCGTCCCTCATCTACGAGCCCGAGACCTCGCAGGCGCTCGGCTTCGGCTTCCGCGGCGGTTTCCTCGGCCTCCTTCACCTCGAGATCATCCAGGAGCGGCTCGAGCGCGAGTACGACCTCGACCTCATCGCGACGTCGCCATCGGTCGAGTACCGCGTGATCACCCAGAAGGGCGCCGAGATCGCGATCGACAACCCGGCCCTCCTGCCGGACCCGGGCACGATCGTCGAGATCCGCGAGCCGTGGATGAAGGTGACGGTCATCGTGCCGACCGCGCACGTCGGACCGGTGATGGAGCTCGCACAGACGAAACGCGCGTCACTCGCCGACATGAGCTATGTCGACCCGACGCGCGCGATGCTGAAATACGACATGCCACTCTCCGAGGTGATCGTCGATTTCTACGACCAGCTGAAGTCGAGCTCGCGCGGGTACGCGTCGCTCGACTACGAGTTCGCGGAGTACCGCCAAGCGGATCTGGTGCGCCTCGACATCCTGGTCGCAGGCACGATCGTCGACGCGCTCTCGATCATCACGCACCGCGAGCGCGCGCAGCAGACGGGCCGCGTCCTGGTGAACAAGCTCCGCGGACTCATCCCGAAGCAGATGTTCGACGTCCGCATCCAGGCCGCGATCGGTGGGAAGATCGTCGCGAGCGAGACCGTGAAAGCGAAGCGGAAGGACGTGCTCGCGAAGTGCTACGGCGGCGACATCACCCGCAAGCGCAAGCTCCTCGAGAAGCAGAAGGAAGGCAAGAAGCGCATGAAGATGGTGGGATCGGTCGAGATCCCGCAGGAGGCCTTCCTCGCGGTCCTCCGGATCGGTGACGAGACATGAAATCTCCCAAGATCCAGTTCGAGCACCCCACGCAGCTCGCCGCGTCCACCTTCTTGCGCGCGGTCTCCGAAAACGACGCGTCGGCGATGTGGGAGAAGCTGTCGCGCGAAACGCGCGGCCTGCTGGAAGGCCTCTACGCGGCGCGCTCGTCGGTCGCGCTGCAGCACGCGGCGGGCGTCGAGCCGTCCGGCGAGGACGCGCGCCTCGGCGAGGTCGTGGCGCCGCTCCGCGCGTCGATCGTGGCGGCGCTCGGTAGCGCGGAGGGCATGGGCGGATTCGGTGTGTCCGGAGCGCGCCTCGTGGACCGCGCGACGGCCTACGTGCTCCTCCTTCCCGACTTCGGCGAGGAGCGGATCGTCACGGAGAGCGACTGGCAGCCGAGCCATCTCCTTGCGTTCGTCTACGAATCGCGCGAGTGGCTCATCGATCTCGGGCGCACGGCGGAGCTCTCGGCGGACGCTCTGCTCCCCAATCCGCTGGGTGTGACGCGGTGATGCGCGGTATCGGCCTCTACGTCCACATTCCGTTCTGCGCATCGCGTTGCCCGTACTGCGACTTCGCGACCGCGCCCGCGACGACCGCGCTCCGGTCGCGCTACCTCGACGCGCTCGGCGGCGAGATCGCGCGGGAGGGAGCGCTCCTCGGCCGTCCACGCGTCCGTACGCTCTTCTTCGGCGGCGGAACGCCGAGCCTGCTCGAGCCCGCGGAGATCCAGATGCTCGGCGACGCGCTGCGCCGCGCCTTCGTCCTTCGGCCGCGCGAGGTCACGCTCGAGGCAAACCCCGCCACGCTCGATCGCGCGCGGCTCGAGGCCTGGCTCGCGCTCGGTCTCACGCGTCTCTCGCTCGGGGCGCAGAGCTTCGACGCGCGCGGCCTGCGGGCACTCGGGCGGACCCACCAGCCGGAGGACAGCGCGGCCGCGGTCGCGGTGGCGCGGGATGCCAGGCTGGACGTGAATCTCGATCTGATCTTCGGCTGGCCTGGACAGGAGATCGCGGCCTGGGAGAGGGACCTCGAGACAGCAACGCGGCTGAACCCCGATCATGTCTCCTGCTACCCGCTCGAGCTGCGGCTCGATCCGGACGGGTCCATCCCGAACTGGCCAGGCGGCGGGTGGCCGGTCCTCGAACGCTGGCGCCGCGCGGCCGCGGCGGCGCAACCGGACGACGCCGGTATCGCCCGGATGTACCGCGTCGCCGAACGCTTCCTCGACCGCGCCGGCTACCGGCACTACGAGATCGCGAACTGGGCACGCCCGGGAAAGCGTTCGCTGCACAACCTCGGGTATTGGCGCGACCGCGATTGGCTCGGCGTCGGGGCCGGCGCGCACTCGCATCTTGCGGGCGCGCGGTCCGCGAACCCGCCCGAGCTCCGTGCCTACATCTCACGCGCGGAGTCGGGGAGCGAGCGAATGGTCGACGCGGAGGCTGACCCGCCGAGCGAGGCCGCAATGCTGGCCCTGCGACTCGATTCGGGCCTCGACCTCGAGCGTTACGCGGCACGCTTCGGCGGCACGGCCGCGACGCGCGTGCGGAGCGCCCTCCGCGAGGTCGAGCCCGCGCACCTTGTGGAGATAACGGGTCGTCACGCAAGGCTCACCGCTCGTGGGCGGCTTTTGGCGAGCGAAGTGTTCGTCCGTCTTCTGCCCTAGCGCGACGACGCACGCTTTCGGCGCTTGCTATGCCAAGCGGAATTCGATATGCATCACGCGAACGCTCCACCGATATTTGGGGAGGAACCATGCAGGAAGACGAAGGCACCGATTGGTCCGCGCAGAAGGAGCCCGGCTCGGTCTGGCCCACGCCGCTCCCGTCAAGTCCGACGCCGCCTCCGCCCTCGCCGATGAGCGGCTCAGCATCCGGCGGCGGCGGTCGTAAGACGACTCGGCGCCGCGCGAGCACGAGCGCAGGCGGACGGAAGACCACCGCAAAGCGGACGACGAGCCGGCGCAAGACGACCGCCAAGCGCACCACCGCGAAGCGGAGCACCGCCAAGCGCGGCACCGCGAAGCGGACGACTGCGAAGCGCGGTGGTCGGAAGACGACGGCGCGCCGGAAGAGCGCTGGACGGTCGACCGCGAAGCGCACGACGCGGCGTAGCTCCGCCACTCGCAAGAAGCGCCGCTAAGAGAGGCTCGAGCTCTGAAAGAGGGAGGGCACGCCCTGCGGCGTGCCCTCTCTAGTTGCGCTTTCCGCGGCCCATTCCGGGCTTGCGCCCGTGGTTCGCCTTCTTGCTCCGCCAGCCCAGCTTTCCGCTGGTTTTCTGCTTCTTTTGTCCTTTGCCCATTCCTACCTACCTATCTAGTTGCCTATAGCGGGGCGGAGTAGCCCGCGACGTTAGCGGCGAGCCTTCGTTACGCCAAAGAGATGGAGCTGGAGCGCCCGCGTCGGCGGCGCGATGAGCTCGGTCACAAGCCATTGTGCGACCGAATCGCCCGCGGCGTCCTCGGCAAGTCCGACACGAACGCGCGCGGTCGCGACGTGACGGCGCACGGTGCGCGCGTCGACCCCGAGGGTGCCCGCCGCTTCGGTGAGCGACCGCTCCAGCACGTCGCGCAGGACGAACGCGCCGAGGTCCCCGCCGCGCAAAGCGTACCGGCCGACGAGATCACGGAGGCCCGCGGCAAAGAGCCGCCCGCCGTGGACCGCCTCGCGGATGGCGGCGGCCGTCTCGCCGTCGAGCTCGCCGACCCGGAGGAGCGCGGTGATCTCCGCCGCGGGCAGCCGGCGCGCCTCCTCGAGGCTCGCGATGAATCGCCGGACGACGACGTCATCGGAGACCGTCGGGCGCGTGCCGTCGCGTGTCACCGAAGCGACCGCGGCAAGCGCCGCCGCGAGCGCGCGCCGCAACCCGTCGAGGTCCGCGAACTTCACGACCTCGACGACCGCCGGATTTCCGAGCAGGAGCCGCGAAATCGGCCGATCGCGCTCGGCCACCACGATCACCGGGACGCCGTGCTCGCGCGCGACCTCCACTTCGATGCCGACACCGAACGACGGGATGCCGGCATAGGCGACGAGCACGGTCGCGCCCGTGACATGCGCGCGGTCGATCTCATACACCGAGCGCGGATCCAGGTGCGCGGCGCCGACGGGATCGGTGACCCGGTGGGGAAGATACGCGCGCAAGCCGGCGGCCTCGACGATCTCCGCCAGGAGCTCGTAGAACAGCTTGGTGCGCGGACCGTCGTCGAGCGCGGTCAGCCCGCCCGAGATGTACGCCTCGCCGAGAGCGACCGGAGCCGTTTCCTTTGGTTCGTCCATGGGCCGCTCATGATGCTCGGGCCGTCAAGTTGCCCTCGTAGAATCCGGCGGATGCCCGAGCAGCGCGTCGCCGAGCACCTTCGGCGGCTTCCCCTCTTCTCCCGTCTTCCCGAGAGCGAGCTCGCGGAGATCGCGGATCGGGTACGCACGAAGAGCTTCAAGCGGGGCGAGATGATCTTTCGCAAGGATGACCCGGGGACGCACCTGTACATGGTCCTGGACGGCGGGGTGAAGATCGCGCTCCCGGGGGAGTTCGGCCAGGAGGCCCTCGTGGCGATCATGCGGCCGGGGGAGTTCTTCGGCGAGCTCGCACTCTTCGACCGAAGTCCGCGCTCGGCGTCCGCGACCGCCCTGGAGGACACACGCGCCGCCCTGCTCGCCGGCGATGACTTTCTGGCCTACCTGGAATCGCACCCAGCGTCGTTCCGCGTCGTCCTCGAGACCCTCGCCCGCACCATCCGCCGCCTCTCGGATCGCGTCGAGGACCTCATATTCCTCGACGTGCCGAGCCGGGTCGCCAAATACCTGCTGGACCTGGTCCGCTCGAGCGGGGACGGCACGAACGAGCTGACCCTAACGCAGGACGAGCTCGCTGCGTTCATCGGGGCGTCGAGGGTCTCGGTGAACCGCGTGCTCGGCGATCTCGAGCGCCGCGAGATCATCTCGATCCGCCGCCGCCGGATCGCGATCAAGGACGCCGACCGCCTCGCCAAGGAGGTCCGGTTCTAGGTGGCAACCCCGCCGCGGAAGCGGCCGCTCGTGCTGGTCGTGGAGGACGATCCGACCCTTGGCGACGTCATGCTGACCGCGCTCAAGGACGACGGCCTCGACGCCAAGCTCGCGCACGACGGCGACGAGGCCATGCGAGACGTCGATGATCTTTCGCCCTCGGTCATGGTCCTCGACCTCATGATGCCGAAGCGGGACGGGTTCTCAGTGCTACGGGAGCTTCGCGCGGACGGCCGGATCTTGCACCTTCCGGTGATCGTCGTGACGGCGATCTTCGGGATGTCCGAGCGCCTCTACGCAACCGAGCTTGGCGCCGCGGACTACGTCACCAAGCCGTTCGAGCTCGACGATCTCATCACACGCGTCCGCGCGCTTCTCTCGCCCACCGCGGCATAGCCGCCAGCTCGCCGCTACCGACGAAGAGGAGCTGCGAGGGGGCCTTCCGCCGCGCTGACCTGAAGATCGCTCGTGCAATGCGGGCAGCGCGTGGCCCCAACTGCCACGTCGTCGGACAGGCAACGCGGGCAGACCTTTGTCGGAACGGGCTTCACGAAGCTCCGGGCGATGAGGAACACGACGAAGGCGACGATGATGAAGGTGATCACCGTATTGATGAATACGCCGTAGTTGATCGTCGCGAAGCCCGCGTCCTGCGCCGCCTTCAAGCTCGCCGGATGCTTCCCCGAGAGGTCGATGAAGAGATTGTTGAAATCGACCCCGCCGAAGAGGAGACCGACCGGCGGCAAGATGATGTCTTTAACCAGCGAGTTGACGACCGCCGCCAGGGCCACGCCCAAAATAAATGCGAGAGCCAAGGCCAGAACGTTCGCTTTGAGAAGGAATTGCTTGAACTCGGACATCATGGCCAGAAACCTCCACCCCTACGCAGCGCCCTGCGCAGCGCGCCGCCTGAGGCGTGACGCGCCGCCCCAGGGAATCAGCACGCTGAGTGCCAGGGACACGGGCGAGTTGGCGAGCGTTACATCCTTGACGACGACGGTAGGGGGTTGGTACGCTCTTGGCACTCTCGATAGGAGAGTGCTAATTGACGAAGAAACCCAATTCCGCTGAGTTTCCGGACCTTGATCCCCGTGCCCGACAGGTGCTCGGCGCGGTCATACGCGAGTACATCGCGACAGCCGAGCCGGTCGCGTCCGTTCAGCTCGTCCGTGGGTACAAGCTCGACGTCTCGCCGGCGACCGTCCGAAACGAGCTCGCCGCGCTGGAGGACGCGGGCCTCTTGACGCATCCGCACACCTCGTCCGGCCGGGTGCCCACCGACCTTGGCTACCGCTATTTCATCGAGACGCTCATGCCCATCGCGTCGCTCCGCGCGGACGAGCAGGTCACCGTCTCGCACCAGTTCCAGCAGGCGCTGCAGGACACCGCGGCGTGGCTGCGCGTGGCGGCGTCGAGCCTCGCCCGGCTCACGGCCGAGGCCTCGATCGTGACGACACCCGCCAGCAAGCGCACGACGCTCCGCCATGTGGAGGTCGTACCGATTCAGGAGCGGCGCGTTCTTCTGGTGGCGGTCGCCGACGGCGGTGCCGTGCGCCAGCAGGTTCTCGAGCTGGGGACGCCCACGACCGCCGAGCAGCTGCGAACGCTCTCGACGCGGCTTACCGAGTCGCTCGGAGGCGCGACGGCGACGAAAGTGCACGAGGCGGCCGCGGCGGAACAGGGCGCCGATGCCGACATCACGAGAGCCCTCGCTCGGATCCTGGACGAGTACGACACGGTCCGCGCGCGCGAGGTGTACGTGGACGGGTTTCAGAACATCCTGGCCAAGCCTGAGTTCGCCGAGAGCGACCGGAGCCGCGCGATGCTGAGCCTCTTCGAGGATCACACGCGCCTCTCGGAGATCCTGCCGCTCGATCTTGGCGAAGGCGAGGTCCACATCACGATCGGTCGAGAGCACCGGCACGAGTCGCTCCGCGACTGCAGTCTCGTCATCGGGCGCTACGGCGCGAGCGGTGACGTGGTCGGCTTTGTGGGCGTCGTCGGCCCGACGCGGATGGACTACGCGCGCTCGATCGGCGCCGTCCGCTACGTGGGGTCGCTCATGAGCGATCTCGTTCGAGTCATGGAGGGACATTGATGGACGACAAGATTCGCCGCGCGGAGGAGCTGCTCGAGGAGCGCGCGCGCGAGCGTGGTGGCAACGGGCACGCGAACGTCGACACGGAGGCCGGCGCCGCCGAGTCGCCGGCTCCAAGCCAGGCCGATCAGAGGGTCGAGGAGCTCACGAACGACCTGAAGCGCATGGCAGCGGATTTCGCGAACTACCGGAAGCGCAACGACGCGGAACGCACCGAGTTCGCCAAGTTCGCGAAGGCGGATCTCATCTCGAAGATCCTGGATGTCCTCGACGGGTTTGATCGCGCGCTCGCGACGATCCCCGAAGAGCTCAAGGGGACGCCGTGGGTCGAGGGCATGTGGCTTCTCGAGCGAAAGCTGCGCGGCATCCTCGAAGCCGAGGGACTGAAGCCGGTGGATTCGCTCGGTCAGGCGTTCGACCCATACCAGCACGAGGCAGTCGCACACGTCCCATCGGATCAGGCAGAGGGAACGATCATCGCGGAGCACCAGAAGGCATACCGGCTACACGACAAGCTAATTCGTCCGGCGCTCGTCACCGTCTCGAGTGGGAGCGAAGGCAAGGAGAAGAACTGAAATGGCAAAAGTCATCGGCATCGACCTCGGAACGACAAACTCGGCGATGGCCTACATGGAAGGTGGCGAGCCGACGATCATTGCGAACGCCGAAGGCGGACGCATCACCCCGTCGGTCGTCGCATTCACCAAGAACGGCGAGCGCCTCGTCGGGCAGGTCGCGAAGCGGCAGTCGATCACGAACCCCGAGAACACGATCTACTCGGTCAAGCGACTGATGGGGCGGCGTTTCACCGACCCCGAAGTTCAGCGGACCATGAAGATGGTCTCGTACAAGATCGAGCCCGCGCCGAACGGCGGCGTGCTCATCGTCCTTGGCGTCGGCAAGAAGCTCACGCCGCCCGAGGTCTCGGCGATGATCCTTCAGAAGCTCAAGACCGACGCCGAGGCGTATCTCGGGGAGAAGGTCACCCAGGCGGTGATCACCGTTCCCGCGTATTTCGATGACCAGCAGCGGCAGGCCACGAAGGACGCAGGCCAGATCGCCGGTCTCGAGGTCCTGCGGATCATCAACGAGCC
The DNA here is from genome assembly GCA_035637615.1 of Bathyarchaeia archaeon. GTDB lineage: Bacteria > Chloroflexota > Limnocylindria > P2-11E > P2-11E > 3-1-20CM-2-70-9. Next base: position 682 of record DASPWX010000138.1, on the reverse strand, counting down.
GACCGCGGCCGCGCTCGCCTACGGTCTCGACAAGAAGAAGGACGAGCTCGTGGCCGTGTACGACCTCGGCGGCGGCACGTTCGACATCTCCGTCCTGCAGCTCGGAGAAGGCGTCTTCGAGGTCAAGGCCACCAACGGCGACACGCATCTCGGTGGCGATGACTTCGATCAACGGATCATGGATTGGCTCATCGACGAGTTCAAAAAGGATCAGGGCATCGATCTGCGGAACGACCGCCAGGCCGTGCAGCGCCTGAAGGAAGCCGCCGAGAAGGCGAAGATCGAGCTCTCCTCGGCCGCGCAGACCGAGATCAACCTGCCGTTCATCACGGCTGACGCGTCCGGTCCGAAGCACCTGACGATGAAGCTGACCCGCGCCAAGTTCGAGGCGCTGGTCGACGACCTCGTCCAGAAGACGGTCGGCCCGTGCCGTGCCGCCCTCAAGGACGCCGGCCTCAGCGCCGGCGAGATCCAGGAAGTCGTCCTGGTCGGCGGCCAGACGCGCACGCCCAAGGTGATTGACAAGGTACGGGAGTTCTTCGGCAAGGAGCCGCACAAGGGCGTCAACCCGGACGAGGTGGTCGCCGTCGGCGCTGCCATCCAGGCCGGTGTCCTGCAGGGCGACGTCAAGGACGTCCTCCTCCTCGACGTGACCCCGCTGTCGCTCGGCATCGAGACGCTC
>DASPWX010000137.1:0-5885 GCA_035637615.1 Bathyarchaeia archaeon | reverse complement strand
GACGAGCTCGCCGCGCGCGCGCAGGCGAGCGAGGTGGCGCGAACCAGGACGTAGAGCGGTACTCCGGTACCGACCCCTTCTCCCATGCGATCTGAGCGCCCCCGTCGGTTGACTACGCGATGTGATTCGCGATGCAGTCATTCGCGGTTCCGTCATCGCACTTGCCCTTCTTTCGGTTGGAGGGCTCACCGCGAGCGCGGACGATGGCCGGCCGCCGGCGCCGAGCGGCCCCAGCCATCCTCCGACCTCCAGCAGTATCCCGCTCACCGAGCTCAGACCCAGCGACATCCACGCCGCGCCGGTACCGACGATCGCGCCCGCACTCGATCCACTCGCCGAGCCTCTACATGCACCCGCCCACAAAAGGGAGCTCGTCCTGTTCGTTGGCGGGTACGGCTCGAAGGCCGACGACGGCGCCTTTGACCAGCTCGAGGCGCGCTTCCCGGCGGATCGCTACGACGTCCGAAGGATGGGCGACGATCCCAGGTTTCCATACGACACGTACGGCAGCGTTGACGACAACGCGCGCGTTCTGACCGAACAGATCCGACACGTATCCGCGAATTACTCAGGAGTCGACATCGTGTCGCACTCGATGGGCGGCGTTGTCGTCGATCGTGCCCTCGCGGGCGGACTTTCGTCAGACGACGGAGTCGTGACCTACGTCGCGATTGCGGGCCCACACAGCGGCGCGGACTTCGCGCGCGCACCCGCGTTCGTTCTTCCGATCATCAGTCCCGTCAAGGAGATCGTCCGAGCGGGCGGAGTCGCGGCCGCGCGTGACCCGGAGAGCACGGCCATCAACGACCTCGCGACGGCGCGGCCCATTCGTCCTCCCGCAGGAATCGTTCGTGTCGATGCGAGCCTCGCCACTGACGGGTTTGTCAACGAGTTTGACGCTCGCGATCCCGGAGTCCCGCAGCGGCTCTTTCTCCCGGCGACCGCGCGCGAGATTCTTGATGGGCATGGCGGAAGCTTGGTCAACAGGCAGATCGGAGATCTCGTTGTTGAAACGATCCGCACGCACGAGGTCCCACCTGACAGGCGCGATCCGATAACCCAGCTTGTCGCGCCGATCCTCTGGAAGGAGGAGACGCGGCTCTGGCGGCGGGTTCTCTTGATAACGACGCTTGCGGCGGTCTGCTTGTATGCGGCGCGCTTCGTGCCCTTCTTCCGGGGGCCAATCGACCGGATCAACGCGTGGTGCGGTCAGTTCGTCCGTGCGCTCGGTCGATGACGGACGAGCGCGGCCAGGCGATGGTCGAATTCGCGTTGGTGTTGCCGCTTCTCCTGGTGCTGCTCCTGGGAGTCGCTCTGGTTGCCGAGATCGGCGTGGCTCGACTCGCCCTTGAGCACGCCGCGGCCGAAGCGGCGCGTACCGGATCGCTTACGAACGATGACGATCTGGTGCGCAGCACCGTCGCCGCAGCCGTCGGCCCGCTCGACCCGTCTCTCGTGAAGGTGATCATCGAACCGACGCAGAACGAAGACCCGCGATCGTCGGCGCCTCGCGGCTCTCTCATTCGCGTGCGACTGCGCTACCCGCTGTCGGTCCCGCTCGCCTTCGTGGGGCTTCCCCGCTTGATCGTGGAAGGAACGGCCGCTCGCCGGGTCGAATGGACTCCGTGAGCGACGATCGGGGTCAGGCGTTGTTGGTCGCGGTGCTCGCGCTCGCTATCGCGGCAACCGCGGTTGTCGGCCTCCGCGCGGCGCAAGACCGCATCGTCGTGGCCGCCCGAACTCAGCGCGCGGGCGAAGCCGCCGTCGAGGCCGCCGCACAAGCTGTGGCGGATCTGTACGGGGCGCATGCGGTCGCGCCCGCAGAGCTCGTCGTCGATCCGCGCACGCTCGAAGCGGCTCGAATCGCAGCAGAAGAACTCGCTCGATTGAACGGCGCCTCCGGTGTCGAGCAGATGCAGCTGGTGTGCGCCCGTGGGCGGATCGAAGCGCGACTTGTGCTGAATGCCTACTCCCACCACGCCGGGTTCAGTGCACCCGAATGCTTCCTCTTCTGACCTTCACTCCCAAGCGATTTGTGCTTGGGCGCCGCCGGCTTCTGCTCACGGTGAGCGGAACCGGGCTACTCGTTTTGTCGATCCTGTTCACCCTGCTCGCCCCGACATCGCGTTCGGCGGACGAGCTCACCGCCAGCAAATCCTTGGCCGAGCGCCTTTCGACGTCGACCTGGGGTCTTGCGGTACCGCTCGCGTGGCTCGCCGCACCGTTGGCTGAAGTGCGGAATGGCGACAGCGTCGATCTCCTCGCCGTTCGGAGCGGCGATCGCCCATTGGCGGTCGCCATCGCAGCCGACCTTCGCGTCATGGGCGCGGACGAGCGATCGATCATCTTCGAGGTCGATGAGGAGAGCGCTAGCGCTATTGCCACCGCGCGAGCGTCGGGCCTGCTCATCGTCCCCCTGCTCCGCTCCACGCATTGACGGTCCGCGTCGCCCTCTGCGGAGGCGCAGAGCTCGCGTCGGCAGCCGAGGTCCTGGGACTGATCTCGGTAGACCCTGCGCGGGCCGACCTCGCTCTCGTCGATCTTCGCGATTCCGAGGCGCTCTCCGGTGCAGCGGCCCTCCCGCATGCGCTTCCGCGTGTCGTTGTCCTCGGCGACGAGCAAGTCTCGCTAGCGAGTGCGCTTGGTGTTTCGGACCGCTCGGTGGCGAGGTCCTGCGAACCCGCGGTGTTGGGCCCACTCATCGCGGCGACCCTGCCTCCCGCGAGAAGAGGATCGACGCGGTCGGTCCTCGTGACATCGGTTCGGGGCGGCGCGGGTCGGTCGCTCCTCGTCGCCAACCTCGCACGCCGGCTCGCTCCCCTTCGCTCGACCCTCTGCCTCGATCTCAGTGGAGATGGGACCCTCGGCTGGTGGCTCGGCACTACGGCCGGGAGCTGGTCCGATCTCGAAGAGCTAACGGATGAGCTGACTGCGGAACATCTCGGGGTTGTGGCGACCGAGGCCGCGCCAGGCCTCCGGATGATCGGCGGACCACCCTATGGCCCGACCGTCCGACTAGCGCAGTCCGCGTTCCGGGCCGCGCTCGAACTCTCGGAGCTTATTCTCGTTGACGGTCCCACTCTCGCCGATGAGCGCACTCGACGGCTCGTTCCATCCGTCGATCGCGTGATCGTGATGAGCTACGACGATCCGATCTCCGTCGCCGCGCTCGCGACGGCGGATGTTCCAGAAGCGGCGTGGCTGATCGCTTCGCAGTCGGCAGCCACATCGCTGGGCGGGCGCGACGTGTTCCGCCCACTTCCCCGTGCAGAGGCAACGATCTCGGCTGCGACGTCCCGGCGAGGCGCGCTCGGTGGAGCACTCGGAAAGGCGTACGACGAACTGTCCGAGATCATCGCGATCGATGCCACGTGACGGTCGCCGCGCGCGCTCGCATCGAGCGCGGCGTCGTGATGCGCCTTCGCGAAGCGCCGGATGGTCGGCCTCGCCGTGAGCACCTGGCGACCGCACTCCGGGAGACGCTGGTCGACCAGCGTCTCGTCATCCCGGCGGGAGAGCTTCGGCTCCTCGAGCGCTGGCTCGAAGACCGGCTCTTCGGTCTCGGCGAGCTCGCACCGCTTCTACGCGACGATCGCGTGACCGAAGTCATGGTCAATGGCACACGTGGTGTGTGGGTCGAGCGAGACGGGCGACTCGAGGAGACCCCGATCCACTTCGCCGACCCCGAGGAGATCCTCGTCCTCATCGAGCGGCTCGTTGCGCCCCTCGGTCGGCGGATCGACCTCGCGAGCCCACTCGTGGACGGGCGTCTTCCCGACGGATCGCGCGTTCACGCCGTGATCCCACCGATATCGCTCGTCGGTCCCGTCCTTACGATCCGCCGCTTTGCCCAGCGTGCGCTTGGTCCGGACGACCTCGTCCGGAACGGCACTTTGCCGCCCGAAATCATGGCTTACCTCGTGGGCGCAGTGCGCGAGCGGAGAAGCGTGCTCGTTTCCGGCGGCACCTCGAGCGGCAAGACCACGACCCTCAACGCGCTCGCTTTTGCTATCGGCGATCGCGAACGCATCGTGACCATCGAGGATGCCGCTGAGCTCCGACTGCCGCAGCCCAACGTCGTTGCACTTGAAACGCGGGCACCGAGCGTCGAAGGCTCCGGCGCTGTCGACGTGCGCGCGCTCCTCCGCGCGGCGCTTCGAATGCGCCCGGATCGCATCGTGGTCGGTGAGGTGCGCGGCGGGGAAGCCCTCGACATGCTCCAGGCCATGAACACCGGGCACCGTGGGTCGCTGACCACAGCGCACGCGAACGGCGCGTCCCACGCGCTGATGCGAATCGAGACGATGGCCCTCATGGGCGGCATCGACCTGCCGCTCGAGGCGATCCGCGAGCAGATTCGTCACGGCATCGACGTCGTCGTGCATCAAGAGCGCGACCCGAGCGGGGTTCGGAGAGTCGTCGAGATCGCGGAGCTTTCACCGGAGCGGGCCGATCCGTACCGTTTCACTCGGGTCTACCCGTGATCGCAGTCCTGCTCGCGATTGTCGGGGTCACGCTCTTGCTCCTCCTCGATGAGCGGCGTTCCCAGGCCCTCGTCACGGTTGCGCTGAAGCTCGATCCGCGCGCGCGCGCGGAAATGCGAGAGTGCCGCTTGGCATTGCCCGCGCTCGTTGACGCGGTCGCGGCCGCACTCTCGAGCGGGCTCTCGGTGCAGCTGGCGCTCATCGAGGTCGCGCCGACGTTGCCGCGGGCGCTCGCACGCCCGACCGAACGCGCCGCGGCGTCGATGGCGCTCGGCTCCTCCGTCGACGACGCCGTCGGTGCGTATGCGGGCGTCGTCGCCGGCGAGGATCTCGCGCCCTTCGCGATCGTTCTCGGCGCGTTCGCGCGGAGCGGCGGCAGGATCGGCCGAAGCCTCGCTCGCGTCGCCACGCTGCTCCGCGGGCGCATCGCGCTCGAGGACGAGCGCAACGCGCTGACGGCGCAGGGACGCGCGTCGGCCATCGTGCTCGTCGCATTAGCGCCGCTCGGCGGGATGTTCTTCGCGGTAATGACCCCCGAATATCTCGCGGTGATGTTTGATCGCGGTCGTTTGCTTCTCGGCATTGCTGTTGTCCTTGAAGTGACCGGTGGCCTTTGGCTCTGGCGGATCCTCCGGCTCTCGTCCCCTGCCGCGGACTTAGCGACGCTCCTCGACGCGGTGATAGTCGGCCTCGAGGCCGGGCTCACATTCGAGCTTGCTCTTGCCGCGCTCGTCATTCGCGCGCCGATGGTCGCGCGGCTTCCCGAGGCCCGGCGGCTTCTCTCCGATCTCGCGCTGGGCCGTGGGGCCAACGAAGCATTTTCCGCATTTGGTAGTGCCGGACCGACCGAGGCTCGGGTCGCGGCATTGGTGCGCGCAGCAACCCGATTCGGCTCGCCTCTGGCGAACCTTCTTGTGACCCAGGCCGATGCGCTTCGCCTGAGCGACCGCCGCCGTGCGGAAGCGCAGGCGCGGCGGTTGCCGATCCTCATGCTTTTTCCCCTCGCGGTCTGCGTCCTCCCCGCCCTTCTTTGTGTCTTCCTCGGACCGCCACTTCTGTCTCTTTTGGGCTAGTACCCCCGAGCGGTGTCAAAACGGGAGAGAACATGCCAAATGGCGGAGCAACCTTTGTTGCGAGAGGCAGAATTGGGCCTAGCCAAACGGCGGAGGTACGACCTTCCTAGTTGTCGGACCAGCGCCAGACGGGCAGGCTAGCCCGAGATCGAAGGAAAGGGGGACCGAAATAATGCTCGCATTCCTACGCGACGACGAAGGCCAGGGTCTGGTCGAATACGCACTCATCATCGCCGTCATCGCCATTGCCGTTATCGTCGCGATGATCTTCCTTCGCGGCCAGATTACGAACATCTTCAGCAACATCGGCAACAACCTCACCTAGACA
>DASPWX010000136.1:0-5944 GCA_035637615.1 Bathyarchaeia archaeon | reverse complement strand
GCTGGCAAATCGGCCGCTCGAGTGGCCGTGGGTCCTGGCCGTTGCGCCTATTGCGTTCGGCGCGTTCCAGCCAGCGCAGGAGTGCTGCTCAGTCGCTCCGCTCTACACCCCGCTCTTGATTTTTGTGCCGGCGGCGATCATCGGCATCGTGGTCTGGTATCGCGGCCTTCGTCGCCCCGAGCGGACATACGGATGGCACGGGCCCGCCGGGAGCGCAACGCGTCGGGGTTGATCACGAATCGAACCTGAACGCCATGCTGCACGTGACGACCGTCGAGCAGCCCGCGCGCGTGCTCGCGAAGCTCGAAGGGGCACGACGTGTTAAAGCGTCCATCGCGATGGCCGCTAGGTCATTTCCTGGCCTGATAAAAAAGGAAGCCCGGTCGAACTGGGACCGGGCTTCATCTCGTCTGCCCTTCTACTTGTAGTGGAAGATCGTCTTGAGTAGGCCGGTCTTGCTGAACATGTAATGCACCGGCGAACGCTTCGCGCCGCTCTCGATGTTCTTGCGCTCGTCGCCCGAGAAGTCTCCGTGGGCCGTGACGTCGACGGTGATCTGCTTCAACGTGTTGTCCCAGTCCGAGGGCTCTTTCGCTCCCGTGATCGGACCCGGGTCGACGTCGGCGTGGGCCTTCACCTCGAGCTCGTCGAGCTTGACGCCAGTCCGGGCACAGTTGAGGACGATCGCCTCCGTGACGCACGAGGACAGCCCGAGGAGCGCGGCCTCGATCGGCTCGATGCGGTCGTCGGCCCCCTCCACACCGATGGCGTCTCCGACTTCCTTCCAGGAGCCCATTTGAACCGAGAAGTCTCGGGTGGGCTTCTCGATGTGATCCTCCCCATTTCCTTCGGTATCGCCCGAAGTCCGTCATGCCCGTCCGCCCTCCGCGGGAGAAGAGACCGTTCGCAGGGGGCCTGTGGAGCACCTCGCCGGCACTGGGGCGCGGACAGTGCTGCGGGCCCCGAGGAACGCCCTAGGTCTACTCCCGATTCTCGCGAACACAAGCGCTCGTTCCGTAACGCCCCGCGGCGCCCCTCGACCAAACTCAGTTAGCGCTTCGCGGTGACGGGCTCCTCCGCTGGCTCGGGCATGACGCCGAGCTGGCGCAGGACAGTCGCAACGTCGTAGTAGCGGCGCTCCTCGACGATCTCACCACGTTCGTTGAGCCTGGTGAACGCCCCACCCTTCAAATCAACGCGCCTGTTCGTCGGAGGCAGCTCCTGGCCCGTGGGCGTCTCGAGCGGCCCGGTGTGCGTTCCGGTCATTCGAACCTCGTCCGCGCCGTTCTGATCATCCTTCTCGATGGTGCTGATGATTTCGTAGTGGACGTCGGGGAACCCTTTAAAGAACGTCGCGGCGTCCTTCCGGATGGCAGCGCGACCGCGCAGCGGCTCCGGATACATCGGGTCGTACGCGACCGCGTCCTCCGCGTAGAGCTTCGCGAGTGCATCGAGATCGTGCTTATTGAACGTGTCGGTGAATTTTCGCGAAATCTCCTGGTACCTGCCCATGTCGTACGCCTCCCCTTGGGTGCTTCCCGCGCGTAACCCTACGCGCGCCACAAGCGCACACACAGCATCTTCCCCCGTACACTCGAATTACTTGACCACCTCCACGATCACCACGACCGAGACCGCATGGAAGCGTCGCTATCGCGCGGCGCGCACGAGCTTTCCGATCTGGGCGCGGGAGAATCCCGACAATCTGCTCTATCTCTCGAACGCTGGCGGCCGCTTCGAGGTCTACGCCTGGAACCGACTGATCGGAAAGCATCGACAGGTGACCGATCGCCCCGAGGGGACCGGCTACCGCGTCCCGAGCCGAATGGATCCATCAGGCCAAAACATCTGGTGGTTCGACGACGCGAAGGGAAACGAGCTCGGCCGCTACGTGCGCGAGCCGTTCGCGGGCGGGGACAGAGCGACCCTTGCGCCGGAGCTCGCGCCGGCCTACAGCGCCGGTCTCACCCTCGGGAACGGCTTCGGCATCCTCGGTCGGTCGACGGGTGAGGAGGGAACGACGATTTACCTCGTGCGCGACGGCGAAGCCGCGCGGCGCCTCTACCAGCATCGGCAGAGCGCCTACGTCGTCGATCTCTCGGGTGATCAGACGCTGGTCGCCATCACCCACGCGGAGCATGGCGACAGTCGTAACCCCGCGATCCGCGTTCTCGACCTGGATGGCCGCGCCGTCGCGGAGCTCTGGGACGGACCAGGGCTCGGCCTCGAGCCAGTCGCGTGGTCGCTCGTTCCAGGCGATCAGCGGCTTCTCGCGCTCCACGACCGCCGCGGCCGGAGCCAGCCGCTGATCCTCGATGTGGCCTCCCCCGCGGTCGACGATATCGAGCTCGATCTGCCGGGCGAGACATTCGCCGACTGGTATCCGGATGCGAAGGCGCTCCTTATCGGACACGAATACCGCGGTCGGACCGAGCTCTACCGCTACGACCTCGCGACACGAGCTCTCGAGCACCTTCGCGCGGAGCCCGGCACGATCGTCGGCGCGCGCGTGCACCCCGACGGCGACGTCTGGTACCAGCTGACGAGCGCGCGCACGCCGGCCGCGACGCATGCCTTGAGTGGCGGGATCGTTCTGCGGGCGCCCGGCGAGCCCGCGCCCGCCGGCGTCCCCTTCCGCGATCTCGATGTCGACCGCGTGCACGTCTTCATCGCGGAACCGGTTGGCCAGGCGCCGCATCCCACGATCTTCATCGTGCATGGCGGGCCGACCGCACACGACCAGGATGCCTTCTATCCGGGAGTGCAGGCGTGGGTCGACCATGGTTTCGCGGTCGTCCTCGTCAACTACCGCGGGTCCACCGGTTACGGGAAAGAATGGCGCGACGCGAACGTCGGGCGCGTGGGACTGACGGAGCTCGAGGACATCGCGAAGGTGTATGACCGCGTGATCGCCGACGGCGTCGCCGATCCCAAACGAATCATCCTCTCCGGCGGATCGTGGGGCGGGTATCTCACGCTCATGGGTCTGGGCACGCAACCGGACCGGTGGTCGCTGGGCATCCCGATCGTGCCGGTGGGTGAGTACCTCGCGGCCTACGAGGACGAGATGGAGCCGCTCAAGAAATACGATGATGCGCTCTTCGGTGGCTCGCCCGCCGAGGTTCCCGAGAAATATCGAGAAAGCAATCCGATCACCTACGTCGAACACATTCGCGTGCCAATGCTCCTGATCGTCGGGCAGAACGATCCACGCTGCCCTTCGCGCAGTGTCGACATCTACCGCGAGCGCCTCCTCGAGCTCGGGAAGAAGTTCGAGGAGTACCGGTTCGACGCCGGTCACGGCTCGCTCGTCGTCGACGAGCAGATCCGCCAGGTCGAGATCCAGATCGCCTTCGCCGCGCGCAATCTCGGCACCCAGGAGCCGATCCCATAACGTCCGAGGGTCCCCGCCCCTCGGTTTCGTTGCGAATGACACATTGCGTCCCTTCTCACGGAATTTTGTGGCGCCGATGTTGTTCAATCGCTGAATCCCATTGATAGGAGTGCCCGTATGACGTCGGCCGTCGCTAGCGCTGTGCCCGCCGGGGTAGACCCGCGCACCCGGACCCAGATCGTTGCCGCGGTGCTTCTTGGTTTGTTCCTCGCGGCTCTCGATCAGACAGTGGTGGGCACCGCTCTCCCGCGGATCGTCACCGACCTCCACGGCAACGACATCTACACCTGGGCATTCACCGCCTACATCCTCACGTCGACGATCAGCGGACCCATCTACGGAAAGCTCTCGGACCTCTTCGGTCGCCGGCCGATCCTCCTCTTTGCGGTCTCGGTATTCCTCCTCGGCTCGCTCCTCTCCGGCCTGTCTCAGGAGATGTGGCAGTTCGTCGCGTTCCGTGGGATCCAGGGTCTTGGCGCCGGGGCGCTGTTCCCGGTCGCGCTCGCGGTCATCGGCGACATGTTCGATGCGAGTGAGCGCGGTAAGTACCAGGGCCTCGTTGGGGCGATCTTCGGCCTGAGCTCAGTGATCGGACCGGCGATCGGCGGGGTGATCACGGACACGGTCGGCTGGCACTGGGTGTTCTTCGTGAACCTTCCGCTCGGCGCGATCGTCTTCGCGGTTATCTGGCGCGCACTGCCGAGATTCCGGCCCGCCGCGGCGGCGCCGAAGATCGACTACCTGGGCGCTTCGGTACTCGCGGCGGCGCTCGTGCCACTCCTCGTGGGCCTCACGAACAAGCAAACGGGCAACTGGAGCGATCCGGCAGTCGGCGGTCTCATCGCCCTCGGCCTCATGGTCGGCGCCGTCTTCGTAGCGGTGGAGTCGCGCGCATCCGAGCCGCTCGTCCCGCTCGCCCTGTTCCGCAACCGGTCCTTCACGATCTCGGTGATCGCAATGTTCGCCGCCTCGATGGCGTTCTTCGCCCCGATCGTGTTCCTGCCCCGCTGGTTCCAGGTCGTGCAGGGCTCGAGCGCGACGCAGTCCGGCTATCAGCTCCTCGCGCTCCTTGGGGGCCTGATCATCAGTGCAATGGCGTCGGGCCAGATCGTGGCACGCACCGGTCGCTACAAGATCCTTGCGCTCGGCGCGGCGGCGACGCTCGGTGTCGGACTGTTCCTCCTCTCGAACCTTCGGGCCGACACACCGCTGCCGATCCTCTTCGTGTGGATGTTCGTCACCGGACTCGGGGTCGGCCCGATGTTCTCGATCTTCACTCTCGTCGTGCAGGGTGCCGTCGCGCCACAGCAGATCGGGACCGCGACGAGCAGCCTGACGTTGTTCCAGCAGCTCGGCGGGAGCGTCGGTCTTGCGATAGCGGGCACGGTGTTCGGTTCACGTCTTGTCGAAGAGCTCCCGAAAGAGCTGTCCTCCTCGGTGCCCCCGCAGGTCGCCGCAGGCTTCGCCGGCTCCGGAAGCACCGCGATCGGTCAGCTTTCAGGCGTAGGTGATCTCGGACAGGCGATCCTCGCCGCGGCACCGGCCGCCGCGCGCGCGCAGCTCGAGCCGTTCATCCCCGCCATCGTTGAGGCCATCCACCGCGCGTTCTCGATCGCGACCGCGAGCACCTTTACCTTCGGCATCGCAGCCGCGGCCGTGGCGCTGATCGTGGTGGCATTCCTGCGCGAAGCCCCGGCGCGGATCGCCGCGACCGAGGACGAGACGCTAGCCGCTTAGCTCCGTCGTCTCGCCCGGCGCGAGGATCCGCACCTCCGTCCCCGGTGCGATGCGGGCGGCCTCCGCGGCGAAATCCCGCGGAGGGTCGCCCAAGGGATGCGGCCAGAACCGCGCGAACACGAACGGGTAGAACGTGCCCCAGTGGATGGGGATCGCGACCCGCGGTTTGATCCGGAGCACGGCTTCGGCCGCGCGCCGTGGATCGAGGTGGCCGCTTCCGAGGCGCGGGCCCCAGCCCCAGACCGGCAGCAGCGCCACATCAACGGTACCGGCGAGCTGGGCCATCTCCGCGAAGAGATCGGTGTCGCCCGCGAAATAGAGCCGCGAGCTGCCGGCGATCCGGTACCCCAGTGCTTCTGCGCCTGGACCGAACGGCCGTCGTCCGCCATCGTGCTCGGCGCGAAGGGCCTCGATCTCGACGCCGCCCACCTTGAACCGCTCGCCGGCCGCGACCTCGATGACGTCGTGACCGGTGCGCCGGCACAGCGCGCCAAGGCCTCGCGGCGCGACGATCCGCGTCCGCCCACTGAGGCGGCGAAGAGACGGCGGGTGCAGGTGATCGTGATGCGCGTGGGAGATGAGGACGGCGTCGATGTTGATGTCCTCGACCAGATGCGCGACGGCCTCGGTGTGGCGGTGCAGAAGGCCCAAACGATCGGTGAGCAGCGGGTCGGTGAGAATGCGCACGCCATCCATCTCGACCAGGACGGTCGAATGCCCGAGGTACCGAAGATGTCCACTCACGCGCCGAGCCTAATGCGAGGGTGATCGGTTTCTACGCGACCCAGCTCCATCTCCTTGCGAGGTGGACCG
>DASPWX010000135.1:0-3151 GCA_035637615.1 Bathyarchaeia archaeon | reverse complement strand
CGCGTCCCGCCGGTGTGTCGAGCCGAACGACCGCACGCTCGCTAAGAAGACCGACCTCGAGCGCGACGGTCACGAGCGCAATTACGCCGTGGCCACACATCGTGCTCCAGCCTTCGTTGTGCATGAAGAGGACGCCCGCGTCGCCGTCGGGTGTGACCGGCTCGGTCGGTATGGCTCCGTACATGTCGGCGTGCCCCCGCGGCTCGAACATGAGCCCGCGGCGAAGGCCGTCCAGGCGCTCCCGGGCGAAGCGCCGCTTCTCGAGGATGGTCGAGCCCGGGATCGGGTCGAGCCCGCCTGTGACTACCCGGAGCGGCTCGCCCGCCGCGTGCGACTCGACCGTGAGCACGCGCCGCCACGACGGGTGCGGCTGCCACGTCTGGGCGCGGTCAAAAGAGATGGGCACGGCCGCGCCCGACGATACGATTCTCAGGCGCGGGAGCCTCTGACGGGGTGGGGCACCGCCGATATCCCCTATTTGGCGTAGTGCGCGCGGGCCTCGTTAGGACAACACTGTTCGTCATGAGCGACGACCTGCGCCTGCGCGCGATCGGTGCCTCTGGGGACTCCGATCCAGCGGCGTCCATCGAACCGGCTGAAACCGAAATGCACGACGTGCATCGGTCGGACCTCGACGCCCTCAAAGAGGGCGCCGCGATGCTGACGCAAGCCGGTAATCGCATCGCCGCGCTGGCGGTGATCTGGTCTGCGGTCGCGATCGCGCCGACCGACCTCGGCGCGCACCGTCGGCTCGCCGCGATGCTCGCGAACGCCGGTGACATCGATGGCGCCGCGAACGAGTACGCGCGCTACATCGAGTTCATGATCCCGATCGGCGACGTCGGGCGCGCGACGATGGAGCTCGCCTACGGAGCCAAAGTGCTCGGCGGTCATCCGAGCCTGCACGAGGCTGCCGAGAAGATCGTCACGGCGGTCCGTGCGCTCGTGCCCGGCGATAGCGCCGCGGAGACGCCAAGCCTTCCGCTGCCGCGGCTCCTCCCGAAGGCTCCATTCCGCTTCTGCATTCACGACGACGGCGATCGCCACTGGATGCAGCTCGAGGGCGGCACGAGCGACCTCGTCCCGAGCGCTGTCCGCTTGCTCGACCGAAACGACGAGGTCGTCGAAACGCGGAAGTTCATTCCTCTCGCGGCGGGCCAGAAGGGTCACGCCAAGCTCGTGGAAGGGGAGCCCAACGGTGTCGCGTGGGTCGTCTTCGGCGTCACCGACGAAGTTGTTGAGGCTCTGGACTCCGGCAAGCCCTCGCCCTACCGGGTCGAGGCAAGGGTGGGCGACGAGTGGATCTCCACGGTTCTCGTCGACACCGGCTGCCGTATCGGACGCCGCTCGAGAGTCGCCGTCTCCTAGGCCTAGAGGTCGACCGTCCGGCCCATGCCGGCGGCTCGCGCGGCGTCCAGCACCAGCGCAGCGGCCGCGGCATCCTGCACCGCGACACCGACGGATTTGTAAAGCGTGATCTGGTCGCGATCCGTGCGACCGGGCCGCGTCCCACTGACGAGCTCGCCGAGCTCGGCGTGGACATGGTCGCGCGTCATCGCCCCTTCCGCGATCGCCATGGCGATGTCGTTCGACCCCGCGGGTGGGGGCGCGAGCGTTGCCGTTCGTGACTCGACGACCACGAGCGCGTCGCGGAATGTCGCGCCGTCGACCTCGCGCCCGGCGGTGTTGTAGCCGACCGAATTCACGTGAGTTCCGGGGCGGAGCCACTCTCGGCGGATGACCGGGTCGGGACTATGCGTGCACGCGCACACGACGTCGGCTTCACCCACGGCCTGTTCGATCTGCTCGTACGCGCGGACCTCGCCCAAGTCGCGACCGCCGAGCTCCTTCGCCAGCGCCTTTGCCTTTGCCGCGTCGCGTCCCGCGACGCAGATGGACCTGAACCGCCGTACGCGCGAGACGGCTCGAAGATGAGCGCGCGCCTGCACTCCCGTTCCGATCACGACAAGGCGCTCTGAGTCGCGGCGCGCCAGAAAATCGGTCGCGAGCGCCGACGCCGCGGCCGTGCGGGCGGCCGTTATCGCTTCGCCGTCGATGAGCGCGAGTGGCGTCCCGTACTCGGCGTCGAAGACCACGATCACGGCCTGATGCGTCGGCCGATCGGTGTTCTTGGGAAAGAGAGAGACGAGCTTCGTGGTGAGTGCCCTTGAGGATGGAAGGTAGGCGGGCATCGCCGCGAGGAGCCCATCGCGCTCGGGCACCATCGCCGCGATGCGCGGTGGCATCGAAGACCGACCGGCGGAGAGATCGGCCATCGCATTCCCGACGGCCTCGCGCAAACGGTCAGGATCGATGAGCCGCTCGACTTCCGTCCGGGAGAGAACGAGCACGGCGGGATACTAGGCGGCGGGGATCTCTTCCTCGTGCCGGCGCACGACCATCGGACCGAGCCGCACGCGCTCGCCGAATACCTCGGTGCTGACGACGAATCCGGCGAAGATCAGGAGCACGCCGAGGAGCTCGCCAAGGAAGAACGCCCAGGTGATGCCGAACCGGTTGAGGCCGCTCGTCACACCGGGAATGAAGCCACCGAGGGCGATGAGGAGCGTTGCAGGAACGCGCGAGTGCAGCTCGCCCCGGGCGAGAGCGACCGTCGCACGCGGCAGAGATGCGATGAAGTTCACGGCCACCGCGAGGGCGCCGTAGACCTGTGCCACGATCGGCGGCAGCGCGCGCCGGCCGAGCACGCGGTGCTTCGGCATGAAAACGTAGGCGCTGAAGATCGCGCCGACCACGAGCGCGAATGCGCCGATGATGTTGAAGGGCCCCGCGAGGATCCGGATGTTTCCAGGGATCGCGCTGCCCACGGGCACGCCCGTTGTCGCGTCGAGCGCGTAGGGAGCATCGAGGCTCGCGCGGAGCACGAGCGCGGCGGCGATGACGGAACCGACGACGAGGATCGTCAGCGTGATCGGCGCGACAAGGGACCGGACCCGCCACGTCGCCATCGCGATCGCGACCGCGGCCGCGAGGCAGGTGACGAGGACCACAAGGAACGCGGTCGTGTCCTCCGGATAGCGTCCACGGATCGCGAAGGCGTACAGCGCGCCGAACACGAAGCTCAAGGCGACGAAATAGCCGAACCGGGTGCGCGCGAGAAGCACGACCGTGCCCGCGCCTAGATAGGCGG
>DASPWX010000134.1:0-21366 GCA_035637615.1 Bathyarchaeia archaeon | reverse complement strand
AGTTCATGCAGCGGGATGCGAGCCGATGAGCCTCTACGATCCCGAGCGCGACCGTGTGCGAATCGCGGGTCGGTGGCTGCGCTGGGGCCTCGCCTGGGTCGGTCTGCCCCTTCTGATCGGTGTCTACGTCTCCGGAAACATCGACGTCCGCTCGCTTCCGCTCTTCGGGCCGGAGCGCATCTCCGCGGTACTTTTCCTGGATGGTCAGGCCTACTTCGGTCACCTCGATGATTCGGGCGAGAATGGGACCATCCTTTTGCGCGACGTCTACTACTTCAAGAACAGCGATGGTGGCGTGACCGGTGTACCCGTCGGACTCGTTCGTCGTGGCTTGGAAGCGCATGGGCCTGCCGATGGCATGCGAATCAACCGCGATCGCATCCTCGCGGTGGAGCGGGTCGGGGCCGGCTCAGCGGTGGCGCAGGCCGTCCAGGTCGAGCGCGAGGTCCTTCAGATCTCACCCGGCAACATCTCTTTGAACCGCACAACGGTCGGCAGCGCAGCGGCTCTCACATCGCAGCGGGTCGCCGCCGAGCACGACATCGCGCGGGCGTGGACCGCGGCGGTCGATCAGCTGCGGAAGATCAATGACCTCGTGCTTCCGGTCACCAAGGCGGAGGCGGATCAGGTCACCGAGAAGGCCGTGGCCGACCTTCGCACCGTCCGCCGAAACCATTTGGCGGCGCTCGGGCTGGAGCTCGGCATGTCCAGCGCCGAAGCTGATGCGTATGTCCAACGGACTGACCCGCTCCTCGACGGTCAGAGCTTCGCTAATGACGCGGGGGTCCTGCTGGCACCGGACCTCGATGGGATCGTGACGCACGCGACCCAGCTGTACGCGCAGGTGGGCGACGCAGCCGCGAAACTCCTCACGCAACCGAAGGCGACGCCTGCCCCCAGTGCGAGCCCGCGGCCCTAGTTCACAGCCTCCCGGCGTCCTCCGCCCGCGTCGATTGTGGCCATCTCGGCCACGGCCCCGTGTTGCGCCGGCTCCTGTTGCTGCAGGGCGAGCGCCACAGCTTGCGCGCGACTATGCACGCCGAGCTTGAGCAGGATGTGCTCGATATGCTTTTCGACGGTCTTTGGGGTGATCACGAGGTCTCGAGCGATGTCGACGTGGTCCATGCCGCATGCGAGTAGCCGCAGGATCTCGAGCTCGCGCCGGGTGAGCCCGGCGACGACGGTCCGCGCGATCGGCCGCGAACGTCTGGCGAGACGTTGCACGCGAGCGAGCAGCTCATCGAGCACGAACGGTTTGACCATATAGTCGTCGGCGCCAAGGAGGAGCCCGGCGGCGCGATCCATCGATTCCTTCCGCTCGCCGGAAATGAGGATGATGCCGATGCTGTCGCCGTGATCGTCGCGAAGGCGGCGGCAGACCTGGTACCCGGATATGTCCGGCAGGTGGACGTCGAGCAAGATCACGTCTGGGATCTCTCGTTCGACGAGGTAGAGCGCTTCTCGGGCGTCTGAGGCGCGGCGGGTCGGATAGCCGTGCTCGGTGAGCGTCGCAGCGACGAGATCGCAGATCACCGGATCGTCGTCAATTACAAGCACACGACCGCGAGATCGTGTGCTCGCTCGCATATCGATCGTGGGCACGACTGCAAGAAACGCACCGGTGACGATTCGGTTACGGAAGCCAACAAATAGTTATTCGTAGGAAAACGAAATCACGACGCAAGCCGTTGCAGATCACCGTCCGTACGGGATTTCCCCCACAAGCGTCCGACGAAAAGATGCGGCCGTCTCCGCTCACTGACTCGAACCGACGATTCATAGCGTCCGTGGTCGTCGGGATCACCGATGAGAAAAAGTCAAAGGAGACACGGACGCATGCGAAACGCATTCGGCGAACGCATCCGACGATCGCGCACTCTCTGTTCCCTTGCGATCTCAGCGATAACCCTGAGCGCCGTCCTTGCCGGGACGGTCGCCCCGGCCACGGTTGCCCAGGCACGCGTAGAGCTCCAGACGAACGGAATGACGAGTGTCCTTGACGGGGACACGGTGGCGAAGGCCACCGGGGGCGGCACCGTGCTCGCGAAGCCGCTGTACGCGCAAACAGTCGCGAGCTTCGGTCTCAACGCGAGACGGCCGGTCGGATTCACGAGCGGCGGCGGGGCCGAGGGTCGGATCAACTACGACCGTCACATCAACATGTCGGACCGCCATGTGAATGCTCCGGTTGTTCTGATGCAAGCCGGCGTCACCCCGCAGCCGCCGAACCAGACGGGTGGTGACGCATTCATCGTCGCGGACTGTGGCGGTGCGACGTGTCCCGCCAACACCTTCAGCGTCGACGTGTACGTGAAGGACGTCTCAGATTCGGGGGCGAACCAGGACATCTTCCAGATCTACTTCTGCAGCGTGGGCCCAACCCCTCCACCGATCGGCTACGTCGGCGGCGGCCCCGTCCCGGATTGCACAGCTGCTGAGGGCGGCACGCTCCGCAGCGGCAACATTCAAGTTCGCGGCGATGCGGCCGTGGTCGGCGAGACGATCGCAACCGCCGCCGGTTCGGGCGCGTACACGATGACGCCGAACATCAATGGGGTTGAGCTCTCCGGTGGTACGTTCGGCCTCGGTCTGCGCACCGCGGGCCCCGGCGACATCGAGGCGAACCTCAACGGCGTGCAGCCCCTCCTCGGACTGTTCCAGCAGCTCACCGTGAGCGGCTGGGTCACCACGGCGAGCGTCAACGGCGGAACGATGACCTTCAGTGGAACCGCGAGTCTCGACATGGGTGACGGGACCGCGCCGCTCACCAACCTGCCACTGAGTGGAAGCCTCACCGCCAGCGGCATCACGCTCACAGTCGGAAGCTGGTCGTTCGGGACTCTCCCGAAGCAGGACGGCAACATCACTATCGAGTAGCGCCTCGTCACATCCATCCCGACGGGTGCCGCGGGCTTCTGGCCCGCGGCACCTTCAATTTGCGCCGAATTTGTCCCCCAAAAGACCGATTCCGGCGTTCGACCCGCGGTTAACATCGCGGCTCAGTGAAAAGGCTCGCCCTCGTCTCGCTTCTGGGCCTGGCTGCCCTCGCCACGGCGTGCGGCGGGCCGGCATCGGGCAGCGGAAATGAGACCGCCGCCGACGCGCTGAACCGCGGCCTTGCGGCTCACGCGGCGGGGAAGCTCGACGACGCCGTCGCCGCGTACTTCACCGTGCTATCCAAAGACTCGAAGAACCAGTTCGCGTACTACAACCTCGGCGAGATAGCGCAGCGTCAGGGTCGCTCCGTCGCGGCTGAGTCGTATTACCGCCTGGCCCTCGAGACAGATCCCAAGATGGTCAGCGCGCTTTTCAATCTCGCGATCGTCCGCACGAATGCCGGCGCGACAACTGAGGCGATCGCGCTCTACCGCCAGGCGATCGCGGTCGATGCGAACTATGCGGCCGCGCACTTCAACCTCGGACTTCTTCTCCGTCAACTCGGCCAGACCGCAGAGGCGCAGACCGAGCTCGCGACGGCGCAGCGGCTCGATTCCACTCTGGTCGCGCCGAGCCCCTCCGCCAGCCCGATCCGCCAAGCGAGTCCGTCGCCGACGCGGTGACGGCGCTCCACGACGTGCGCCGACCGGACTTCTACCTTGTGGCGTCCTCCCCGAACGCGCCGGTCGTCCCCATCGAGCTTCCCATCGTCGCGGTCATCGTCCCGGCGTACCGGGCCGCATCGACCGTCGCGAGCGTCATCGCCGGGGTGCCCGAGTTCGTGCGCCACGTTGTGGTGGTCGACGACGGCAGTCCCGATGAGACAGGGCAGGTCGTGCGAGGCCTGCGCGATCCGCGACTCGATCTGGTGCGGCTCGAACGGAACCAGGGTGTGGGGGCCGCGGTGATGGCCGGTTACGAGCGTGCCATCGCGCTTGGCGCAGAGGTCATCGCCAAAATGGACGCCGACGGGCAGATGGACCCGGGTCACCTGCTCACGCTCATCACGCCGATCGTCATCGGCCGCGCCGACTATACGAAGGGCAATCGCTTTCTCCACGAGCGCGAGCTTCGGTCGATGCCTGGCCGGCGACGGTTCGGCAACGCCGGGCTCTCGTTCCTGACCAAGCTCGCATCCGGGTACTGGGACATCTTCGATCCGACCAACGGCTATACCGCTATCCACGCCTCGGTCGTCCCGCTTCTGGGGGATGCGCCCGTCGGGAAGCGTTATTTCTTCGAGTCGAGCATGCTTCTGCGGCTCAGCCTTCTCCGCGCCGTCGTCCACGATGTCTACATCCCAGCGCGCTACCCCGCGGGAGCGGCGAGTCATTTGTCGGAATCGCGCGCCGCCCTGCAGTTCCCGTGGCGTCTCCTCCGCGGTTTCGTGCGCCGCATCGTTGTCCAGTACTTCGTGCGCGATTTCACGGCGGTGTCGCTCTACCTGGTCTTCGGGCTCCTTCTGGGCCTGTTCGGCACGATCTGGGGCGTGTGGCACTGGGCCCTCGCGTCGCAGGCCGGTGTCGCGGCGACGACGGGAACGGTCATGCTCGCCGTCCTCCCGATCATCGTTGGCGTGCAGCTCCTCCTCCAGGCGCTGACGCTCGACATCCAGAACGTTCCCA
The DNA here is from genome assembly GCA_035637615.1 of Bathyarchaeia archaeon. Taxonomy (GTDB): domain Bacteria; phylum Chloroflexota; class Limnocylindria; order P2-11E; family P2-11E; genus 3-1-20CM-2-70-9. Next base: position 16,804 of record DASPWX010000134.1, on the reverse strand, counting down.
CCGAGCCGATCCACGCGAGCGTCCGACTGGTCACGGCCGACCGCGCCGAGTTGAGGCGGCCGTAGGCGCCGAGCGCTCAGCCCGCGACCGGCGCGTCCTCGTCCTGGGTGGGTCGGGGATGCTCGGCCACAAGCTTTGCCAGGTGCTGTCCGCCGAGTCGCTGACGTTCGCGACGTTCCGCGGTGCCGCTCCGGATCTCGCGCCGTTCTACGGGCGGACGGATCCGATCACCGGGGTCGATGCGGTCGAGCTCGAGTCGATCTCGAACGCGATCGCGCGTGCGCGCCCGGATGTCGTCGTGAACGCGATCGGCATCGTGAAGCAACGGTCGACCGCCACCGATCCGGTGCTCAGCATCTCGGTCAACTCGCTGTTCCCGCACCGCCTCGCGAAGCTCTGCGATGCCGCGGGCGCGCGCCTCATCCATTTCAGCACCGACTGCGTGTTCTCCGGCCGGCGCGGAGAGTACGTGGAGGACGACGTGCCCGATCCGATCGATCTCTACGGACGTTCGAAGCTGCTTGGCGAAGTCGACGCCCACCGAGTTCTGACGATCCGAACGTCGATCATCGGTCGCGAGCTCGAGAACATGACGGGCCTTCTCGAGTGGTTCCTCGGTCAGGCCGGCGGCCGGGTGAAGGGATTCACGCGGGTCACCTGGAGCGGCGTGACCACCAACTTCCTCGCGCACACGGTCGCGCAGCTCATACGGGAGGCGCCCGACATCTCAGGCATTTTCCATCTCTCTGGCCCGGCGATTTCGAAGTACCAGCTCCTCGTGTGGCTCAACGACGCGCTGGGAACGAGGACGACGATCGAACGAGACGATGCCGTGGTGTCCGACCGCAGTCTGGTCTCGGATCGGTTCTGGACCAAGACCGGCTTCCGGCGGCCGGAGTGGAGTCACATGGTCAGCGAGCTTGCCGAAGAGGCGAGGACGTATGAAGGGGTCGCAAGTGCTCGACGGTAAACGCATCCTGGTCACTGGCGGCACGGGCTCTCTCGGCCGTGCGCTCGTGCGTCGACTGCTTTCGGGCGAGCTCGGAAGACCCGCGAAGGTCGTCGTGTTCTCCCGCGACGAGGCAAAGCAACATGAGATGCGGGCGGAGTGGAACCGCCCGCGAGTCCCGACCGAAGATGCCGCGTACCGCGACTACAAGCGGGTGCTCGAGTTCAAGATCGGCGATGTGCGCGACTACGATTCGATCTCCGCCGCGGTCCGCGCCGCACAGTTCGTCTTCCACGCCGCCGCGTTGAAGCAGGTGCCCTCCTGCGAGTACGAGCCCATCGAGGCCGTGAAGACGAACGTGCTGGGCGCGAGCAACGTCGTCCGCGCGATCCTCTCGCCGGGAGCCGACGTCGAGGTCGCGCTGGCGATCTCCACGGACAAGGCCTGCAAGCCCGTCAACGTGATGGGCATGACGAAGGCGCTGCAGGAGCGCATCTTCGTGAACGGCAACCTCGGCCACCGTACGAAGTTCCTGTGCGTTCGCTACGGGAACGTGATCTCATCGCGGGGCTCGGTCATCCCGCTGTTCCTCGATCAGATCCGGGCCGGCGGACCGGTCACGGTGACGATGGCTCGCATGACACGGTTCCTGCTGACCCTCGATCGCGCCGTCGACACGATCTTCGCGGCCGTCACGACCGGCGAGGCGGGAGACACGTATATCCCCCGGGCTCCCTCGGCATCGGTCATGGATGTCGCAAAGGCCCTGATCGGCGAACAGAAGATCGCCATCGAGATCATCGGCGTGCGTCCCGGCGAGAAGGTGCACGAGATCCTCATCTCCGAGGAGGAGGTCTTCCGGACCATCGAGCGCGGCGAGTACTACGTCATCCGGCCGGTGCTGCCCGAGCTGGGCGCGTCCGGCCCGCCGGTGCGCGACACCGAATACTCGTCGAGCGACGTGACGCTCGACATCGCTGGCGTGCGCCGTCTCGTCGCTGAGTCCGAAACGGTGCGACCGCGGTCGGCCGTCGTGAGCGCTTAGCCGTTCACCCGAGCGGCTTCTTCGCGGCCTCATCCCGTAGAAGCGACGCGAAGTTCGCGGTGACCGTCTCCCAGTCGTCGCGCCGCTGGATGGCTTCCCGGCAGGTCTCTCCCAGTCGACGCGCGATGGCTCGGATGTCGATCGGGTCCCCGGTATCGACAAGGCCGCGCACGCGGTCGATCGCGGCGTCGGGCCGGTCGATGTAGACGATGCCCGGCAGAGATGCGAACTCGACTTCCAGACCGGGCAGGCGCGTGGCGATCACGGCCTTTCCGTGCTCCATGTACTCGACGACTTTGGTCGGCACGAGGTGCTCCATGGTCTCGTTGCGATACGCCGGGAGGAGGCCGAAGTCCGCGGCCTCGATGAGAGCTCCGACCTCGTCGACCGGGAGCTGACCGGTCATGATGACCTGCCGTTCGAGCCCGCTCCCTGCTCGGATCCGCTGCAGCTCCTCATACAGGTCGCCGCGACCCACGATCGCGAGCCGCAGCCACGGCACCTCTTTACCCCGTAGCGCGAAATCGGCGACGAGCTCGCGCAGGCCCGAGAAGACGTACTGCCAGCCGACGAAGACGAGCAGCACCTCGCCTTCGCCGACGCCGAGCTGCGCACGGGCGCGCGCCCCGGCTTCCGGATCAGCGCCCATCTTGCGAACGCCGATGGGGATGACGGTCAACCGGTCAGCCGGCGCCCCCATGCCCGTGGCGTACCGTCTCAGGCCCTGACTCACGACGATGACCCGGTCGGCGTGGCGCATGGAGAGGCTCTCGACCAATCGCGCGACCCACCGCACAGCCGGGGACTCGGCGTGCGTGTGGAGCGCGTCCATGACGTGATATACGAATGGTCGTCCCGCGGCGCGGCTCACCGCGAGGGTGAGGAGCGCGTTCGAGATGCCGTAGCCCAAAGCGACGTCCGGCGGCTTCGGCCCGCGGAAGACCCTGCGGAGCTCGCGCCAGTTCCCAACGAGCCACGAGAGCCGCGCGATCGGCCCGAGGCGGATCATCCCGGGCCGCATCACGTGGACCCGGGAATCGGCGAAATACTTGTGGATGCCGGCGAACTCCTGCCGGCGCTGCACGAGCGGGCCGGCCTTCGACGCCCAGTCGATGTCGTAGTCGATAACGCTGACATCCGCGCCGTGAGTGGAGAGCCATTCGAGAAGGCGGTGATGGATGATCGGATTGCGGCTGATCCAATCCGTCTCCTGCGTCGCGACGATCCTCATCTGGCGATACGCAAGCGCATCACTCGCCGGCGCAAGGCCTCGAATCGTGCCCGCAGTCTTCGAAGCCGCTCGGGCAGATCGCGTCGCCCAAGGACAAGGGCGGCGATGACGAGAAGGCCCAAGACGAGGAGCGGGGTCTTGCTCGGCGTCGACAGGTATTCCACGGTGACGAAGTGGTCTGCGGCCGGAAGCGTCATACCGATGAAGCTCGGCGACACCATGAACGTCTCGACCGGTCGCCCATCGACCGTCGCATGCCAGTTGGGGTGGTACGTCTCTTTCACAACGAGCGTCGCCTCGCTGGGACAGCTGCTGATGAAGTCGAACCGGCTTGCCTGGACTCGCTCGTACCGGAGCGTGCCGGACAGGCAGCCGCTCACCTCACCGGAGACGACCCGGTCGCCCGGGGCCGGAAAGTCCCAGCGGATGTACGTGCGTGAGACGGGACCGGGGCCGTTTACGAACGCCCGATTCCGCGGAAAGAGCTTCGCCGCCGTGGACACCTGCTCGCGGTCCGCCAGCGCGACGTACTCAGCCTGACCGCTCGAGGGCGCCGTGTAGAGCACGTAGCGGTTCGTCGTCCGCAACACCTGCAGGAAGCTGGGCACCGCGAGACCCCGCGGAGCGACGACGTAGCGGACGTTGTAGAGGTCGTACTGCGCCGCGATCTGGTCGTTGAAGTCGAACTGCAGGTCCGAGTTGAGCGAGGCGCCGCCGTACGGCGGGGCGAGCATGCGGAAGCGTTCCGTGACCAGGTACTGGTAGGCGTGGACCGAGTTGAAGGGGATCGCGAAATCGAGCTGCTGGCCCCAGTTGGAGCGCAGGCCCGCGTAGACGCGGCCCGCAGGCAGATCGCGGAGCGCGCCAACGATCGTGGCCATGTCCGTGTCCGCGTCGATCGCGGCCTTCGTCTGCCGCATCCAGAGGCCGTTCAGGTTCTCGAAGTCGAGGCGTTCCTTGACCGCCGGCACGAGCAGGATCGCGATGGCCGCGGCCGCAAGAGCGGTCCGCGCATGCGACCGCTCCGCTTGCAGGAGAGTGAAGATCGCGCTTCCCCCAACGCCGATCAGCATGATCGCGGCTATGTGCACGCCGCCGATGAATCGGTGAAAGAGGAGCGTCTCCTGAAGCGGAAGGAGCGACGCGAGCGGACCGAGCGTGCCGCGGCCGAAGAAGAGCCCGAGCCACACCATGAAGAGGACCAGCGCAAAGGCAGATGAGCTCGCGCGTAAGCGGGCCGCTGCGATGACCCCCACGGCGAGAAGCACAGCGAGGACGGGCAGGCGTCCGTAATCGGTCAGCTCGCCGGAGAACAGCCATCCGAGGACCGTCGACGCGCCGTATGACGCGTACTTTTCGGGTTGCAGATACGGGCTCGCGTTCTGGAATCCCCGCGCGAGCACGTACGGCAGCCACATCCACGATGTGATTGCGAGAGCGATCGCACCCGCGCCCGCGAGGCGGGCGATCCGCACGAGCGCGTTCGCGCGCGTCACTCCCCAGACGAGGAGAAGCGCCGCGGTCACGACCATCATGTACGCGTAGAGCAGGTGCGATAGGACGAGCACCGCGAGCACCACGGCGGTCCAGCGAAAGCCCGTGCCGTAGCGAAGCAGGCGCCACAGGCTCGCGAGGGCGATGAACGACAGGTGCATCGCCCAGATCTGCGTGTAGAGACCGAGGCCGCGCCACAGGTAGCTCCCGAAGTCGAAGCCGTAGAGGAAATTCGTCGCGAGCAGCGTCGATCCCGAAGCGGCGACGGCCGCCGCCACCGTGTCGAAGTCCATCCGCCGCATCGACCAGAACACCGTGAGCGGAAGGAGGACGAGACCGAGATAGCGAACGATGTTGAAGACGGTGAAGATGTCGATTGTCCCGAGAAGCACGCGGTGGAGCGCGACGACGGAGAGATGGGGCAGGTTCTGGTAATAGAGGAATTGCGGGAAGCCCTCGTCCATCTCGGGCACCCAGAAGTCGAGAACGTTTTCTCCGCGCGCGAGCGCGTCGCTCGCGTTTTCGATGTACAGGGCGTGCTCGGTGTCGTCGTTGACGTTCGCCACCCCGACCGTGATCTCGGGGAGCAGACCGATCGCCTGGGCCGCCATCGGCACCGCGATCAGGAGGACCAAGGCCGCGTTCCTCGGAGTGATTCGATCTGCGACAGCGAGGCGGACGATGCGGAGCCGCTTGCTCGCGGCTTCGACGAGGCCGCTTGTCGCCGCGCTCAATCTCGAACGCGCAGCCAAAGCAGAAGGGTCGGCTTGACGATGCTCCACCAATCGCGCACGCGGCGGATCTTCGAATAGTTGCCGCCGCCTTTCGGGTACGTCTTCGATACGCCGACCTCGGTCACGCGATAGCCGAGCTTGATGGCCTTCCAATGGAGGTAGTACTCGAGCTCGTAACGGTCGAGCCAGGACTGATCGATGCGGATCCGTGGATCGTCAAGCAGCGAGAGCCGATACGCCCGGAAGCCGTTCGTCACATCGGTCCCTTTGAACCCCGAGAGGATGCTGAAGAGCCAGGTGTAGCCGCGGATCATGAGACCGCGACCGCGCGGCAGATGGACGCTCGCGCCGCCCGTCGGTGAGAAGCGGGATCCCTGGACGTAGTCGTATCCGGCGTTCAGCTGGTCGATGAGCCGGGGCACCTCCGCCGGATCGTCCTTTCCGTTCGCCGCGAGCACGACCACCGCGCCGTGGCCGTTCGCGCGGGCCGCCTCGATGCCTGTCCTGATGGCGGCGCCGACTCCGCGGCGACGGTCCTGGGAGATGACCCTGGCGCCGGCTTCGCGCGCGAGGTCGGGCCCGCCATCGTCGGATCCGTCGTCAACGACGATCGTCTCGGCGATGGTCGGCGGAACCCGGCGGACCAGCCCGGCGATCGCGTGTCGCTCGTTGAAGAGCGGGAAGATCACAGCGACGCTCCCGATCTCGGCCACGACGGCACTCTACGAGACAACCGAGCTGCAAACGAAGTGGGCGCCCGCCGAACGCGTCCGGCTAGCGGATCGGGTCCTTCTCGAGGAGGCCCCGGTTGTGGACGTAGAGCGCCGCCTGGGTGCGGTCGGTGAGCTCAAGCTTGCTGAAGATGTTCGAGATGTGTGTCTTGACGGTGCGCTCGCTGATCCCGAGGGTCGCCGCGATCTCTTTGTTGGCTCTGCCGCTTGCGACGAGCTTCAAGACCTCGCGCTCGCGCGCGGTGAGATCGCTGTAGCCCTCGTCGTCCCCGGTGGGGCGGTCACCGGCGCGGAGCCGGCCGAACTCGTCCAGCACGCGCTTCGCCACGGAGGGGTAGATGAGTGAGAACCCGTCGGCCACCGTCCGGATCGCGTTCGTGAGCTGGCTCCCGGTGACCTCCTTCAGGAGGTACCCGGATGCTCCGGCGCGGATCGAGCTGAAGACCAGCTCGTCCTCGTCGTAGTTCGTGAGCACGATCACCCGTGACGAGGGCACGGAGTTGCGCACGCGCCGAGTCGCGGTCACCCCATCCCAGTCGCCCATCTTTATGTCCATGAGGATCACGTCGGGCAGAAGCTCCTGCGCCAGGGCGAGCGCCTCGTGCCCGTCGCCGGCCTCGCCGATGACCTCGATCTCGGGCTCCGTCTCGAGTATCGAGCGGAGGCCGCCACGCACGAGCGCGTGATCGTCGGCGATGAGGACGCGGATCCTGCGGACCTCCCTCATCGGCCGAAGAGCCTCCCGAGGAAGCTTGCCTTTTCGGTGCGCTCGAGATCCTCGATCGCGCCCCGCTGATCGGTGTCCTCGACCGTGTCGGTCCAGCCTGGTGGAGTGCCGTCGACGGTTACCCGGTACGGGATGGTCGCGCGGACGATCGTGCCGCGGCCGGGCTCGCTGCGGACGACGAGCTGCCCGCCCACGCCCTCGGCGCGCTCGCGCATTCCCACGATGCCGTAGTGGCCGCGCTCCTCGGCGGTGTTCAGCTCGTCCGACTCGAACCCCTTGCCGTCGTCCTCGATCGTCGCGACGACCTGCTCGTCGTCGTACCGGAGGATGACCTTAGCGTTGGACGCGCCGGAGTGCTGTCCGACGTTTCGCAGACCCTCGCCGATGATCCGAATGACCGCGCGCTCGACGAAAGGCTCGAGCGGACGCTCGGCGCCGGTCTCCTCGAAGTCCACCGCGAGGCCACTCTGCCGGCGGAGATCGTCCGCGAGGCGCGCGACGGTCACCGGGAGATTCAGCCCGCCCGACTCTTCGGTCTGCCGCAGCGCCGCCATGTACTGCCGCACGTCGGAGAGCGTGGCCCGCGCGTCGCGCGCCGCCTTGGCCAGCTGTGGGCCGAGCGCCGATGGATCGCGATCGAGCGCCCGCTGGCAGCCTTCCAGCGCGAGGACGACGCCGGTGAGCTCCTGCGCCACACCGTCGTGCAGCTCCTGAGAGATACGCCGCCGCTCATTCGATGCGGTGCGCTGCACGAGATCGGTCGATGCCGATTTCTGCAGCATGCCGGAGAGGTACTCGCCGAGCGTCGAGACGAAGTCAGCCTCCGCCGACGTGTAGGGCGTCGTCGCGCGACCGAGAACGAGGACCCCGAGGACCACGCCGTTCTGCGAGCCGCCGATCGGCGCGAGCAGAAAGTGCGTCGACGATGGCGCGGCCCAATCCGGACGGTCCTCGGCCATGCCGTACTGCGCCGTCGCGGTGCGGCGCTCGCGAAGCACCTGCGCGAGCACGGTGTCCGTGCCTGACGTCGAAATGTCCGAGGGGGTGATGTCACCGTATCCGGTCGCGGCTCGGAGATGGAGGTGGTGCTCCTCCGCGGCCCATACGCCGACCGCGTCGTGACGCAGGTTGTCGGCAAGCATGGCGACGGCGCTTTCCAGATCGATGTGCGGGTCAGTCCCGAGAGTCGCGAAACGCGAGAGCTCGTAGAGCACGAGCGCCTGCCGGCGATCCTCCTCCGCCCGCTGGAACTCCTCGGCCGTCAGGAAGGCGGAAGCGATCTCGGCCGCGGCCTGCGTGAGCGAGTCGACCTGTACCTGGCTATAGCGCTCCTGCTGGGCGCGGTGCTTCACGCTGACCACGCCGAGCGTACGACCATTGGAACGCAGGGGAGCGATCATCGACTCGCTCGCGGTGGGGTCCGATCCACCCTGCACCTGGCCCGAGAGCAGCATCGAGCGGCCGGTCTGCGCCACCGTGCCCGAGATGCCTTCACCGATCCGCTTTCGGTCGAGCTTCGCGGCATCCGGAAGCCCACGCGAGCTTCGGACTGAGAGCTCGCCGTGCGCGTCCGCGAGCATGATCGAGACGCCGTCCGCGCCGAACACGTCCGCGAGCTGCGCCGTGGCGCGCTCGAGCAGCTGGTCGGGGTCGCGCTCCTTGCGGATGATCGCCTGGAGGTCGCGAGACGCCTTCAGTTTCGCCTCGGCGTCTTGCCCCTGGCGCTGGGCGCGCCAGAGTGCATTGGCCTCCGCGAGCTCGAGTCCGATGAGATCCCCGACACGACCGAGGCTTGCCAGATCCTCGGCTGAGAACGACCGACCGACGAGCATCGCAGCGAGACCGCCGACGACCTGGTCCTTCCAGATCACCGGGGAGACCGCCAAGGTGTCCGCGAGGCGACCGTCCGAGAGCGCGAGTGTCACGCCGCTCGTCGCCTGATCGGTGGCCCGGTCGCTCATCGCTTTCGCGAGCATCACCGACGGCGGCCCGTCGCTCCATCTGGTCTCAGTCGGGAGGTTGTGGGCGACGTAGGTCGCGTAGCCCTCACCTTTCATTTGGAGGATGACGGCGATCGCGTCCGCGCGCGCGACCTTCGCGAGGTACGCCATGCGCGCGGTCCAGAAGTCAGCGTCGAGTCGGAGGGTCACGGAGAGGCCTTACGCCACGCCGGCGCTGGCCTCGCCCTCGATGCGGAGCTCCAGGGAGGTGCCGCCGCTGCGCTGCAGTGTGAAGCGCGGCTGTTCTAGGGTCGCGATCGCGGACCAGAGCTCGTCCACCAGCATGGGTACGCGGAGTCCGACCGCGAGCGTCGCGACGCCTCCCCTGAAGTCACGCACGTAGAGCGTACGGACCTGCGCCAGCGACTGAATGCGCCGTTCGATGTCCACCAGCCGGGCGAACGACGGTACGGGCGAGAGCATCAGGACAATGTTGCTGGTCGGAGCCGCCGACTCCTCCCTCTCGGGAGTGACTTGCTCCGATTCCGTTACCGCTGGGGCCGGTTGACGCTCCACCAGGGTGAGTTCCGGGCCCGCCGAAGGGGTCTCGACGGGCGGCTGAACGGCTCGCGCCGCCTCAGCGGCCCGGGCCGCCTCCTGGGCGGCACGCGCGGCCGTCTCGGCGACGCGCGCGGCCTCAGCGATGCGGAGCGCCTCAGCAGTCGCGGCGCGTCGCACCTCCTCGGCCGCAAGCCGCGCTTCCCCGACGCGGCGCGCCTCGTCCTCCTGGCGCTGCGCGGCGAGCCGCTCGTCTTCGCTGCGCCGCTGCTGGTCGCGCCGCTCCTCTTCCTCGCGCCACTGCGTCGCGCGCCGCTGCTCTTCCTCGCGCCATCTCGCGGCGCGCTTCTCTTCTTCCTCGCGGCGCTGCTGCTCCAGACGAGCGGCCTCGGTGGCGCGGGCTTCGTCGGCGGAGCGGCGCGCGTCCTCGGCCGCGCGTGCCGCCGCGATCGCGCGCTCCGCCTCCTGTGCCGCGCGCTCGGCGTCGGCCGCCCGGTCCGCCCCGACGGCGCGCGCGGCTTCCTGCGCCGCGCGCATCGCTTCCTGCGCCGCCCGAGCAGCCTCGGCGGCGCGCTCGGCCTCGACGGAGCGATCCAGGTCGGCCTGCTGTTGCGCGAGTCGGTGCGCTTCCGCGACCTTCCGCGCCTCGTCGGCGGCGCGCGCCGCCTCTTCGGTCGCGCGCTGCGCCTGCTCTGCGACACGCGCCGCTTCCACGGAGCGCTCCGCCTCCGCGGCGCGCTGTGTCTCCAGAGCGCGACGCGCTTCCTCCTGCGCGGAGCGTGCCTCATCCTGGGCGACGCGCGCCTGCTCCTGCGCGGTCTTCGCCTGAGCCGCCGCGGCGTTGGCTTCGCGGGCCGCGTCCGCGACCGTGCTCGCCTGACGGCGGATGTCCTCGAGGAGCTCGGTGAAGACGCCGCGCAATGCGTCCGCCGCGAGCGCACGCGAATCAGAGGTCGTCTCTTCGATTGTCTTCTCGGCTGCGGCGGCCGATTCCCGACGGGGGCCGCGAAGAGCGGAGAAGCCGCTTCGCCGGTTCGAAGCGATCTCGTCGACGAGACCATCGCGCTCCTCGCGGAGGCGCTCGATCTCCTTGATCAACATTTTCCGCTCGTCGCGGGCCTGCTCGAGGATCTGTTGCGCCGCGTTCTCAGCTCGGGCCCGGATCTCGTGAGCGGCTCGCAGCGCGCCCGAGAGAGCGTCGCGCACCGTGGCGTCGAACTCCTCGTAAACAGCAACGCGCTTCCGCGCCGAATCGAGCTCCGACTCGAGCGAGCCAACGCGTTTGGTGAGCTCGCTGACCCGATCGGAGAGCGCGCCGATGATGTCTCCGGACGCGCCTAGACCTTTGGGCTCCTCGGACACGCGGTCGCCCTCCAACTGCTCGCTTCTCTGCCCACTTCCCCGCGTGTGGCGCAGAGCGTATACGACTACGCCAAGGAAGGGCATCATCCGCGCATCACGCGGCCAAAGGTCCTGCTCGTCGTGGGGCACCCAACCATCGGCGCGGCGCTCGAAGCGCTGCTGCGGATAGAGGATCGATACGAGGTGAGGCGCGCACAGTCGTTAGAACAGATCGCATCCGGCTTGGACGGCTGGGTCGCCGATCTCGCTCTCGTCGACGGCGTGCTGGTTCAGAGGGGAAGGACAGAGGTTCTACCGATGCCAACCATCGTGCTTTCGGGCAATCCGCGCGACGGTCGCAGACTGTCGGGACGCTTTGCCCAGGGGCACGGCTGGCTCCGGAAGGACGCGACCGCGGAGGAGCTGCGGGTCGCGATCGATCGGGCTCTCGCGCCAGGAGCGCGGCGGTGGTCGCTGCTCGTCGTCCTGGCGCTCCTTTTGCTGGCGGTGATCGCGATCGGAATCGCCCTGTACGTGCTGCGGGCCTAGGGGGTCCAGATGGCGAAGGACGACAAAAAGAAAAAGAAGGGTCCTGATGACGTCGTCGACCTGGCGGCGCGCATCGGCGCGCGCCAACCCTCGGGCGATACCCCGCCTCCGGAGGTCGCACCGCCGCAGGCTCCGCCGGCGCCTCCGACCACGCGCCTCGACGGACCTATCCCCTCGGCTCCGAAGCCGCGACTGGTTCCGGCGAAGGAGGACCGGGTACAGAGCGCGATGATCCAGAAGGCCCTGGTCGACGAAGAGAAAAAGCCGGAGCCTTCGATCCCTTCTCCGCGCGCGGCGCCAGGACCCGGCGAAATCGATCTGGTCGTCACCCCGCTTCCCACCCCCGACGACTGGCACCGCTTCGAGCTCGCGCTCCGCAAGGTGCGCGGAGTAGGGCAGCTCCGCACGGAGTACTACCGGCACGGCGTCCTCAAAGTCAGGGTGAGCTACCAGGGGACCGACCGCCTCGCCGCAGCGCTTCGCGCGGGCGTCGCGGGATATCGCGTCCGGGTCATCGGCGAGGACCGGGCGACGTTGCAGATCCTGGTCACATCGGAGGGCGACGAGCGCCGGCCCGGCTGAGCCGAGCGCAGGGGCCGACCTAGCCGATAGAGTGGACGCGATGTCCGACTTCGAGGCCCGCGCCCGCAAGGTCCTTCCACCCGTACTCGGCCACTACACGTGGCTATCGATCGAGCGCGGGGAGGGGAGCTGGCTCGTCACCACGGATGGACGGCGCGTGCTCGACATGACCTGCGGCATCGCCGTCACCGCGGTCGGTCACTCGCATCCGCGCGTGGTGAAAGCCGTCGTCGAACAGGCGCAGCGGCTCATGCACATCTCGGCAGGGGTGGCGAAATACGAATCGAGCATCGCGCTCGCCGAGCAGCTTGCCACGATCACGCCGCGCGGCCTCGACACGGTCTTCTTCGGCAACAGCGGCGCCGAGGCGATCGAGGCGGCGATCAAGCTGTCCCGTCAGACGACTGGCCGCGAGGCGATCATCGTCTTCCGCGGCGGCTTCCACGGTCGCACCGTGGGCGCGGCCAGCCTCACGACGTCGAAAGCCCAGTACCGCCGCGGCTATGGCGCGTTGCTCCCCGAGGTGTACGTCGCCCCGTATCCCTACCCGCTCGCGTGCGCGCTGCCCGAGGCCCACGACGCCGAAGCCTGCGCGGCGCACTGCCTCGCCGAGCTCGACGCGATGCTCGAGCACGAGGTCCCACCCGAGCACGTCGCCGCGATCGTGATCGAGCCGGTCCTCGGCGAGGGCGGCTACGTCGCGGCTCCCGCCTCGTTCATCCGTGCACTGCGCGAGCTCGCGACCAAGATCGGCGCGCTCCTCGTGTTCGACGAGATCCAGACGGGCATGGGGCGCACCGGTGCCTGGTTCGCCGCGCAGAAGTTCGGAGTGACGCCGGACATCATCACCGCCGCGAAGGCGCTCGGTGGTGGGATGCCGCTCGGCGCGGTGATCTCTACGCGCGAGCGAATGGAAAAGTGGCGCACGGGCACGCATGGCTCGACCTTCGGGGGCAATCCCGTCTCGTGCGCATCGGGGCTCGCCACTCTGCAGGTCATACGTGACGAGAACCTCGTCGCGCGGGCTGAGACGATCGGCGAAATCATGGTCGAAGAGCTCGCTCCGCTCCGATCCCATCCGCGCCTCCGCGAGATCCGCCGCTTCGGCGCGATGGTGGCGGCGGAGTTCGACGAAAAATCCGTCGCGAAGGCGGCGATCGCCGCGTCGCTCGAGCGCGACGTCCTTCTTATCACGTGCGGTTTCCATGACCAGGTCGTTCGCTTCATACCCGCGCTCAACATCGGTGAGAACGACCTTCGCAAAGGCATGCGCGCGTTCGTCGAGGCCGCTCGCTCGGCCCAGGTCGCGTCGCCCGCCTGATCTGCGAGCGGCCGTTTTCGGTCGCGACCACGTGGCTCGCAGATCAGCCTGCTACCAGATTTTGTACCGGCAATAGTGATGACCCCTAGCCCTTGACATCGCCTTTTCTCGGGTCTACGTTCGCCGTCTGCACCGCTAGATGTTGGGCCTGACCGGGCGGCTGGGCCCAGATGTAGTGGCAGTCGCCTGAGCACAGGGAAGGAAGAAGGAGGGTCCAAATGACCCGTCGGCCGTTCGCTTTCGCGTCCGCAGGCGAGAGGCTCCTTCTCCTTCTTTTACGGGTTTTGGCGAGCGGCTCGAATCTCGCGGCTTTCTAGGGGGACACGCACATGGCAATCGCTGACATCGCAGAAGTCTCTGTTGGGCGCGCGGAGCCGAAAGGCCTCCGGATCGACCGCCGCTTCACCCGCGAAGGGGTGCACCCGTACGACGAGATCGAATGGGAGCGCCGCGATTCGGCCATCCCCGGTGAGAGCGGCAACGTCTTCGAGCAGACGGGCGTCGAGATCCCGAAATTCTGGTCGCAGACGGCGACGAACGTCGTCGCGTCGAAGTACTTCCGCGGCAAGCTCGGCTCGCCTGAGCGCGAATCGAGCGTCAAGCAGATGGTCGATCGCGTGGTCGACACCATTGCTCGCGCCGGATTCGAGGGCGGCTACTTTGCGAGCGCGCCCGATCGCGACGCCTTCGCCGACGAGCTCAAGTACCTCATGGTCCACCAATACGCGTCCTTCAACTCTCCGGTGTGGTTCAACATCGGCGTTGAAGGCGTCCCGCAGCAAGCCTCGGCCTGCTTCATCCTCTCCGTCGAGGACGACATGCACTCGATCCTCGACTGGTTCCGCGACGAAGGGATCATCTTCAAGGGCGGCTCCGGCTCGGGCGTGAACGTCTCACGGATCCGTTCTCAGAAGGAAAACCTCTCCGGTGGGGGCTTTGCCTCCGGTCCCGTGTCGTTCATGCGCGGCGCCGACTCGGTCGCCGGCTCGATCAAGTCTGGCGGCACCACCAGGCGCGCGGCGAAGATGGTCATCCTCGACGTCGACCACCCCGACGTCCACGAGTTCATTTGGTGCAAGGCGAAGGAAGAAAAGAAGGCGTGGGCGCTCGGCGAGGCGGGCTACGACATGAGCCTGAACGGCGAGGCCTGGCAGTCGATCCAGTTCCAGAACGCCAACAACTCGGTGCGCGTGACCGACGAGTTCATGAAGAAGGCCCAGACCGAAGAGGAGTGGAGCCTCACGGCACGCATCGGAGGCGCCGTTCTCGAGACCGTGAAAGCGCGTGCGCTCTTGAGGGAGATCGCGGAGGCAGCCTGGCAGTGCGGGGATCCCGGCATGCAGTTCGACACGACGATCAACGATTGGCACACCTCCCCGGCGAGCGGACGGATCAACGGATCCAACCCGTGCAGCGAGTACATGAGCATCGATGACTCAGCCTGCAACCTCGCCTCGCTCAACCTGCTGCGCTTCGTGCACAGCGACGGCGAGTTCGACGTGGAGCGGTTCCGCGCGGCGGTGGAGGTCGTCTTCACCGCGCAGGAAATCCTCGTCGGACACTCCGACTATCCGACGGCCAAGATCGCGGAGAACGCGCGCTCGCACCGACAGCTCGGGCTGGGCTACGCGAACCTCGGCGCGCTCCTCATGCAGCGGGGGCTGCCGTACGACTCCAACCAGGGCCGCGCGTATGCCGCCGCGATCACCGCTCTCATGACCGGCGCCGCGTACTCGCAGTCCGGTCGGATCGCGGAGGCGGTGGGACCGTACGAGGCGTACCCGAAGAACAAGGACGCGCACGACCGCGTCATCCAGATGCACCGGCTGCACGCGTACCGCATTCGCGACGAGCTCCTCCCGGCAAGCCTTCTCTCGGCGGCGCGTCAGGCGTGGGACGACGCGGTCGCGTTCGGCCGCCCCGCGGGATACCGCAACGCGCAGGCATCCGTTCTCGCCCCGACCGGAACGATCAGCTTCATGATGGATTGCGACACGACCGGCGTTGAGCCGGACATCGCGCTCGTGAAGTACAAGAAGCTCGTCGGTGGCGGGATGCTGAAGCTCGTCAACGGCAGCGTTCCCTCGGCGCTGCGGCGACTCGGCTACAGCGACACCGAGTCCGGCGCCATCACCACCTATATCGAGCAGTACGGCACGATCGAAGGTGCCCCCGCCATCAAGGACGAGCACCTCGCGGTCTTCGACTGCGCGTTCAAGCCGCAGAACGGCGAGCGCACGATCCACCACATGGGCCACATCAAGATGATGGGTGCGGTCCAGCCGTTCATCTCCGGCGCTATCTCGAAGACCGTGAACCTTCCCGAGACCGCGACCATCGACGACGTCGGTGAGGCCTACATCGAGGCGTGGAAGCACGGCCTCAAAGCGATCGCGATCTACCGCGACGGAAGCAAAAAGGTGCAGCCCGTCAACACGACGAACAAGGAGAGCAACGCCAAGACGGTCGAGACAGTCGTCGAGCGCATCGTCGAGGTCACGCGGCCACAGCGCCGTCGCCTCGCCGACACGCGGGCGTCGCTCACTCACAAGTTCTCGATCGAAGGGCATGAGGGGTACATCACTGTCGGGCTCTTCGAGGACAACACGCCCGGTGAGCTCTTTGTCACCATGGCGAAGGAAGGTTCGACGCTATCGGGCATGATGGACGCGTTCGCGACGAGCGTTTCGCTCCTCTTCCAATACGGCGTCCCGCTCTCGCACCTCGTCGAGAAGTTCGGTCACATGCGCTTCGAGCCCGCCGGGTGGACCGGCAATCCCGAGATCGGTTTCGCGAAGTCGATCGTCGACTACGTCTTCCGCTGGTTGGGGAACCGTTTTCTTTCCGAGCCCGACCGCGCCGCGCTCGGTCTTGTCCGCACGACCGAGGTCGCCGACGCGACGTCACAGCTCGAGCTTCTGAATCGCGTGATTCAGCTCGCGACACCCGACGCGCCGGCCACAAACGCGAATGGGCACGCCGTCGCGCCCGTCGCCGAATCCCCCGGCTACCGACGACTCAATTCCACACCCGACGCGCCCCCCTGTCCGCGCTGCGGCTGGCTGACCGTTCGAAGCGGCACCTGCCACAAGTGCGAGAACTGTGGAGAGACGACCGGGTGTAGCTGATTTCCTCCGTCAGGCCCTGGCCGGCCCGCCCGCTGGCCAGTTCTGCCTACTGCCCGGGCACTCCCTGCTCCCCTGGGGTGCCCGGGCTTTTTTTGTCTGTATCGCGGAACGGCGGTGTGTTTGTGCGCGGGGTCCTCTCCAGCTTCGGGCGATGGGCAGCGCCGGAGTCTTCTTCGCTCGGCCCCTCGTGGGATCGCGATGGACCGTCCGCCAGGGGCCGCTCGCTCAGAAGACCCCGACGCTGCCCTCCCCGCTCCCCGATCCCACCCGCGCACATCGCCGAGCGGTCCTCTGCGATCCGCCACCACGTTTTATCCAGCTTCGGGCGATGAGCAGCGCCGGCGTCTTCTTCGCTCGGCCCCTCGTGGGATCGCGATGGACCGTCCGCCAGGGGCCGCTCGCTCAGAAGACCCCCACGCTGCTCTCGCCGCTTCTCCACACCCGCACACACCGCCGAGCGTTCCTCTGCGATCC
>DASPWX010000133.1:0-18836 GCA_035637615.1 Bathyarchaeia archaeon | reverse complement strand
TGGGGCGGATTCCTGATTTGGTACGCGCCTGCAACTCCGGTCTTCATCGACGGCCGACTCTTCCCCTACACCGGTGATGCGCTCCGCGATTACGAGACCGTCGTCTCTCTCGGTCCAACTTGGCGCGATGTTCTCGTTCGGCGTGGCGCGCGAGCGCTCCTCGTCAAGCCGGGCTCGGCTCTCGCCGTGCGCGCGCGCGACTTACGGTGGCCGATCGTCACCGAGAGCGCGTCATACGTGCTCTTTTTGGTCCCGAATTCACGCTGAGCGCCGCTAGACTTGCCGCCGATGAGCGATCCGGTGCGTGCGGTCAAAGCGACCGAGGATCTCGATGAGCAGTTCGACGCGATCGTCGACGCACTGCGCCGTGATGTCCGCAATCTCCGGCAGCAGGTCGAAAAGTACGGTCGCACCTACCAGAAACGCGCTGAGGACCGTTCGCGTCAGACGACGCACGGCGAGCTCGACGAAGAGACCCAGCGCGGTTACCGGCGTCTCAAGCAGCTGCAGCTCGTGATCCAGCACATCGAGTCGAGCGCCGCCTATCTCCTCGGTTCGGGGATCGATCCATCGTCGGATACCGACGACGAGGCGGTGGAGGTCGCACAGCGCGTGCTCGGCAGCCTCGAGGCCGAGCGAGAGCGTCTCTACCGCGACGTGCACGACGGTCCCGCTCAGGTGCTCGCGAACGCGATCTTCGAGGTCGAGTACCTCGAGCGCATCACCGAGCGTGCTCCGGCCGAGGTGCGTCAGACCCTCAAGACCGAGCTCGCGAACCTCAAGGGTCAGTTCCGCGGGTCGCTCGATTCGGTGCGCGCGATGATCTACGACCTCCGGCCACCCGAGCTCAGCGAGCTCGGTCTCGCCGAAGCGATCCGCAACTACGCGTCCGAATGGGAGGCCCGTTGCGGCATCAAAGTGGCCAGTCAGCTTGACCTGAAGGACACCGGGCTCACTCCGATGGCCGAGCTCGCGGTCTACCGGGTCATGCAGGAGGCGCTGCAGAACGTCCACAAGCACGCGCACGCGAGCACCGTCGGGATGGCCTGGTCACGGGCGAACGACAACTGGGTGCTGCACGTGACCGACGACGGCATGGGATTCGACCTCGTGAAAGCCGCCCGCCACAAGAAGTCGGTCGGGCTGCTCTCGATGCGCGAGCGTGCCGAGCTCATCGGCGGCTCGCTCCAGATCCAGTCAACACCGGGCAAGGGAACGGCGGTCACGCTGCTCCTGCCCGTCGAAAAGAAGGTTGAGCCGCTCCGTGCGCGTCGCAACGAGCGGACTCATAAGGAGCAGGAATGAGCGAGAGGCCCGAGCGCGCGATCCGGATCCTTCTGGCCGACGCGAGTCGGATCACCACGATGGGAATCCGGCAGGTCATCGAGAAGGAAGCGGACATGGAGATCATCGGAGTGGCTTCCGACGGTGAAGAGGCTGTCGCGAAGACGAACGAGCTGGAGCCGGACGTGCTCGTGATCGAGGTGGATCTCCCTCGGCTCTCCGGCATCAAGGCCACGCAGCGAGTGCGGCGGGAGCTACCGGCCGTAGGCGTCGTCATCCTGACCGCCCAGGATCAGGAGCAGATCCTCTTCGAGGCGATCCGCGCCGGCGCGGCCGCCTATCTTCACAAGGACTGCGAGCCCACCGAGCTCATCGACGCCATCCGCAAGGTCCGGGCCGGCCAGTTCATCATCAACGAGAAGATTTTCAGCCGGCCGGCGGTGGCGTCCAAGGTGCTGGCTGAGTTCCGCGAGCTTTCCGTGTATGGTCCAGGTTCGACGCACGTCTTCGCGCCGCTTTCACCCCGTGAGGTACAGATCTTGGACAACATCGCGCAAGGCATGACGAACAAGGAGGTTGCCTACGCTTTGGCGATCTCCGAGCAGACCGTGAAGAATCACATGTCGAGCATCCTGCGCAAGCTGTCGGTGAACGACCGCACGCAGGCGGTCGTCTACGCGATCCGGCAGGGTTGGATCAAGGGACCGGAGATCGGTAATTGACGATGGCACCGCCCAACGTCCTCGCGGAGATTGCGACCGAGCAGCAGAAGGTGACGGCCGAGATCCGTGAGCTCGACCTGCTCATCGAGTCGACGCAGACCGAGGTGAACCGCCTCAAGTCTCGCGAAGACCAGATGAAGGCGAAGGTCGAGGAGGTGCGCCGGAATCCCGGGAACTTCCAGCGCGAGGAGATCTTTGGCGCGACGGATGAGCACGCCGCCGCGATGGCCCGCCGCATGACCATGGAAGGGCAGCTCAACTCTTTGCAATCGAAGCGCAAGCTGATCGACCGCAGCGCTCAGATCCTCGCTACGGCGCGGCGACAGCTTGCCGAGTACACCGCGCCGCCGCTTCCGCCGGACGCGGCGCCGCTCATCGACGAGAGCCGTCTCCTTCAGGCCGTCGTCGATACGCAGGAGGAGGAGCGAAAGCGGATCGCCCGGCAGGTTCACGACGGCCCGGCGCAGGCTATGGCGAACGTCGTCCTCCAATCGGAGATCAGCGAGCGTCTCTTCGACGTCGACGCTCAGAAGTCGCGCGGTGAGCTGGCCTCGCTCAGGCAGATGGTCAACAAGACGCTTCAGGAGCTGCGCGGGTTCATCTTCGAGCTCAGGCCGATGATCCTCGACGACCTCGGTCTCGTCCCCACGCTGCGCCGGTACGTCCAGACGCTCATCGACAAGCATGGCGTCCGCATCGATTTCTCCAGCACCGGCCGTGACCGCCGGCTGCCCTCCGATGACGAGGTCGCGATCTTCCGCCTGATCCAGGATTCGCTCGTCGAGCGGATCGACAAGGCGCAGGCCAAAGAGATCGTTCTCGGCCTCCAGTGGAAGGAAGAGACGCTCGACGTCCTCCTGCAGAGCGACGGGAAGGAGCTGCCCCCTGACGGAGAGCTCCAGTCCGGCATTCGGCGGAGCGAGCGCCTCGAGCTTCTCCACGGCGAGTCGACGCACGAGGCGCGCGCGGACGGTACCGTCGTGCTCAAGGTGAAAATCCCCATCCGGAGCGCACCACAGCTCGTCTCATGAGCACGACGTCCGAGCTCACGACCGAACAGGTCGCCGAGTACCTCGAAGCGACGTGCGCCCTCATCGACTCCGAGCTCACGGCCCTTGGCGACGACAGCAGCTGGCACTTCGATCCAAAGGAGTGGTGCGCCAATCAGGTCGTCGGTCATCTCGTCGAGGCGGAGAAGCGCGGCTTCGCCGGACGCATCCGCGAGATACTCGCGGGCAAGGAGAAGACCAACGGGTGGGACCAGGCCGACGTCGCCAAGCAGCGAAATGACTGCGCGCGGATGGGTCAGAGCCTCTGGATGGAGTTCATGGGCATCCGCAACGACAGCATCACGCTCGTGCGGTCGCTGAAGGCGGGTGATCTCGGCAAGGGCATCGAGCATCCGATGGCCGGGCGACTCACCGTCCGCGACCTGCTCCACGAGTGGGTGTCTCACGATCGGAATCACACTCGGCAACTGCTTCAAATCGGTCAGGAGCGCGTGTGGCCGCACATGGGGAACTCCCAAAAGTTCAAGGGCGAGTAGTCGCCCCACTCTCGAGGGCATCTGGTACTCACCGAAGACCAAGAACAGGCACTTCTTTCGGCACGCGAGCGGGCCGATCTCTGGGAGGTCGAGGCGGATCTCAGGTCAAGCCTGAACGCGGGCGACTCGGCGCGAGTGCGCGCTTTCGCAGCTGTCGGCGCACTTCTCGAGCAAGGCCTCGTCCGGGTCATGCAAGAACACCGAGAATCGTCCGGCGCAGTTGGAGAGTCTCATTCCGTATCTCCGGCGAACGTTGAGCGCCTGTTGGCCTCCGAAGCTGCGTGGAAACCTCCGCAGACGCCGGGCGCTCCAGAGCTTTACCTCGAACCTACGGAGGCCGGTGCGACCCTCATCCGCTCGGGGGGGATCGATCGAGCGCTTCGTCGGATCTTTGAATCGGATGCAGACGACAAGGCTTGATCTAAGTGTGCGCGCGGCGACTCGAGAACCACCAAATTGCGACCAGCCAGAACGGAGCGACCGGAATGCCCACCTGCTGGATGAGCGCGACGGCGAGACCCGAGCCCACCCAGAGCACAGTCGCACCTGTTGTTGTCGCTGCACGCGCGACCGCTGGATATGCCATGACGCCGTCGTGCAGCAGCGCATGCGGCGCGGCGAGGATCGACCACGTCGATGCGTCTATCACCCGCGTCGTGAGCATTCGTGAACGGAGGAGCACCGCGGTCGCCGCGATCGCGTAGATCAGCACGGCAAGCGTCGCGTTCAGCGCGATGTCCTCACCGCCGACCACACGACGCACGAGCGCGGCCACTCCGAGCTCGCCCGGACGAAGCTCCGTTCCGATGCGCGTGAGGAGGTCCGGGTAGCGCGCCAGCCCCTCGAAGCCGACCGTCGCGAGTGACACGAGGGCGACCGCCGCAGTCGTCGTGAGAATCCCGATCGCGCGCCGGCGCTCGGTCAGCGCGACCAGCACGAAGAGCGGCAGGAGCTGCGGGCGAAATGCGGCGAGACCGAGGAGCGCGCCGGACCAGAACGGCGGAGCCCGAAGCGATGCCGCGACCGCGAGCAGCACCAACGGCGTCGTCTGTCCCTCGGCAAGGGCGATGAGCGAAGGCGGCGCGAGCATCGCGAAGGGCAGGAGGCGCACGCGCTGTGCAGGCTGGGCGAGCCGGCCGAGGAGATAGGCGGCCACCGCGAGCGCCGCAGCACCGAGCGCGGCCCAGGTCGCGTACGCGGGCACGAGCGGGAGCGCGCCGAGCGGCGCCATCAGGAGCGCTAGGGCAGGCGGGTTCGGATCGTTGAGCAGGATCGTGCGCTCCGGCAGGGTCGCGTGCTCCATCGCGAGGAGCGCGTCCGCGTCCGTCACGGACGACGCGGCGCCGGTGGCGACGAGCCGCGCCGCCGCATAGAGCGCGATGAAGTCATACCCCGCGGGCTCGGTCGACCAGGTCACGAACGCGATGAGCCATGCCGCGGCGGCCAAAACGGCGGCCGCGAGAACGGGCGCTAAGCGCCGCCCAGGGTCGTGATCTCGATCCCGAGGTAGTAGTGCCGGAGGATCTCCTCCGCCGACTTGCCGCCGAGTGCCATTCCCTGCGCGCCCCACTGCGACATTCCAACACCATGCCCGTATCCCTTGCCGGTAAAGACGAAACGCGCCGGCAACCGGTACTGCCACCCGAGCACGCGGAGGGTGTGGGCCGCTCGGTCCGGGTCCTTCACGTTCATCGTGAAGGTGCGCACCACGGTCGCACCGAGGAACTCCAGCTGCCGCACGCGTTCGGCGTTCGACGCCTCGACGTACTCGGTCTCCTCCGGATGCGTCGTCACGTTGAAGAGCGTGCTGCGCAGGCCGAAGTAATAGCGCGGTGCGTCCTTGCCGATGTCGCGGCTCCCGCTCGACCCGACGATCTTCGCCGAGAGCACTCGTCCCGTGGCGGTGAGCCGGGTCAGGTCTATGCGCTCGGGATCGCCGACGTCGATCCCGCGCGCACCGATGTAGCTCCGAAGCTGCGGCGCCGTGAATTCCGTCGTCCACTGCCAGCTCGTGTGACCCCAGGACGAGGCCTGCGCGATCTCGTCCGCCGGCGACGGCACCGAGCGCAGGTACGGCAGCGCGTTCGCATACACGTTCTCGCTGTCTTCGGTCATTCCGCCGGCGTTCGCTGAGTAGAGAGCCTCGATCGGGCGGCCGTTGTAGGTCGCGATCAGGCCCGCGGTCCGGTCGACGGCCCGGACGGTCGACGTGGCTTCACCGGCGAGGCCGTCGTACTCCTGGTCACGCGTGTCGCCCTCGATGTCGTAGTTGTCGTGTCGCGCAAGATGCGTCGCGAGGTAGGTGCGCGCCGCGATGGCCTGCGCCGCGAGGGCCTCGGGCATCCAGGTCGTGGGCTCCTCCGAGCCGATGACCGATGCCAGGTAGGAGGCGGTATCGACCTGATTCACGATGATCATGTCGCCCTCGTCGTCGCGGGTCAGGTCGAGCGTCCCGCGATACGCCCGCCCGTTGAACGTGAGCAGCCCGCCGCTCGCCACGTAGTGGAGCCCGGTGATCTGCTGCGCCGAGAAGAGCGGAGCCGCAAGGGGATCCGAGCCATCGCCCTCGATCGAGAACTCGAACGGAATGGTCACGATCGGGATGTCCTCGACCTGAGCGCGCTGCCGCGCCTGCCGGAACAGCTGAAGGAGGCTGCGACGATCGTCGGGGTCGCGGACGCTGACCAGGGTCTCGCTCGGATCGGCCAGCCGGCGCACACCCCGGCGCGCCAACGTGTTCTTGAAGCCCTGATAGAGCACCGCGCCGTCTTCTCGGGTGACGGTGAGCGACCCGGTCGATCCGATCTTCGCGTAGCTCGTGCCGAGGAGTGAGATGTTCACGCGGATCGTCGCCGGCAGGGGGGCGAGCGGCGAGCTCGCCGCCGCGCGCTCCGGCATCGCGGCTAAAACAAGCGCGAGGACGACGATCCGCGCGAGCCAGATCATCACGATCCCCTCGCGTACACCTCCGGCTTGAGCACGCCGACGAACGGCAGGTTCCGGTACCGCTCGGCGTAGTCAAGCCCGTACCCGACGACGAACTTGTCGGGGATCTCGAACCCGCGGTAGTCGATCTCGACCGGGATGACCCGACGCGCGGGCTTGTCCAGGAGCACGCACAGGCAAACCGACTCAGGCCGCTGCGAGCGCAGATGATCGAACACGTACGAAAGCGTGTGGCCGGTGTCGAGGATGTCCTCGACCACCAGCACGTGCCTGCCCTCGATCGGATTCGCGAGGTCCTTCAGGATCCGCACCGCTCCGGTCGATTCCGTGCCCACGCCATACGACGACACCTCGAGGAAGTCGAGCGCGAGCGGTATCTGCGTGGCGCGCATGAGATCGGCGAGGAACGGAAGCGCACCCTTGAGGATGGAGACGAGCACGAGATCCTTGCCCTGGTAGTCCGCGGCGATCTGCGCCCCGAGCTCGCGGACCTTTGCCGCGATCTGCTCGGCGCTGACCAGGATCTCCGCCACGTCGTCAGCTTGCTGGGGACGTGCAAGGACGGCCATGAGCGCCCAATTGTCGCAGGTGGTGTGCCGCCCCGGCGAGCGGGGAGCCGAGCGGTCGGACTACGAGCGCCGCCGTGCGAGGAAGAATGCGATCGCGCCGAGAGCGACGACGGCGAGCGCGGCCGCACCGATGAGAATCGGGCCGTTGCCGCCCCCGCCGGCGCTCGGTGCGGGCGTTACCTGCGCCGCGACGGCGCTCGGTGACGCCGATGCCGTTTGCGACGCCGCGGCCACGGGCGACGCGGTCGCGCTCGGCGCTGCGGTCGTGGCCTGCGGGATCGGGGCTTCCGTCGGTCCGACCGTCGGCGGCGCTGTTGGCGCAACCGTCGGCGGCGCGGTGCGGATCGCTGTCGGCGGCACCGTGGGCGGGGCTGTGGGTGGCGCTGTCGGCTGCGGCGTCGTCACCGCTTGGACGACGATCGTGCCGTGCATGAATGCGTGGATGGCACAGTGATACGCGAACGTCCCGGCCACCGTGAGGACGATCGAGTGCGATCCGCCCGCGGTAATGACACCGGTGTCCCACACCCCCGTATCCGAGGTTGATGTGTGACTGAAGGCATCGCGATTCGTCCACGTGACCGTGTCCCCGACGCGCACGGTGGTCGTCGGTGGCACGAACGCCGAGCCCTGGATGTTCACCGCGCTCGTCGCGGCAAGCGCGACGAGCGGCAGCGCGAGCAATCCGCACGAGATGACAAGCGCTGCGGCCCAGACGACCACGGCGCGCCTCACGGCCATACTTTACGGCTCGTGCCGTCCAGCGAGATCGCCGCCGGTCCATTCGAGGCGCTCGCTCGTGATGCCGAGCGCATCGGCGTCCGGCTCGACGCCGCAACGGTCGTGCTCTGCGCGCGGTATGCCGATCTCCTCATCGAACGCAATACGACCGTGAACCTCACGGCGATCACAACGCCGGCAGATATCGCGACAAAACACTTCCTGGACTCGTTCACCGCGGTCGCGGCACGTACGTGGACCGGTCGCGAGCGCGTTATCGACGTTGGAAGCGGTGCCGGATTTCCAGGTCTGGCCCTGCGCCTCGCCCTTCCCGGGACGAGCGTGACACTCGTCGAATCGATGGGGAAGAAGGCCCGCTTTCTCGAGGAGGTCACGAGCGCGCTCGCCCTGGATCGCGTCGAGGTGAGGAACGAGCGTGCTGAAGCGCTCGCGCAGACGCGGCGCGAGCGCTATGACGTTGCGACGGCGCGCGCCGTCGGCACCCTCGGCGCGATCACCGAATATCTCTTGCCGTTCCTCCGTGTCGGTGGCGACGCGATCGCGTGGAAAGGCCGGCTCGACGAGGAGCTCCCAGGCGCGAGAAAAGCGTGTGCGGCCATCGGCGGCGAGATCGTGAAGATCACACCGACCTCCGAGCTCGGCCTCGGGAAGCTCCTTCCGGGCAGATCTCTCGTCGTGATCCGGAAGCTGCGCGGAACGCCAACCCGCTACCCGCGTTCCGCGGCGGAGGCCAAGCGGCGCCCGTGGTGATCGTGCCGTCGCTGGACGTCCGGGGGTCACATCTCTCGAACGCTGCGGGCCGGTCGGTCATCGCGAGAGCGCGCGCTCTCGTCGCCGACGGCGCGGAGGAGCTGCATCTCGTGGATATGGACCGCGCGGAGACCGGCACCTCGAAGGCCCTCGACTTCCTGGCGGAACTCGCGCGCGAGTCTGGTGTGCCATGCCGTCTGGCCGGTGGCATCTCGCGCCTGGACGACGCGCGCCAGGCGATCGATCGCGGATTCGCCGGCGTGCTCTTCTCGAGCGCGGTGTTCGGCGATGACGAGCTACTGAGGGACATCGCCTCGCTCGGCGACGCGGGCATCGTCGAGATCGAGGGGCGTGCCGGTTTCCTCGCGCCGCGCGGCGGCGATCCGGATCTCGTCACGGTCGCCACCGGCCGCGGCGCCCTCGCGGCGGCGCGTGCGGCGCAGATCGCCGGAGTCCGCGCCCTGTACCTCATCGATCTGACGACGGAAGGCCGGCTCGCGGGCCCGCCACTCAGCCTCGTCGACGCCGTGCGCGCCGTGGTAGGTCGTCGCGTCGCGCTGCACGCCGGCGGCGGCGTCCGCGACCTCGACGACGTTCGTGCCCTCGCATCGCGTGGTGTCGCATCGGTCGTGATCGGCCGCGCGCTCGTCGAGAATCGCTTCACGATCCACGCCGCGCGGCAGGCTTCGACCGGGTGAAGGTCGGCCTCCTGAGCGACATCCATGCGAACCTCGTCGCGCTCGAGAGCGTCCTCGCCGAGATGGGACCGGTCGACGAGCTCTGGGTGTGCGGCGACAGCGTCGGGTACGGCCCCGACCCATCAGAGGTGCTCGCGCTCCTCGTCGAGCAGAAGGCGACGATCGTGGCAGGTAACCACGACCGCGCGGTCGCGAGGGGCGAGGACCTCGATTTCTTCAATCCGCCCGCGGCGGTCGCGGCGAAGATGCATCAGGCCTGGCTCACGTCCGCCGAGCGAGACATGCTGGCCGGGCTCCCGAGGACCCTCGAGACGAGCGACGTCACGCTCTGCCATGGGAGTCTTCGCGATCCCCTGTGGGAGTACGTCACCAATCCGAGGAGCGCCGCCGCTTCGCTCGCGCTCGCGAGAACGTCACATTGCTGCGCCGGCCATACGCACGTCCCGTCGCTGTTCCGGGCCGATGCGAAGGGGCAGCCCGGCCGCGTGCAGTACGAGACTCCCTATCCCCTCGCCCCCCGCGCGTTTCTGAATCCCGGCAGCGTGGGGCAGCCACGCGACGGAGATCCCCGTGCCGCGTACGCGGTCCTGGACCTTGCGCCGGGCACGGTGACCTTCCATCGTTCGCCCTATCGGTTCGCCGAGACGCAGCGCCGGATTCGCGAACGAGGCCTTCCGTCGATCTTCGCGGACCGCCTTGCGTTCGGTCTGTGAGCTCCTGTTCCTCGCGGCGGTCGCATGCGGTGGGGCGGGAGCGGGTGTGAGCGACGCTCAGAACATTCCGTTCACCGACCATGGCGCGACGCAGCAATCGGGATACGAGGGTGCCGCGCGCATCGTCGCCGGGACGGGTCCAGGATCCGCGGGTCTCGGGCAGCTTGCCTCCAGCGACGCCACTCGGCTCTTCATCGCTGCCTTCGCCGGATCGCAGCGGACCGGCGGGTACGACATCCGTGTCGTGCGAATAGACCGCTCGGGCAACACCCTCACGGTCCACGCGAGCTTCGTCACGCCGCCGCCGGGTGCGCTCACCATCCAGGTGCTCACCTCTCCTGCGCACCTGGTCTCGATCGATCGGCGGTCGGCCGCGTCCGCGCGCGATGTCGTGTTGCTCGACCAATCGGCGGCGGAGCGGGCCCGCGGTACCGTGCCACAATCGCAGCCCTGACGTGACAGACGACGAAGGCGACACTCCGAGGGAAAGACCACAGGATCCACCGAGCACGAACGACCGACCGGAGTCGCCTTCGCTCGAGAAGCGGGTAAGCCAACCGGGAAGACGCGTTGGCGATCGCTACGTCCGGATCGTGCGGCCGACGGGGAGCGGGCTCCGCGGCCACGGCGGGCGGTGGGTCGCGACCGAGGAGACCATGGAACGCACCGGCCGCATCGGCCGGGCGTGGGACGCGACCCTCCGGTTCCTCATCGGGAAGCGCCTGGAGACCGAGGCGGAGGGGGAGGAGCGGGTCAGCGTCGCCACGGGTCTGCCGATTCTGGCGTCCGACAACATCTCGTCCTCTGCGTACGCCACAGAGGAAGCGATGCGCGTCCTCATGCTCGGCGGGGTCGCCGCCCTGTCGCTCACGATGCCCATCGCGATCGCGGTCGTTTTCGTCCTTGCGATCGTCATCCTTTCGGAGTCGCGCGTGATCTGGGCGTATCCCAACGGCGGTGGCAGCTATCTGGTCGCGCGCGAGAACCACGGGGTGATCGCAGGACTGGTCGCGGCGTCGGCTCTGCTCATCGACTACGTGCTCACCGTCGCCGTCTCGACCGCTGCGGGCGTTGCCGCGATCTCGAGCTTCATACCGGAGCTGCACGACTACCGGGTGATCGCCGGACTCGTCCTCATCGCCCTGCTGGTGATCGGCAACCTGCGCGGCGTGCGCGAAGCCGGGCTGCTGTTCGCCGCCCCGACCTACGCGTACATGATCGCCATGTACGGCCTCGTCGCCTACGGTCTCTTTCGGATCGCGACGGGAGACACGCCCGCTCCGGTGACGCCGCCGAATTCATTTCCGCCGGACGGGACCGCGCCGCTGACCTTGCTCTTGGTCCTTCGCGCCTTCGCGTCAGGGTCGGTCGGCCTCACCGGGAGCGAGGCCGTCGCGAACGGCGTCCCAAGCTTCCGCCGCCCAGAGAGGAAGAACGCGGTCATCACGCTCGTCCTCATGGGAACGATCTTCTCGACGATCTTCCTCGCGATCACTTATCTAACGACGACCATCGGGATACAGCCCGATCTGAACGAGCAGGAGACCGTCAACAGCATGATGACGCGCGCGATCGTGGGTGCGGGTACGCCCCTCTACTACGCCGTGCAGGTCACGACGGCGATCATCCTGTTGCTCGCCGCGAATACCGGATTCACCGGATTCCCGCGGCTCGCGTCGGTCTTGGCCAACGACCGCTTCATGCCGCGCCATTTCGCCGACGTCGGGTCGCGGCTGGCCTTCAACTTTGGGATCGTCGTTCTCGCCGTGCTGGCGGGCGTGATCCTGACGGCTTTCGGCGGGAGCGTGACCAACCTGGTCCCGCTGTACACGATCGGCGTGTTCCTCGCCTTCACCCTCTCGCAGTCGGGATTGGTGCGCCGCTGGCGACGGCTCCGCAATCGTGGATGGCGCGTCTCGATGGTCATCAACACCTTCGGCACCGTCGTGACCGGCACCGTCCTCGTCGTCGTCGCCTATACCAAGTTCCTGTACGGCGCGTGGATGGTCCTCGTGCTCATCCCCCTCATCACGGCCTTGCTGTACGGGATCCACCGCCATTACCAGACGGTGCACGACGCGCTCGTCCTCACGGGCCCCGAACAGCAGCGGGTACCCGTATTCCCAGCTCCGATCGTGATCGTGCCCATCGCCCGCCTCGACCGTGCGGCTCTCCAGGCCCTCGCGTTCGCGCGATCGGTGTCGCCGAACGTGAAAGCCGTGCACATCTCGACGTCCAACTCGAGTGCCGAGGAATTCCGTCGCCGCTGGGCGCAACTCGACACGGACATCAAGCTGGACATCGTCGTGTCGCCGTACCGATCGCTGATGGCGCCGCTCCTCAAGTACATCGAGGCGATGGGCAAGTCCGACGACCGGCCGATGACGGTGGTGCTCAGCGAGTTTGTTCCCCGCCACTGGTGGGAATGGCTGCTCCACAGCCAGACCGCGTTCCGTCTCAAGGCAGCTCTTCTCTTCCGGCCGAACACGATCGTGATCGACGTGCCTTACCACTTCGAAGACACCTCGAACCTGACCCGACGACGCTAAACTCGCGCACTCATGCAACCGAAGCGGATCCTCGTCGCTCTCGCGGGTACCAGCGCGGATCCGGACATGCTTCGTCTTGTGGCCTCCATCGCGAAGCCCGCGAAAGCCGAGGTTGTCGGCATCCACGTGATCGAGGTGCGGTGGAACCTTCCGCTGGACGCGGTGCTCGAGCCCGAGCTCGACCGGGGCGAGGAGCTTCTGGCGAGCGCTAAGAAAGTCGCCGACCAGGCCGGATTCGAGCTGGATACCGAGCTTCTGCAGGCACGCGACGCCGCGGCGGCAATCGTGGACACGGCCGTGGAACGGAAGTCCGACCTCATCGTCGTCGCGATGCCCTTTCGCAAGCGACTGGGGCGGGTGTACGTGGGACGGACGGTGCAGAACGTGTACGTCAACGCGCCGTGCGCGGTGCTCGCGTATCGTCAGGAGGAGACCAGGTGAACGTCGTCATCGTCGGCTGCGGCCGAGTGGGCGGGTTTCTCGCAGGGCTCCTCGATTCCGAGGGCCATCGCGTGAGCGTGGTCGACATCGCCTCGACGAGTCCGGCCCGAGCGGAGCGCGCGTGGTTCCAGCATCTCCCGAGCTCCTTCAAGGGTGAAACGATCCTCGGCGACGGCACTGATCTCGAAGTCCTCCGCCAGGCAGGGATCGAACGGGCCGACGCGCTCCTAGCTCTCACCGAAGGAGACAATCGCAACCTCATGGCTGCGCAGATCGCGCAAAAGATCTTCGGCGTCAAGCTGGTCATCGCCAAGGTGAACGACCCCGTTCGGGCGCAGACCTACCGCGAGATGGGAATCAATACGTTCTCGCGGACGACCATCCTCGGCACGCTCCTCCACGCGATGCTGCAGGAAGACCGGGAAGTTGGGGAGGTGCTCATGCGCAAGGCGCTCGCGCATGAGGCGGATCTGGTTCACGAGCCCGCAAAGGCGCGCTGATGTATTTCGTCGTCGCTGGTGCGGGGGAGATCGGTTTCCACCTTTCGCAGGCGCTCCTCGAGTCCGGGCACGAGGTCACGGTGATCGAGGCCGATCGACGCCGCGCCAATTTCGTTCAGGAGCGGCTTGGCTCCATCGTCATGAACGCGCCCGCTGACGAGGGGCGCGCACAGATGGAGGCAGGCTGCAGCCGCGCCGACGCCCTCATCGCCGTGACCGGCGACGACGCGAAGAACCTCGTGATCTGCCAGCTGGCGAAGATACGTTGCCGGACGCCCCGTGTCATCGCGCGTGTGAACAACCCCAAGAACGAGATTGTCTTCAAGACGCTTGGCATCGACGAGACCATCTCTTCCACTCGCGTGCTGATGAACGTGATCGAACAGGAGCTTCCGTCCGGAGGCTTCATGCCCCTCATGTCGCTCGCCGGCTCCGCGAACGAATTGATCGAAGCCGAGATCGCGATCGGAACGCCTCCGGCCGGCAAAAGCGTGGGGAGTCTTCGCCTGCCGAGCGGCGCTCTCGTCGGCGGGATCATCCGCAAAGGCAAGCTCATGCACGCGGACGACGACACCAAGCTGGAGGTCGGCGATCGGGTCATGGTCTTTTCGCCGACGGCATCCGAGAGCGAAGTCCGCAAAGCCCTTATGGGCTAGTTCTCGCGCGGGCGGTACGGAACGTCGATCACGATCGTGTCCGGCCGAAAGAGCAACGCGAGCTTCAGGCGGAAGGCCGTCTGGCTATGCAGGAAGAACTCCCACCAATGCCCTGGCACGAACTGGCTGACCACGATCGTGAGCGGCCGGTCGCAGTTCGAGCCGACCCTCTCGATGTACGTGAGAAGCGGTGGCACAAGCGACCGGTATGGCGAAACGATCACCTCGAGCGGGACGTTGGCCGCCCAGGCGTCCCACCGGATCTGGAACGCAGCAGCCGTTTCGTGGCTGGTCGCGACGTGCACAGCTCGCACGTGATCCGAGATCGAGGACGCGAACGTGAGCGCATGGACTGCGGTGCGGTCGAGTCGAGCGACCGGGACGATGACCATCGGCTGCGGCAGCCTCGGGAGGTCTTGGCGAAGATCCTCGAGGACGAGGGAATCCTGGGCGGCCGTGTAATGCGTGCTGATGCCGTGCAGCAGCAGCACCAGGAGCGGCATCACGATGAGCACCATCCACGCGCCATGCTCGAACTTGGTCACCGTCGTGATCGCAAGGACGACCCCGGTCACGACAGCCCCGACACCGTTGATGGCCGCTGTGAGCTTCCACCCGCGCGGGCGGAGTCGCAGCCAGCGCCGCACCAGGCCGGTCTGGGAGAGAGTGAACGCGAGGAACACGCCGATCGTGTAGAGAGGGATGAGCGCCGTGACACTGCCCCCGAACGCGACAAGCACGATGCTCGCGAGCGCCGCGAGGACCAGGATCCCGAACGAGAAGGCCAGGCGTTCGCCGCGGTCGGCGAAGTGCCGTGGCATGAAGCGGTCGTTCGCGAGCACAGCCGCGAGCCGGGGGAATCCGGTGAAGCCGGTGTTCGCAGCGAGGGCGAGGATGACCGCGGTCGACACCTGCACCAGGTAGTACGGGAAACCGTCGCCGAGGAGGGAGCGGGTGACGAGGCTATTCAGCGTCTCGTGTTCTCGTTGATCCGGCACGACCCCGATGGCTTGAGCGAGGAACGTGAGGCCGAGAAAGATCGTGCCGAACGTCAGGGCCATGAGGATGAGGGTCCTCGACGCATTCTTCGTTTCGGGCGGCTTCATGCTCGGAACCCCGTTCGCGACCGCTTCGGCGCCGGTGAGCGCGACCGAGCCTGACGCAAAGGCGCGGAGGATGAGGAGCACCGACAGCGCGGTGACGCCGGCAGCCGGCACCGGATCCGGCGGGATCGCCGCCGCCGGAACGTCGCCCGACACCACGCGGAAGAGGCCATACGCGATGAGACCGGCGAGCGAGAGCACGTACACGTACGTTGGAATCGCGAAGATCATCCCCGCCTCGCGAATGCCGCGCAGATTCCCGATGGCGAGCAGCGCGATGAATGCGAGTCCAAGTGGCACGCGCATGTCGTGCAGCGCCGGCGCGAAGGATGTGATCGCCGCCACGCCGGCGGCGGTCGAGACCGCGACCGTGAGGACGTAGTCGATGAGGAGCGAGGATGCCGCGACCAAGCCGGGCACGCGGCCCAGGTTGTCGCTCGTGACGACATAGCTGCCGCCCCCGTTCGGATACGCCTTGATGACCTGCAGTTGAGACAGGACCACGACCGCCAGGACGCCCACAATCGCGAGTGCGATCGGCATCGTGAGGGAGAGCGCCGCGACGCCGGCGAGCGCGAGCACCCGCATCGCCTCTTCGGTCGCGTACGCGGAGGACGAAATGTTGTCCGACGCGAGGATCGCGTAGCCGGTCGCGACCGAGAGGCGCTCCGAGCCCTCAGCCTCGGTGGTGAGTGGCCGTCCGAACAGCGCGTGCCGGATGCCGGCGAGCACCCGCCCGGTCTGGCCCGGTGGAAGTATCGCGGCGTCCGTCGCTACGTAATGGCCCTCCGCCCGACGGAACTCGCGGCGGGGCGAGACGATCCGCACGTAGCGGTCGCCTGGCCGTCGACCCTGCTTCGGGACGAGCCGTTCGAGTCCGGGAAGTTCCCCGCGTTCGCCGTGGGAGTCCATGCCGATGAGCGTCGCGCGAAAGCGCTCAACAGCGTGTCAACGAACGCGGTCACCGCCTCAACAGCGGCTCAAACCCCGTCAGACCTCTTCGGAGCGGAAGCGGTAACCCACGCCGGGCTCGGTCACAAGGTACGCGGGATCCTGCGGATCGCTTTCGATCTTGCGCCGGAGCCGGGCGACATAGACGTGCAGGTAATGCGATTCGTCACCGTAATCGGGCCCCCAGACCTGCTGCAGCAGCATCCGGTCGGTGAGCACCTTGTTGGGATTGGTGACAAATACCTTGAGCAGGTCGTACTCCGTGGGTGTCAGGTGGATCGTGCGTCCGCTGACCGTGACCTCCCGGCGTTCGAGATCGACGACAAGGTCGCCGCTCGCGATCCTCGGCTCGGCTCCGGTCCCGGGGCGCGCGACGTGCCGCAGCGCGACGCGGATGCGCGCAAGCAGCTCGTCGATCCCGAACGGCTTGGTCATGTAGTCGTCGGCGCCGAGATCGAGCGCGTTCACCTTGTCGGTCTCGCCGCCGCGCGCAGAGAGCACGATGATCGGCGTTCCCGACCGCTCGCGAATGCGACGGACCACCTCGAACCCGTCGCCGTCGGGCAGGTTCAGATCGAGCACGATGAGGTCGGGCTGGCGGCGCTCGTAGCTCGCGAGCGCGTCCCCAGCGGTCTCCGCGGTCTCGACCTGGAACCCGTGACCGCGGAGGTTCGTCCGTAGCGTTCGCACCATCGACGGCTCGTCGTCGACCACGAGAAGGCGTGCCCCGGAGGGCTCCGCCCGCACGGCGTTAGACGACACCGGCCCGGCCGGGGAGCGTGAAAACGATCCGTGTTCCCTCGCTCACGCCGCGATCGACCCAGATCGTTCCGGCGTGCGCCTCGACGAGTCGTTTGGCGATGGCCAGACCGAGGCCGACGCCCCGTGGCCCCTGGCCGGCGCGCGCGAGCCGGACGAACGGTTCGAAGACCCGATCTGAATCGCCGGCCGCGATGCCCGGCCCGTGATCGCGGACCGCGAAGCGAACATTCGCGTCGTCGCGCCCGACGCTGATCCCGATCTCCGACCCGGCCGGGGAGAATTTCGCGGCGTTCTCCACCAGATTCGAGAGGACCTGCTGGATCTCGACATAGTCGAGCTCGATCGGCGGCAGGTCTTCCGGTACGTCGAGACGCACCGGATGACCTTTGGTGACCGGGCGCATCCTGCCCGCGACGTCCTCGACGAGCGCGCCGACGTCGTGCCACGCCTTGTGCGGCACGAGCGTCCCATTCTCGATGCGCGAGAGATCGAGCAGGCTGCCCACGAGCCGGTCGAGCCGCACCGTCTCGTCCTGGATCGCCGATGCGAACTCGTCGCGCTCGCGCTCTGTCCAGTCGACATCGCGTTGGCGGAGGCTACCGGCCGACGCGAGGATCGAGGCAAGGGGCGTGCGGAGCTCATGCGAGACGGCGTGAAGAAGCTCTGTTTTGAGGTCATCCGAACGTCGGAGCACCTCGGCCTCGGTCGCCTCTTTGCGGAAGCGGCCACGCTCGATCGTCAGTCCGAGCTGCGCTGCGGCGATCGCGAGCACGCGTTCGCCGGCCGGCCCGAGCTCCGGCGCCCCGGCTCGCGGGAGTACCGCGAGACGTCCAACCCGGGCTCCGGCGGCGACGATCGGGACGACCCGAGCGCGGCGGTCACCGCGCGCCGCGGTGCGACCGACGAGTCGGACGGTTCGCGACGCTCCGTGAGGGTCGATGAGCCGCAGCTCGCTTCCCGTCGCACGCAGCTCCGCGCGGGCTGACTCGTCGCGAGCGGCGATCGCCGGCCGGGGAAGGATGTCCGCCTCCGCCTCGATCGAGACCGCGTCCAGGTCGAGCGCCGCGCGGAAGTGCTCTGCGACCGCGACGAGGGCACGCTCGAGATCCGGCTCGGCCATGAGGAACGCCGCCTCGTACAGGACCTTCGCGTCGTGCTCGCGGTGCTCGGCCTCCTGCGCGCGCGCCCGCTCGCGTGCCGCGAGCGTTCCCGTGACCACCGCGGTGATGAGGAAGAGCGCGAGCGAGAAGAGCTCCTGCGCGTCCGCCACCACGAGCTGATGCGTCGGAGGCACGAAGAACCAGTCGAACGTGACAAAGGCCAGGATGCTCGCGACGATCGCGGCGGCGCGCCCGAACGCCACGGCGACGACGAGCACGGCGACGAGGTAGAGCATCGAGATGTTCGCGATCTGCGCGCGCTCGGAGACGAGGCCGATGAGCGCGGTGGTGATAGCGACGGTGGCCGCAGCGGCGGCGTACGGAATCAAGCGTCCCACTAGACGATTGTCCATTAGCCGGCGACGGCCGCTTCCGTCACGCCGGGCATCGCGAGGCCGGCGGCCACGCTGGTGAACGCGGCTGCGTCCCGCGCGACCGCATTCGGCACGAGGTCGTGCATGAGCGCCCGGAAGGCCGGGATCGCGCTGGATCCGCCGGTGTAGACGACGGCCGAAACCTCGGACGCCGCGACACCCGCGTCGCCGATCACGCGCCGCACCAGCGTCGCGGTCTCGTTGAGCATCGGCCGGATGAGATGCTCGAACCTCCCCCGCGTGAGCCGGGCGTCGACGTCCACCTCGGCGTGGTGGTACGTGAGGATCGCGGCCGCGACGGTCGAGAGGTCGATCTTTGTCGCATCGGTCGTCTGGAAGATCTCGTAGCCGAGCTGCAGCTCGATCGCGCT
>DASPWX010000132.1:0-28605 GCA_035637615.1 Bathyarchaeia archaeon | reverse complement strand
GCCGCCAGTTGTGCGAACCGCACATCGGACAGCCCGATCCGGGTGCGAGAGCGTTCTGCGACTTGGTGCCGAGCACAGCGATGATGCGGTCGGCTTGCTGCTGGTTGATGGCCATCCCGTAGAACCCCCCTTGTTGTAGGTCCACGGGAGGATAACTTAGTCATGTATACAACCCCGTGGACAACTTCGTCAATTCGCTATTGACACCGGCGAAGCCGCTGACTACGGTCCGCGCCGCAGGGGAGGTGCGCATGGCCGATCCGGCTGTTCCTCTTGGAGATGACCGCATCATCGCGCACCTGCAGTTCGCGCGGGCGGTCGCCTCACGATCGATCGACCCTCGCTGCCGTGGAGCGGACCGTGAGGACCTGATCGCGTGGGGTCTCGTCGGCCTCGTGCAGGCGGCTCGCCGGTATCGCGGAGACCGTGGGGCTTCGTTCGGCGCATACGCCGCGCGGCGCGTTCGTGGGCAGATCCTCGATGCGCTCCGCGAGCGTGACCCGCTGACTCGCAGCGCGCGCCGGGCGTTTCGGGCGGCGCAGCGTGCGAGCGAAGATGGCGCGCTAGCGCCGGCGCCGAATCCGCCCTACGTCGAAGTTTCGCTCGATCGCATCGGCGATGTGGCCGAGGTGCAGCCCGCTCCGGGACGCCAGGACGCGCGATGGCCGCTCGTCGCGAGCGCGCTGCGCGACCTCACGCCGCTCGAGCGCCGAGTCCTCGTTCTGTCTTACGGGCGCGGACTGACGCTGCGGGAGATCGGCGGCGAGGTCGGTCTTTCCGAATCGGGAGTGTGCCGTCTTCGCGCGCGAGCGCTCGCGCGTGTGCGATCGGCGTGCGCGGCATGAGGCTTCAGCTCGCCGCTAACGCGGCGAGCGGAGAGGGGTAGCAGAGCGCTTCGCGCTACCGGGGCCCCTGCCCCGGCCTCCCCTGCGCAGCTAGAGTGCGATCGTGTCGGACCTACGCCGCGCGCGTTTCGCGCGGCTTGTGCGGAACGCGCTGGACGAGCTCCCCGCGGAGTTCCGCGAGCGGATCCGCAATCTCGAGATCGTGATCGAGGATGAGCCCGCGCCTGAGCGGCTCCCCCGTGGCGGCACGTTGCTTGGTCTGTATGAAGGGGTGCCGCTCACCGAACGCGGCGCGCAGGAGCCCTACCTTCCCGACCGCATATGCATTTTCCGCGGACCGATCGAACGGATCACCGCGTCGCCTCGACGCCAGGCCGAGATCGTCCGCGACACGGTCGTGCACGAGGTCGCGCACCACTTCGGGATCAGCGACTCGCGTCTCACGGAGCTCGGCCTCGGCGACGCCGATTAATTAGGCGACGCTCTCACCGTCGCCGAGCCGGCGGCGCATCTCCCCCACCGTCCTCCGCAAGAGGTCCATCTCCGCCCAGAGCGCGTCGGCCGAAAATCCGTAGTCGGATGCGTGCAGACGTATCTCCGACTCCATGAGCCGGTAGCCGATCGCGACCGTTCCGAGGAGGACCACCGGCGGGATGTTTTCGCCGGCCTCGGCATCGGTGCGCAGGAGACGCCTTATCGCGGGCGCGCGCTCCGCATCGCTGGCCTCGAGCGCCTCGACCCAGAGCGGTATCCGCCGCTCGAGGTACGCCGTAAGCCGATGCTCGAGCTCGATCCTCTCGGTCCGTTGCCGGTCGGAGGTGGCGTCGGAGATCACGCGCGGGGCGATGGCTGAAGCGCGCTGACGGATCAGCGCCGCAAGGGCGACCCGCGGATTCGAGCTCATGAAGAGAATGAACGCACGAATCGGGACCTCGCGCTCGACTGGCATTTCGCCTAACGCCGTATCGCGTGTCTGAACTTACGGAGCGCCGCAGCAGGACCCTCCGGATCCTCGAAGACCGCCGAGCCCGCGACGAGGACGCTCGCCCCCGCGGCGACCACGCGAGCGCAGTTGTCGGGCTTCACCCCGCCGTCGACCTCGAGCTCGGCCGCGACCTTCCGCTCGTCGAGCGCCTCGCGGATCGCTCTGACCTTTTCGAGCGCGCTTTCGATGAACTTCTGCCCGCCGAAACCGGGGTGGACGCTCATCACCAGCGCGAGGTCGACGGACCCGAGATACGGCATGACGACGTCGACGGGGGTCTCCGGATTCAGCGTTAGCCCCGGCCGGACGCCCCGAGCGCGGATCGCGGCCAGCGTCCCCGGGACATCGCGCGTGGCCTCGACGTGGATCGTGAGGAAGGTCGCACCCGCCTCGGCGTACCGGTCCACCCAGTCCTCGGGGCTCTCGATCATCAGGTGGACATCGAGGGGCAGGCGGGTCGCCTTGCGGAGGTCCGCCACCATCTTCGGGCCAAACGTGAGGTTCGGGACGAAATGACCGTCCATCACGTCGACGTGGACCCAGTCCGCACCGGCTCGCTCGACGGCGACGACCGCCTCGCCCAGGCGGGCAAAGTCGGCGGAGAGGATGGATGGGGCGAACTTCGGTTCAGCCATGTCTGACTTTCGCCTTGTGGCCGCGATGAGCGGCTGGCATCATCAACACCGGGAGGGCGCTCAATGTACCGTCCGCAGAACCTCCGCATTCCTGGTCCCACGTTCGTTCCTCAGGCGGTGCTCGCCGCGTCGGCGAGACCGCTGATAAACCACCGCGGCCCCGAGTTCGCCGCACTGCTCGCGGCCCTGACCCGCGCGTTGCAGGATTTCCTCCGCACCGAGCACGATGTCTTGCTCCTCACCGCGTCCGGCTCGGGTGGTCTCGAGGCCGCGATCGCGAACACGCTCTCGTCGGGCGACAAGGCGCTCGTGTTCAGCTGCGGCGCATTCGGCGAGCGCTTCGCCGCGATCTGCAAGTCCTACGGAGTCGAGGCCCGGCGCGTTGACGTCCCGTACGGCCGCGCCGTCGACCCGGATCTCGTGCGCGATGAGCTCGCGAAAGAGAAGGGCAAGGAGGCCGCGAAGGCCGTCCTCATCACCCACAACGAGACCTCGACCGGGGTCTTGAACCCGATGAAGGACATCGCGGCGGTCGTCCGTGATTCCGGCAAGCTCTTTCTCGTCGACAGCGTCTCCGGCGCCGGATGCACCGAGCTCGAGATCGACGAATGGGGCATCGACGTCTGCGTCACCGCGTCGCAGAAAGCGTGGGGCGCGCCTCCGGGCGTCGCGATGGTCACGATGAGCCCGCGCGCGTGGAAGGCGTACGAGAAGTCGAACCTACCGAAGGCGTATTTCGACCTCGCCGCGTATAAGACGTCCCTCGAGAAGGCCCAGACACCGGCGACGCCGGCGGTGACCGTCTTCATCGCGCTGCAGGAATCCCTTCGCCTGATGGCTGAGGAAGGCCTCGAGGCGATCATCCGCCGCCACCGCGATCTTGCGCGTGCGACCCGGCGCGGTCTTCAGGCCGTGAATCTTCAGCTCTTCGCCGACGAGCGCTACGCCTCTCCGGCGGTGACCGCGTTCCGTCCGCCGGCACGTGTCGACGCCCGGAACCTCATCCGCATCCTCCGCGATGACCACGACACGATCGTGGCCGGCGGTCAAGGCAAAATGGAAGGACAGCTCGTCCGCGTCGCCCACCTGGGCTTCGTGACCTTGCAGGACATCGTCGCCTTCTTCAGCGCGCTCGAGCTCACGCTGCGTGATCTCAACCAACCCGTTGAGCCGGGCGTGGCCATGACCGCGGCGCTTCGCGCGTACGCGGAGAGCCAGCAGCAGACGTCGCGCCCCGCAGCCCGCAGCTCGTCGACCGTGAGGCCGGCGAACGACGCGGTCGCGACTCGTCGCTAACCGCCGCAGCATCGTTCACGTCGCGGACCCTCTCGCCGAAGAGGGTCTCGCGCTGCTCCGCGCGCGGTGCGAGGTCCGCCAGACCACCGGTCTGAAAGAGGCTGACCTCATACAGCGCGTCGCGGACATCGACGCGCTCATCGTGCGCAGCGAGACCAAGGTGACTCCGCCGATCCTGGACGCCGCGAAGCGCCTGATGGTCGTGGGTCGCGCGGGCGTCGGCGTCGACAACATCGACGTGCGGGCGGCCACCGCACGCGGCGTGTACGTCGTGAACGCGCCGCTCGGAAACATCGTCGCGGCGGCCGAGCACACCGTTGCCCTCACCCTCGCATTGCTCCGCCGCCTGGTCGACGCTGACCGCAGCGTTCGCGCGGGCGAGTGGACCCGCTCGAAGTTCATCGGCCGCGAGCTACGCGCCAAGACGCTCGGGCTCGTCGGGATCGGACGTGTCGGTGGCGAGGTCGCGCGCCGCGCGGGCGCATTCGGCATGACCATCATCGCGCACGATCCCTTCGCGACCGAAGCGTCCGCGCGGGCCGCGGGCGCCCGGCTCGTCGACCTCGACGAGCTCCTGCGATCCGCCGACGTCATTTCGCTCCACGTGCCGCTCACCGAGAAAACGCGCGGACTCATCGGCGCGGAGGCGCTCGGTCGAATGAAGCCGAGCGCGGTGGTCATCAACGCGGCGCGCGGCGAGATCGTCGACCTCGACGCGCTCGCGGCCGCGCTCGAGAAGGGAACGATCGCCGGCGCCGCCCTTGACGTGTTCGCGGCCGAGCCCTTGCCCGCCGACGCGAAGATCCGCGCCGCGCCGCGCACCGTGCTGACGCCGCACATCGCCGGGTCGACGGCCGAAGCCCAGACCAACGTCGCGGTCGACGTGGTGGAGCAGATCCTCGACGTTCTCGACGGCAAGCCCGCGCGCTACGCCGTCAACGCTCCGCGCCCGCCGTCCGAAGAGGCGGGCGGCATGGCCTGGCTTCGCCTTGCCGAGCGGCTGGGCTCGCTCGCCGCCCAGCTCCTCGACGACCGGCCCGCGCAGCTCGCGCTCGGCTACGGCGGCGCGGTCCTCGAGCTCGATCCGGAACCGCTTCGCGCCGCCGCGGTCAAGGGCGTGCTCGAGACGTTCAGCGAGCAGCGCGTGAATCTCGTGAACGCGCTCGACCTCGCGCGTTCGCGCGGTCTCGTCATCGCCGAGCGCAGGGAGACCGAGCCGGCGCGATACGCGTCACTCCTCTCGGTGAAGGTCGGATCGACGGAGGTCGCCGGCACGCTCGTGCAGGGCGACCCGCGGATCGTGTTCATCGACGGGTTCTGGGTCGACGTCCCGGTGGACGGTCACCTTCTCCTCACGAAGCACCAGGACAAGCCCGGCCTCGTGGGGCGTGTGGGTACCCTTCTCGGCGAGCACGACGTCAACATCTCCTCGATGCAGGTCGGTCGCCTCCATCCGCGCGGCGAGGCGCTGATGATCCTGACCGTCGACGACGCGGTCCCCGATGAGGTGCGCGCGCGCATCGGCGCCTTCGCCGATATCAACGCGGTGCGCACGGCGCGGCTCGGGGTGTAGCACCGCTTCATAGACTCGCCGCGTGAACCGGCGATCCCCGCGCAGACGGACTCCTCGCGAAGTCGAGCCTGCGTCAGACAAGAATCGCGACGTCGCGTACCTCCGTGCCGCCGCAGTGGAGGCGAGCGCCGCGGGAGCCCACGCCCGAGCGGCGGCGCATCTCGAGGCAGCTCTCGAAGTCTCGCCGCTGGGGGCGACCCGCGGCGAGATCCAGCTGGAGCTCGCGCACGCACGAGCGGGCGCAGGGGCGGGCCGCTATCGGCGCGCGGCGGAAGTGGCGGCCGAGGCTCGACGATCCTTCGAGGATTCGGGCGACGTCCGCCGAGCCGCACAGGCGACGATCGTTGAGGCTCGGTACCGCTGGCATGCGCGTGAAACCGCCGCCGCCCTCGATCTCGCGCGCGGCGCCATCTCCGCGCTTGAGACCCTCGGCGAGAGCGAAGAGCTCGCGGAGGCGCACTCCGAGCTCTCGCGCCAGCTGGCCCTCGCACATCAGGGCGAGGAAGCCGCGCGCTGGGCTGAGTCGGCGGTGAACATGGCGCGACGGGTGGCAGCGAAACCGAAGATCCTCGTCGACGCGCTCACCACGGCCGGTGTTCTGATAGCGATCCAGGGTCGGCTCGAGGGCGTCGCGCTCCTCGAGGAAAGTGCGGCGCTCGCGCTCCGGAGCCAGCTCCCGGCGGAGGCCGCGCGCGCGAATCACAACTGGGCTATCACGCTGTTCCTCACCGGGTGCTCGGAGCAGGAGTTCCGCTCGGCGTTGGAGCTCTCGCTCGCCACCGCGCGGCGGCTCGGCCACGAGAGCCACTTCGCGTGGGTCAATCTTCTCCTTCTTCTTTACGACGGACGCTGGGATGAGCTCGTCGCTCTGGCGGAGAAGGTTCCCGAGGACTCATCGCTACACACGCGGGCGCGTGCGACGCTCGAGTACGTTCGAACGGCCCGCGAAGGTCCGAGCGCTCGGGTCGTCGAGGTCGTCGCCGGTATTGCCGAGCACGCTCGCGGACAGGCCGAGGGCCTCGGAGATATCGCGTTCGGTGTCCAGGTCCTGTATCTCGCGGGTCAGCCCGTCGCGGGGCTCGACCTGGCCGAGACGCTCGCCGGCACGCTCGCGAATCGGTACCCGATGCCGCAGCTGGACGATGCCGCGATGCTCTCGGTCGAGGCGGCCCGGACCATCGGCGACGGCGCGCGCGAGCAAACCTGGATCGAGCGCTGCCTGACGCAAGGTCGTGAGCGCGAGCCGGTATCGGCGACGGCCCGGCGCGCGTTCGGTCACGGCGAGACGGCTCTACGGGAGGGACGACTCGACGAAGCGATCGACGCGTATCGCCACTCGGTCCGGCTCCATGACGACGTCCACCCCCTCCCTCGCGAGCTCCTTCGGAGGCGCCTCATCGAAGCGCACCTCAAACGCAACGGTCGGGGCGACCGCGCCGCCGCCGAGACCGCATTCGCGGAGATCATCTCGATCTGGCGGTCGGCCGGAGCCGCGCATCGTTTGGCGTGGCTCGCCGGCTGGGGCTCCCAGAACGGGCGCTCGTTGGCCCTCACCGACTCCCAGCGTGCGACGGCCCTGCCGCTTGAGTCTCGGGTCAGCCCGCGAGAGCGAGAGGTGGCGAGGCTGATCGCCGATGGACTCAGCAACCGCGCGATCGCCGATGATCTGGGTTTGAGCGAGCGGACCGTCGAGGCACATGTCGAGCACATCCTGAAGAAGCTCGGGTTCCGATCGCGAGCCAGGGTCGCCACCTGGGTCACGGAAGAGGCGAACCGCGATCGCTACCACTGAGGTTTAGGTGTTTTCCACGATGCCATGCGATCGGTGCGGTGCCGTAGCGTCGGGCCATGAGCCGACGTGCAGTGCTGGCGCTCGTTTGGTCGATCACGCTTTCGAGCTGCTCGGGCGGGGCTTCTGCGCCGGCAACATCGCCCTCCGTCGTCGCGGCCTCGCCGACAGCGCCGCCATCGGCGGTGCCGTCCCCGAATGCGGAGCCGCCAACCCCGACTCCCCTTCCCGTCTCTGATCCGCATCCGAGTGGATCGACGACTGAAACGCTCGCGACCAGAGCGCAGGACGGTCCGGCCTACATCCAGTCCTACCTGGGTGTGTACGCGCTGCCCGATCTACCGCCGAACACGGCCGCTTCTTTTGACGACGCACCGCTCCCGAGCATTGGCTACGTTCTGTCTGGGACGGTCCGCTGGAGCTGGGATGATGGCTTCGTCGATTTGCACGCGGGCGAAGCCGCGGCGACGCCGCTCAAGACGTTCCACCAAAGCAACCCCGGCTCGGTCACGAGCCGCTGGTACACATTCGTCGTCTACGGCGGCTCACGCACCGCGTTCGGCGCTCTGCGCCGGATCGTCCAGGGGCCCCAGCTGCCAGTACCCCAACCGGAGGGCGCCTACAGCTTCCGGCTCGAACGGCTCACGCTCGAACCTGGCGGGCGCTCCGCCGCGGTGGCCCACGGTGGCGC
Organism: Bathyarchaeia archaeon; assembly: GCA_035637615.1. Taxonomy (GTDB): domain Bacteria; phylum Chloroflexota; class Limnocylindria; order P2-11E; family P2-11E; genus 3-1-20CM-2-70-9. The sequence goes on along the minus strand of DASPWX010000132.1, from coordinate 20,791 downwards.
GACCGTGCTCGTCGTGCTCGACGGCGACGTCGAGGTCCGACAACCCGGTCTTCACGATTACCTCACGGACGACAAGGGAATCGCGATCGGGATCGGTGGCCCGATGCAGATACTGAACCGTGGGTCGTCGAGCGCACACGTCCTCGAGTTCTTCTACACGCCGGACAGCAAGCCATTCGAGACGGCTCTTTCCGCGTCCCCATAACTGCAGGGGAGTCATCGGCGAGGGCTATGGGGTAACCTCTCGCGGCCTGTGGAATCGTCACGTTTCGAGCGCACCGTCCGCACCGAATCGAGCGAGATCTTCGCGATCTATGGCGGCGCTCGGCGTGTCGGCCGCATCGATCTCCATTACGGCAGATTCGAGGTGCATGGCACGCTGCTCCTCGAGGTGGATCTGACGGACGATGAGCTGCAGCAGGTGATCGATCAGATCGACGAGGAGCTCGTCCAGACGCACGATCCGGAGCGCGAGGATTTTCTCGTCACGGTGTTCAAATCGGAGGAGCTTGGCTTCTACTCGGATGAGTTCGAAGCGGACGACGACGCCGAAGACGACGAGGAAGAGCGCTAGCTCCCCGCGGGCGACGCGCCCGCGCATGCCGAAGGGCTACGGCGTTCCGACAACCGAACGGGGCATGATGCCGTGGTCCTCGACGCGAAAGCTGCTCGAGGGTGCGCGGTCGTACTGGCTCGTCACGATCGACGCCGACGGCAAGCCCCACCTTGTCGGTCAATGGGGAGCGTGGATCGACGACCGCTGGTATTTCGAGGGGGGCGAAGACACCAAGTGGGCCCGGAACCTCGCGCGAGATCCGCGGATCGCGGTGGGCACCGAGTCAGGGACGACCGCGGTGATGATCGAAGGGCGCGCCGAGCGCCTTCAGTCGGTGGACCGTCCGACGGCTGAGCGGATCACCAAGCAATACCGCACGAAATATGCACGCACGTACAAGTACCGGCCGAAGCCGGAGCAGTGGGACAAGGGCGGCTACGTCGTCACGCCCACGAAGATCTTCGCGTGGGACGTCCGCGGATTCCCACGCACGGTCACGCGCTACCTCTTCTAGGTGGCGGGGGCGGGGGCCCCTGGATTCAAAGCCACCCGGGCGACCTCGGCCTCGGCGATCCGGACAAGCTCGTTCGGGGCGATCGGAAAAACCGCGTCGGGTAGACCAGCCGCCGCCCAGACCTCATCGAACTCGAGAAGGCCCTCGTCCGCGATGACCCGGCACGTCGTGTCGTGAGCAAATGGCGGCACGCCGCCGATCGCGTATCCCGTAAATGACTTCGCCTCATTCGCGGTGGCGCGCCGGACGCTCGGCACACCGAGAGCCGCCTCGAGCAGCTTCTCGTCTACCCGGGAGCGGCCCGAGCAGAGAACGACGATCGGCTCACCGGCGCTGACGAAGACGAGCGACTTCACGATCCGCTCGACCTCCGTACCGATCTGCTGCGCCGCATCTTCGGCGGTCCGCGTCGTGGCGTTGAACCGCTTCACCGGTAGATCCGTGCCGCGAGCCGCGGCGTGCGCGCGGACACGCGCGACGTTCGGATGGTCCGCGGTCAGCGCCAGAGGTGCGTGATGACGCGGAGGACGCGGCCGGGGAGGAGGCTCACCATCGCCGAGGCCGCCTGATGCCACGCGGTCTCCGCCGCGTCACGCAGATCATCGTCGGCGCCCTCCGCCGAGTACCGCTCCACCACTCGGGCCTGCGCGAGGCTTTGCACCGGAGCCTGCGTCTCGGGTATGGCGGTGCCGAGGGAGCTCGCGAACTCGTACGTCGTCTGCGATGGATGCGGCGGATGCCCGACGTAGCTCGCGAGGAGCCTGGTCTTTCCCCATGCCGACTCGATCGGACCGTAGTTGCGGAAGCGCCAGTTGAACCGCACCACGGCCAGCACGAGAAGCAGGAGGAGGAAGCCGAGGAAGGCGAACGCGGGACGGGGATCGATCGAGCGCACCGCGGCGACGACGCTGTCGCCGCTGAACCCACTCGAGCTGTCGTCCTGATTCAGCTGGTCCTCGGCGCGGTTGATTCGACTTGCGGGGTCGTTCGGGTCGGAGCTCGACGCGCCGCCCGCCGAGCCGTCACCGGAGTCGGTGCCGCTCGCCGTCGAGCTGTCGACGCGCGGGAACGGCGGCTGCGACGGCGTGGGCTCGAACTCGATCCAGCCGTACTGGGGGAAGTACGCCTCGACCCACGCGTGCGCGTCCTGCTCCTTCACGACGTACGCGTTGCTCGCCGAGTCGTACGTACCGGTCGTGAATCCTTCGACGAGCCGCGCCGGCACGCCGGCCTCGCGGAGCATGACCACCATCGCGGACGCGAAGTACTCGCAGAAATCCTGTCTCAGATCGAACAGGAAGTACTCGATCGGATCCTTGCCGGGCGGCGTCGCCTTCACCTGAGGCGAGTAGGAGTACGGCGGACTGCGCAGGAAGGTCTCGAGCGTCTCGGCCTTGTCGTAGGCATTCGGGATGTTGTCCAGAAGGCTGTGGGCGAGGGATTTCACGCGCGGCGGCAGCGTCGACGGGAGCTGCAAGTACTTCGCCTTGATGTAGTCGGGATAGGTCGGCGCGACCTTGCGCAGCGTCTGCTTGTCGGCTGTGGAGACGAGGCTCGTCACGGTGTACGTGCCCGCGGCCTGCGACCGGTTCAGCGCGTGAAGGGACGTCGAGTAGGTCTTGTCGGCGCCCGTGTAGAACTGGTAGGGCACATCAACTTTTTGCGGCTCGTTCGCGGCGAAGAGGATGTTCGAGTGCGGCACGATGATGTCGAAGCGCGCTTGGAAGGCCTCGCGATCGGCCGTGGGGAGCGCGATCTTGTCGGCCTTGTCGCTCTCGGTCGTGCGCCATCCCGCGCCGGTGTAGAAGTCGTACGTCACGGCGCGCCAGAAGTGACCGGACGGCGCCTCCACGGTCATCACCACTCGGTCGCCCAGGTTGGGAGCCTGGCCAAGCCGGATGGAATCGGAGAACGACACGCCGCGAAGACGGCTCGGACCGGAAACGCCGGCGAAGAAGCGCTGCCACTCCGCTTCGACGCTGTGGTACGGAGCCTCGAAGGTGCTCCAGGCGCCGTTCAGGACCTCGGCTGCTCCGACGCGCGGGGTGACGAGCGACATGATCACGAGCACCGCGGTCCAGGTCAGCCCACCGCGGAGGAGGCGCCAATCCATTTCGCCGGACGGCACGATGTTCTGCCGGAGCCAACGCTCCTGCAGATTGACGATGTGGATCCGCACGAGCAGCACGAGGACCGCGAGCGTGAACACGATGAGGTCGGGGTAGAGGTTCGTAAGAGCCACCGAGACGTTGATCACCAGGCACGCGCCGTTGAAGATCACCGCGTCCCAGATGCGGCCGGTCCGCGCGAGAACGAACGAACCGACGAACGTGGCGCACCACACCGACGCGCCGAGGAACAGTACGAACACCGTCGGATCGCTCGCCGCCTCGCCGGCGAGCACCTGCGTGATCCAGTTGTTCACGAGGATCGCGAGGTGCGTCAGCTTGTCGCGGAAGGCGGCACCGCCGGTCGACGCGAACGTCGTGGAGAGCGTGACCATCAGCATCCCGAGCGTGCCGCCGGCGAGGACCGCACGCGTGAATCGGATGCGGCCGTTGCCGAGCAGCGTCCCGGCAAGCACTCCGGCGATCGCGATCCACCAGAACTGCGAGCTGATCTCGACCCAGTCGGCGTGCTGCAACGAAAGCGGATACATGGAGATCACCACGAGATAGATCGGAAGCGCGAACCATCCGCCGCGGAAGCGCAGCTTCGCATGATCGATGGGAGGAAGGAGCGCTCTCCTGAACGACTTCAGGCGCTCGCTCACGCGATCGCCGCCGTCGATTCGTGGAAGAGCTCCTCGATGGGAGCGCCGGGTGCGAGGTGGGCCGCCGGCACACCGGCGACCGCGAGCTCGCCGAGGATCGCACGCCGCCGCGCCCGATCGCGCTCGTCGAGGTCGAACGGCGGGCTGACGATGACAGCCTGCGTCGCGATCGCCGTCTCGCGGAGGGTGCTTGCCGGACGAACCCACGCGCGATCGAGCGAGGGCGTGATCAGGAGGCAGGACGCGCCCCGCCGCAGACGCGGAAGGGTCTCGACGAGCGTCTCCTGAAGCGTCCGCGTGCCGCCGGCATGCACCTCTGCGAGGTACTGCATGAGCTTGCCAAATTGTTTCGTGCCGCGGTCGGGATGCAGCACCTCGGCACGGTTGCCGTTCGTCACGAGACCGACGTTGCGATGACCATCGAGCGCCTTGCGCACCACCGAGGCGGCCACGGTGACGGCCCGCTCCTCGGTCGAGTCCTCGCCGTCGCCGTGGTGCCAGCGGGCATCCAGGTCAAGGTAGATCCAGAGGTCGGCGGTGCGGTCGAGCTCGAACTCCTTCACGTGAAGTCGCCGGTGACGCACCGACGATGGCCAGTGGATTCGGTTCATGGCATCGCCTGGCCTGTACTCGCGGATGCCCATGACCATCGAGGTGGACTGCAGAGAGCGCTGCCCCGTGAGGACGTTCCCCTCGAGTAAGGATCCCGGCAGGGTCCAGAACGGCAGCTGCACGACCCGCGGGTAGACGAGGAGGAGCGCCTCAGACGGAATTCGCGCCTCGGTCGCGAACAGTCCGAACGGGTCGCCGCTCCGGAGCACGATCGGACCGAGCCGGAAGCGGCCGCGCCGCTGCGCTTTCGCGAGCACCTTCCACTTGCGGGTCTTGTGGCCGCCGATCGAGAGCACCCGCCCGGGGAGAGGCTCGGGCCAGTTCGACTTCTCGAAGACTTCGAGCCAGAGCTTACCGAGTGCATGATCGTTCGTGAGCTCGTAGGCGAGCTCGATGGTGTCGCCAAGGTGCGCGTAGGACTGACCGAGCGTGCGCTTCACCGAGAGCCCCTCGAGGGTTAGCCGCGAGAGGATCGACATCGCGATGAAGACGAAGAGCACGAGATACGACAGGTATGAGAGGAGCTCGACCCCCGTCGAAACGGCGACGATGAAGAGGACGAGCCAGAGGACCGCGAAACGCCAGGGCTTCAAGGCTTAAGCCCGCAGCGCTTGGGCGGAGGTCGACTCCACTGGGACCGAGGCCAGGATCTCGGCGATCACCGTGGTCGCGGCGAGGTCCTTGAGCCGCGCCTGCGGTTGAAGGATGAGCCGGTGGGCGAGCGTCGGTGCCGCGAGCGCCTTCACATCATCGGGCACGACGTAGTCGCGGCCGTTCATCGACGCGTACGCCTGCGCCGCCCGCGATAGTGCGAGCGAGCCTCGCGGAGAAGCGCCGAGATACACGTCCGGGTGCGACCGCGTCGCGGTGACCACCTCGACGACGTATTTCTTGACCGACTCCGCGAGATGGATCTCGCGCGAGGCCGATTGCGCTCGCAGGAGATCCTCGGAGCTCAGCACCTGATCGATTGTCTCGAGGGGATGGATGATCCGCTGCGCGTCGAGGATGGCGATCTCCTCGCGGCTCGTCGGATAGCCGAGCTGGATCCGCATGAAGAACCGGTCGAGCTGGGCCTCAGGGAGCGGGAAGGTCCCTTCGTACTCGATGGGGTTCTGCGTCGCCATGACGAGGAACGGCTCGGGCAACTGGTAGGTGGTGCCATCGACCGTCACCTGGTGCTCGTCCATCGACTCGAGGAGCGCCGACTGCGTCTTCGGGGTGGCTCGGTTGATCTCGTCTGCGAGCACGACCTGGCTCATGACCGGCCCCGGCCGGAACTCGAACGTGTTCGTCCGCTGATTGAAAATCGAGACACCGGTCACGTCCGACGGCAGGAGGTCGGGCGTGAACTGAATGCGGCGGAACGAGCACCCGAGGGACCTGGCCAGAGCCTTCGCGAGGACCGTCTTCCCGGTTCCGGGGACGTCCTCGACGAGGATGTGGCCGCGGCAGATGAGCGCCACAAGCGCGAGCTCGATCTCATGGTGCTTGCCGAAGATGACCCGCTCGACGTTTTCGACCACGCCGCTGACCTTCGCCGCGAGAGCTTTCTCCACCGTGCTACTTACCCCTCTTCGTTGAGTTGCGCGGCTGTTACTCCTGAGTATCAGGGCTTCCTAGGAAACAACGTAGGAAGACCTTAAGTTCATATACGGCTCAGCGACCTGGCCAGTTCCATAGCGCCCGCGGGTGGCACGGCGCAGCGGGTCTCTCACGAAGCGCGGGTGCCCCGGGGACCAGCCCGCAGCGAACGGCAGTGAGCTGCTAGGCGGGGAGGGTGCGCTGAGGGAGAGACCCGCGTAGCCGGGACAGGACCCGCGGGCTCCGTGCCACCCGCCGGCCGCCAAGGGTGGCTACTTGCCTAGGGCGGCCCGCAGGACTTGTCCTCCGAGCGGAGCCGCAGTTACTCCCCCATCGGCCGCGTTCTCAACGATGACGGCGACGACGACGGTTGGGTTAGCTGCCGGGGCAAACCCAACGAACCAGCCGTGCGGTGCCTCGCCTGGTCGGTTTTCGGCTGTGCCCGTTTTCCCGGCGACATCGACCCCCGGGATCTTCGCTCCGAACGCGAAGGCGCCGGGTCCTGAAACCGCGCCGACGAGCATGGTCGTCAAGGTCTTTGCGGTGGCGGGGGAGATCACCTGGCCCACTGGGCCGGGCGCGATTGAACGCACCACGTGGCCCTGGGCGTCGCGGACCTCGGTCGCATAGTGCGCGGTCGGCATCACCCCGCCGTTTGCGATCGTCGCGTAGATCAGCGCCATCTGGAGGGGCGAGACAAGCAGCTCGCCCTGCCCGTACGACGTGTCGGCAAGGAGAGTCGGTCGATCGATCGAGCCCGAATCCGAAAGCTGCCCCTTTGCGGCTGGCAGATCGAGGTTCGGCGTCGATCCGACCCCGAAGCGCTTGGCGTAATCGGTGAGCTTCGCGGCTCCTATCTGGAGGCCAACCTGGGCGAAATAGATGTTCTCCGACAGGCGGAAGCCGTCGGACATGTCGAAGAGCCCGTGCGCGTGCGACGCCGAACGCACGAAGTAATCGCCCCACGACTTGTCGGCCTGGTACGGGTCGTCCACGCGCAGCTTCTTGGTCGGATCGAATCCGTTCTCGAGAGCGGCCGCGCCCGTGACGACCTTGAAGATCGAGCCGGGTGGGTAGAGGCCCTGCGCCACGCGGTTCAGGAGGGCGTGGTTCGGGTCGTGACTCAACTGGTCGAAAGCGGCGTCCTGCTTGGACTGATCGACGACCTGATTCGCGTCATATGCCGGAACGCTGACCGAGGCGAGGATCGCGCCGGTGCGCGGATCGAGGGCCACGATCGCGCCCTTGCGCCCGCCGAGCGCATCCGCTGCGGCTTTCTGGATCTTGAGGTCGATGCCGAGCACCACCTGCCCCGCGGGGGCGCGATCGCCGAGGTAACGCGCCTTCCAGATCGAGACCGGGTCGGCCGGATCCTGACCGATGAGCGATTCGGCGTACGCGGCCTCGATGCCCGAAAGCCCGTACTTCGTCGACGCGTACCCGACCACCTGCGCGAGCGTCCGGTCCTTGTAGGAGCGGGTGAAGCCGGCGTCGGCCTTCTCGCTCGTCGCGATCGGCACCCCGTTCCGGTCGACGATTGCTCCGCGCGGCCGGTCGTTTGTCGCCGCGATAAGACGCGGGTTGAACGGATCGTTCGCGAGCTGGTCCGAGGCCAGGACCGTCCAGTAGGCCGCTCCGATCGAGGTGACGAGGAATGCGAGCGCGAGCGTCAGCGTGAGGGATCGGATGTTCGCACTGATCGGCGAGGTCATGAGGGTCCCCCGCCGCGCATGCGGTCCGAGACCTGCGAGACGCGCATCAGGATCCCGACGAGCATCCAGTTGGTGACGAGCGAGGACCCGCCGTACGCGACAAACGGAAGGGTGATCCCGGTCAGCGGTATCAGACGGAGATTTCCACCGACGATGACGAGCGTCTGCAGGGCGATGATGAACGACAGCCCCGCCGCGAGGAGCTGCAGGAACATCGTCGGAGCGCGGAGCGCGATCAGCATTCCGCGGTAGAGGAACACGAGGTAGAGGGCGAGGAGCGCGATCGCTCCCGCGAGCCCGGCCTCCTCGGCAAACGCATCGAAGACGAAGTCGCTCCAGACGATCGGTATGCGGTCGGGCATGCCATTGCCGAGACCAACGCCGATGAGGCCGCCGTTCGCGAGCGCGTAGAGGCCCTGGACGAGCTGGTATCCGGTACCGAACCGCAGGTCTTCATCGAACGGGCGAAGCCACGTGTCGACGCGGGCCTGCACGTGGCCGAAGAGCTGATAGGCCACGATGCCGCCGAGGATCAGGAGACCGAGTCCGATGATCGCGTAGAACGCCTCGCCGGTCGCGAGGAAGAGCATCGCGAGGAAGATCCCGAAGAAGAGCACGGTCGCGCCCATGTCTTTCTCGAAGACCATCACGAGCATCGCGATGACCCACATGGCGACGATCGGCACGAGATACGGAACGGGCGGCACCGGGAATGGACCGATTCGGCGCTGGGCGTGCGACAGCACCTCGCGGTACTCCTCGAGGTACGCGGCGAAGAAGATCACGAGCAGTATCTTCACGGCCTCCCACGGCTCGATGCTCCCCGGTCCGAGTTTTATCCAGATCCGCGCGCCGTTGATCTCGCGGCCGATGACCGGGAGGAGTGGCGCGATGAGCAGCAGGACGCCGAGGAGCGCCCACGTCCACTTGAATCGGGCGAGAGCGGTGAGGTCTCGCGGCACGACGATCGTGGCGGCGAAGGCGCCGGCGGCGATGATCGACCACGAGAGCTGCTGCAGGAGGAGATCCGATGCGAGCCGCTGGACCAGCACGAGTCCGATCGCGGTGAGTCCGGCGGCGATCGGCAGGAGGATCTGATCCCCGCGAAAGCGGATGCCCACGAGGAAGACATGCAGCGACAGCATGAGGGCGAGGAAGACGAGGGGGACGACCACCGCTGTCGGCCTGAACGACGATGTCTCGGTGGCGAGCACCGCGATGAAACCCGAGATCGCGATCGTGGCGACCCAGATGAGCAGCGAAAGCTCCGTAAAGCGGCCGCGCCCGAGCGGGACGGCCGCCTGGGCGCGCATCACTGCTCGAGCCTGAGTGCGACGCGACCGATCGCGAGCTCGTCGCCGTACTGCAGGCGCTCGCGGGAACGTACGACCTCGCCGTTCACGACGGTTCCATTCGTGCTGCCGGCGTCCTCGACCCACCACTCGCCGTCGGCGAACTCCACGAGGGCGTGTCGTGCCGAGGCCGCCTCGTCATTGATCACGATGTCGTTCCCGGCATCGCGGCCGAGCCCGTTCACCGCGCGAAGCGGAAGGCGGTCACCGACGCGGAACGCTCCGCGGACCGTGCGCTGGACGACAAGGTGCGCGAGGCCTGTCGGGCGGGCCGCGATGGCGTTCTCCGTTGCGAGGGATCGCTGCAGCGAGCTGAAGACGCGGATCAGGAAGAGGTAGACAAGGACGAGGAACAGGATCCGGACAGCCCAGAGGAGGACCGCGAACGTGATCTCCATCTAGTCGGTCGCGCGGAACTGAAGCTCGACACCGCCGATCGAGAGACGGTCTCCGTCGGCGAGCACGACCTCGGCGACGCGCCGGCCGTTCACGTAGGTGCCGTTGGTGCTCTGGAGGTCGTAGAGCGTGTACCGCCCAAGGCGGAGACGAATCTCGGCGTGTTTCCGCGAGACCCTGCGGTCGTCGAGCGTGATGTCGTTCTGCGGGTCGCGCCCGATCGCGAGCGGCTCGGACCCGAGGACGATGTCGCGGCGGTCGTCACCTTCGCGGACGGTGATGGCGGCCTTCGGCGCACGCGGCTTCTCGCGGAGGAGCTTCTCCCGGTCGAGGACCATCGTGTGGCCCGACTCGACCGCACCGAGCGCCTTGGCGTCCGGCGAGACCTCGTCTCCGGACGCGTCGACGAGCGCGCACGAGACCCGCATGTCCCCAGGCGGTAGGTCCTCGTCGCGTTCGATCTCGACGGTCGGAAACGCGAGGAGCGTGTAGTTCCGGTCACGCGCCGCCCCCAGCACTGCCTCGGAGAGATCCTGTTCAAGGCTCCGGCGGTACTGCTCGAACTGCGCGAAGTCCGACGGCGAAAGCGAGATGACATACGAGTTGGGCACGAAGGTCTTGCTGAGCGAGATGGTCTGATGTGCTTCCATCGAGCGGATCACGCGCTTGGCGATCTGAACGGGCTGAAGCTTCGCGCCGAACAGCCGGGCGCTCCAGCCCTCAATGAAGCGACTCGCGAATGCCTCAAGCCGTTCCACGCGTCTTTATGACCTCCGCGCCGAACAAGATGATGACCGCTGTGACATAGATCCAGGTGAGAAGCCCTGCCGCGAACGCCAGCGGCCCGTACGCCGCGAATAGGCCGAGCGCCCGCGTGAAGTAGCCGAACGCCAGCTTGGCGACCTCCCACAGCACGGCCGATACCAGTGCGCCCTCGGCCGCCGCTCGGCGCGATGGCCGACGTCGGGGGACGATCCGATACACGAGGAAGAAGAAGACGAACCCGGCGAGAAGGCCGGCGAGAGGCGAGAGAAGCCGTACGCCTACCCACACCACTCCGCCGAAGCCGGCGCCGATCAGGACGTCGGAGAGGACCGCGGTGCCGAACGAGAGGCCGAACGAAACGAGCGCGAGCACCGCGAGCGCGGCGACGAATCCCGCCGCCTCGAGGTGGCCGCGGACGAAGCTTCGCCGGCCTTCCCGGCCGAGCACGGCGGCGAGCGCGCGGTCGAGCGAACCGTGGATCGCCATCGTCGAGAAGACGGTGCCGATGACTCCGATCGACAGCGAGAGAGCACGGCCCTGCACGAGCTCGCGGGCGATTCGCTCTTCCTGGGACGTCGCCGATGGGTAGACGTCACGAAGGATCTGAATGAGCTCGCGCTCGGCGCGATCCGGCCCGTACACGAACGCGAGGACCCCGACGACCAGGGCAAGCAGCGGGATGAGCGCGAAGAAGATCTGGTACGCGACCGCGCCGGCGAGGAACGCGCAATCGTCGGCTGCGAAGCTCACGATCAAGGCACGCCCGCGCGCAACGGCGCGGGCTAGGATGACGCCTCGCTCTTCGGAGAGCTCTCGTCCTTCGGCTTCGGCTTCGTGTCCGCCTTGGTTTCCGATTTCTTTTCGGACTTGCTCTCGGACTTCGTCTCGGACTTCGTCTCGCTCTTCTCCGCGGGCCGGCTATCCGTCTTGTACCAGCCCGAACCCTTGAAGACGACGGCGGATGGCGAGATCAGACGCCGCGGTTTCTTCCCGCAGTTCGGACATTTCTCAAGAGGCTGGTCTTTGTAGGACTGCACCTGGGAGAAGGAATGGCCGCAATGATCGCAGTGGTAGTCGTAGATCGGCATCGCTCGCCTATCATCGCAGCCGGTGGCGGCCGAGGTCATTCCCGCGAAGGTTCGCGCGTCGCCGCGCCGTCGACTTCCGATCGAGAGCATCCAGGCCTGGCTCTTTCTCCTACCGGCCGTGGTCATCATCGGCATCTTCAAGGTCATCCCGGCGATCGCGGCCTTCTACATGTCGCTCTTCAAGTGGGACGTGATCCAGGGTGCTTTCCGCGGTCTCGGGAACTACACCGATTGGCTCTACGACAGCGCGCTCCGGAGCCCCGATTTCTGGCGCTCCCTTTCAACAACATTCGCCTACGTGATCTTCACGGTGCCCCTGGAGATGGCCATCGCGCTCGTCCTCGCATATCTCCTCTTCCAGAAGATGCGCGCCCGCGGCCTCTACCGAACCCTCTATTACCTCCCGTACGTGACGTCGTTCGTGGCGGCCGCAGCCGTCTTCGTGTGGGTCTTCAATCCGCAGTACGGGCCGGCGAACGAGGTCCTCGGTCTCTTCGGTATCGGGGCGCAGAAGTGGCTCGAGGAGCCGAGCGGGATCTTCGAGCTCGCCGCGTCGGCGTTCGGCATCACGCTGCCGGCGTGGCTCGCCGGGCCGAGCCTGGCTCTTATCGTGCTGTCGCTCGTCACGATCTGGCACTACCTGGGCTATCAGATCGTCATCTTCCTGGCTGGGCTTTCGAATATTTCGCAGGAGTTCTACGAGGCCGCGCGGCTCGATGGCGCGAGCGAACGCCAGCTCTTCACCAGGATCACCCTCCCGCTCCTCTCGCCGACCACGTTCTTCGTCTTCACCGTCGCGTCGATCGGTGTGCTGCGATCGTTCGATTCCGTCTATGTCCTCACGAACGGCGGGCCGCTCGACACGACGCGGACGGTGACCCTGCTCGTATTCCGAACGGCTTTCCAGCAGGCCCAGTTCGGCCTGGGCTCGGCGCTCGCGTTCATCCTCACGCTCGTCATCCTGCTGTTCACCCTCATCCAGTTCCGGGTCCTGGGAAGACGCGTGCAGTATGGCTAGGGCCATCACCCTCGAGCGGGGCGTTCCGCGGTTTTCGGCGCGACCCCGCGTCGGTACGATCGCGAAGCACGCCGTATTGATCGTCGTCGCCGTGCTCGTCGCGTACCCCTTCTATTTCATGGTCACGAGCTCGTTCAAAGACGTCCTCGAGGCTGCGCGCACGCCACCGACCATCTTTCCGACGGCGCTCCATCCCGAGAATTACATCGACGCATGGAACCGGGCACCGTGGGGGCGGTACTTCGTCAACACGGTTTTTGTGTCGGTGACCGTCACCCTTCTCGAGCTCGCCACGGCGTGCCTCGCGGCTTACGCGTTCGCGCGGATGAGGTTTCGCGGGAAGGGCGTCCTATTCACGATCTTCCTCGCGACGCTCATGATCCCCGCCGAGGCGACGCTCATCCCCAACTACGTCCTCATGAGCCCAAGCCGCAACGCGTGTCTCGGCCTGCCGTGCCTCGGTTGGTTCGACAGCTACCAGGTACAGATCGTCCCATTCATCGCAAGCGCTTTTTCGATCTTCCTCATGCGCCAGTTCTTTCTCTCGATCCCGAGCGAGCTCGCCGACGCGGCCCGGATCGACGGCGCGGGTCACCTCCGATTTCTCTGGAGCATCGTTCTGCCGCTCTCCATCCCGGCCCTGATCACGGCCGGACTCATCACCTTCCTCGGCTCGTGGAACGCGTTCCAGTGGCCCCTCATCGTGACGTCGAAGCCGGACTTCCGGCCGGTCCAGGTCGGTCTCTCCGGGTTCCGGCAGGAAGCCGGGTCGAGCTACCATCTGCTCATGGCAGCGGCCACTTTCGTGGTCGCCCCCATCGTGGTCCTCTTCCTCGTGGCCCAGCGCTACCTCGTGCAAGGCATCGCACGCACGGGCATCCGGGGGTGAGAGGGATGCGTATGTCACGCAGGAGGGAAGATCCATGCGGATAAAGGCGACGATCCTCGCGACGATCATGCTGGTGAGCGCCGCATGCAACGCGGCGGCTCCAGCACCGCAGCAGTCCACGGAGGCGGACATCACGCTCTCGGGCCCGGTTTCCATCACGCTGTGGCATGCCCTGAGCGGTCCGCAGCAGGTGGCCCTCGACGCCATGGTCAAGAAGTTCAACGAGACCAACGGGAAGGGCATCACCGTCACCGCCCTCAACCAGGGCAACTACACCGTTCTCGGCCAGAAGCTGATGGGCGCAATTCAGGCCGGGAGTCTTCCCGAGCTCGCGCACGCTTACGAAAGCAACGTCGCCGACTACATGAAGGCGGCGACGGTCGTCGACCTGGGCCCGTACAAGGACAGCAAGACGAACGGCCTCTCGAAGACGAGCCAGGACGACATCTACAAGGGCTACTACGACACCAACATCTTTCCCCAGTTCGGCAATCAGCTTCTGTCCTGGCCGTTCACGAAGTCGCTCGCCGTCATGTACGTGAACGAGGACATCCTCAAGGAGCTCGGCAAGCCGATCCCAAAGACGTGGGACGAATTCGAGGCCACGGCGGCAGCCGCGGTGAAGAAGGACGCTTCGGGAAAGACGACCCGGTACGGCTTCGGCTTCACGACAGACGCCTCCTACTTCAATGCTCAGGTGTACTCGCGCGGCGGCAGCCTCATGGCGGCGGACAACCAGACCGTCGCGTGGAATGGCGCGCAGGGTCTGCAGGTCCTGCAGATGTACGACCGGATGAACAAGAACGGCAGCGGATACACCCCGGCCGGCTTCGACTGGCAGAACGATCTCCCCGGTGGGAAGCTGCTCTTCTACCTCTCCACCACCTCGTCGATCCCTTTCCTGAAGGACATCGCCGACAAGACCGGTGCGAAGTGGAGCATCGCCAACCTGCCGCAAACGGATACGGCGAAGCCGAAGACTGTCCAATTCGGGGCGAACGTGGCGATCTTCAAGAGCACCGCCGAGAAGCAGCTCGCGTCATGGTTCTTCATCAAGTGGATGAGCGAGACCGACCAGTCCGCTCAGTTCGCCGCGACCTCGTACTACATGCCGGTCCGCAAGTCCTCAGCTGACGCGCAAATCCTCAAGGACTACTGGGCCAAGGTTCCGCAGGGGAAGCAGGGCTTCGACCTGATCCAATACAGCTCGCCCGAGCCGAACGTCCGCGGCCAGCAGGACGTGCGCAACGTCGTCACCGACATGATGACGTCCGTCCTCGCCGGCAAAGCGACGCCCGACGCCGCCATCAAAGCAGCAAGCGACAAAGCGAACGCGATCTTCAAAGACAACCAGTAGCTCAAGCCGCAACTAAACGAAGCGCCGGGGCCAATGGCTCCGGCGTTTCGTCTACTAGCCGGGCGGGTCCTGTCCCAGGGGCAGGGGCCCCTGCCCGCGCAGCGGGTGACGCGGGTCCTGTCCCGGCTCCGCTGTCGCTCCCTCGCCGCACCCTCCCCGGTCGTCCGCGACCGCTTCGCGGTCGCGTCACCGGGTCCCCGGGGCACCCGCGGCTCGCGAGCGACACGCTTCGCCGTGCCACCCGCTTCGCCGTCCGGTGAGCGCCGTTTAGCTCCGGCGCTTCTTCAGTTCGGCTTCCAGGAGTCGCACTCGCTCTTCGCGTTCTTTCAGTTTTGCTTTCTCTTTGTCGACGACATCTTTCGGGGCTTTGTCGGCGAAGCCGGGTTTCGCAAGCAGGTCTCGCGACCGCTGCAGGAGCTGCCGCGCCTCTTCCATGTCTCTTTCGAGCCTCGCGCTGTCTTGGGCTTCGTCTCGTTCGGCGGCGAGGCGGATCTCGATCGCGCGGACCACGGTCGCGGCCCCTTCGCCACCGGTGTTCAGGCTGACCTCGCTGTGCGTCAGCTCGCCGATCGGCTTCAGCAGATCGCCTACCGCTTTCGTCTCGCCGGCAAGCGACACCTTCGCGCGCGCCGATGGATCGAGTCCGGCCTCCTGTCGCAGGTTGCGGATCGCGCGGACGACGTCCATGAAGGCGCCGAAGCGCTCTTCAAGAGCGAGATCACGGTCGCCAGCCTTCGGCCACCTCGAGACGACGAGCGACGGCGCATCGTCGGATTTCCCCGCGCGGCTCCAGAGCTGCAGCGCGATCGTCTCGGTGAGAAAAGGCATGGACGGGTGCAACAGCCGCAGGGCCCGGTCGAGCACGTACGCGAGCGTGCGCACGGCCTCCGTCGCATGCGCGCCCCGAAGCGATGGCTTCGCGAGCTCGACGTAGAAGTCGGCTAGCTCGTTCCAGATGAAGCTCTCGAGTGCGACGAGGTACTCGCCGAAGAGGTAGCCGTCGATGAGACGAGTGGCCTCGGTCACGGCCGCGTCCGCGCGCGAGAGGATCCAGCGCGCAGATTCGCTCTGCGGCTGCGGCCGCTCTTCGGCGGGGTGCCCCTTGAACGCCTCGGGGTGCTCGTCCACCTGCTTCAGAACGAAGCGGCTGATGTTCCAGATCTTGTTCGCGAAATTACGCGCGTGGTCGAGCTTGTTCTGCGAGAGCTGCGAGTCTGCCCCCATCGCTATGCCGTGGACGAGTGCGTACCGCAGGGCATCGGCTCCGTACTCGTCGATGAACTCCACCGGGCTGACCACGTTGTGGAGCGACTTGCTCATCTTCACGCTGCCCACCCGGACGAGACCGTGCAGGTACACGGTGTCGAACGGGATGTCTCCGATGTGCTCGAGCCCGAGCATGATCATCCGCGCGACCCAAAAGAAGAGGATGTCGTAGCCGGTCTCGAGAACGCTCCCCGGGTAGTAGCGCTTGAGGTCGGGGGTCTCGTCCGGCCAGCCCAGCGTGCTGAACGGCCACAGGCCCGACGAGAACCACGTGTCGAGCACATCCGCGTCCTGGTAGATGTCATCGGAACGGCATCGCGTGCACCGTGTCGGATCAGGCGCGTCCTCGTCGGGGACGATCACGTTGTCGCAGTCGCGGCAGTACCACGCCGGAATGGAGTGGCCCCACCAGATCTGGCGCGACACCGGCCAGTCGCGGATGTTCTCCATCCAGTTGAAGTAGACCTTCTCCTGGTACTTCGGGAGGATCGTGATGCGACCGTCGCGCACTGCCGCGATCGCCGGCGGCGCGAGCCGGTCCATGCGCACCCACCACTGCTTCAGCACGAGCGGCTCGTCGACGGTCCCGCACCGGTCGTGCACCGCGACGGCGTGAGTGATCGGCTCTTCCTTCACGAGCAGTCCGGAAGCGCGCAGCTTCTCGACCATCATCTTGCGGCCGGCCTCGCGATCGGGGCCGGCCAGCGGTCCCGCGGCGGGCGTCATCATGCCGCGTTTGTCGATCACCGACAGCACCGGCAGCCCGTGGCGCTGTCCGATCTCGAAGTCGGTCTGGTCGTGACCGGGTGTGATCTTGAGCGCTCCCGTGCCGAAGTTCGGGTCGACCGCCTCGTCGGCGATGATCCGGATCCGCCGCTCGACCCCCGGGACGAGCACCTCCTTACCGACGAGCGCCTTCCAGCGGTCATCGTCGGCGTGGACCGCGATCGCGACGTCGGCGACGATCGTCTCCGGGCGCGTCGTGGCAACGATCACGTCCGGCGTGCCCTTCGGCATGGGATCCGCCCACGGGTACCGGACGTAGTAGAGCGTGTCCGTCCTGGTGACGTGCTTCACCTCGAGGTCCGAGTACGTGGTCTGGTCCTTGAGGCACCAGTGAACGATTCGATCGCCCCGGTAGAGATGACCTTTCTTGTGAAGCCGGATGAAATGCGTCCGAACGGCGCGCTGCTTCGACGGCTCCATCGTGAAATTCGGCCGGGACCAATCGAGGGAACAT
Organism: Bathyarchaeia archaeon; assembly: GCA_035637615.1. Taxonomy (GTDB): domain Bacteria; phylum Chloroflexota; class Limnocylindria; order P2-11E; family P2-11E; genus 3-1-20CM-2-70-9. The sequence goes on along the minus strand of DASPWX010000132.1, from coordinate 3,669 downwards.
CCGAGCATCCGGAGCTGCTTCTCGATGCGGGGGCGGTAGTGGTCCATCCACTTCCACATCTCTTCCAGGAACTTCTCGCGGCCGAGCCGCTGCCGCGTGATGCCCTCTTTCGCGAGCTCACCCTCGACGACGACCTGGGCGATGATCCCGGCGTGGTCGGTCCCCGGCATCCAGAGCGTGGGCTCCCCGCGCATCCGGTGGTATCGCGCCATGAGATCTTCGTAGCCACCGAAGCCGAGCGCGTGACCGAGGTGCAGGTCGCCGGTGATGTTCGGGAGCGGCAGCATCATGACGAAGGGCTTCCTCGGATTCTCTTCGTCGGGCCTGAAGAAGCCGCTCTCCTCCCACCACCGGTAGAGGTCGGCCTCGACCGCGGCCGGGCGGAAATTCTTCTCCGCGAGGTCAAGCGCTGATTGGGGCGCCCCTTTGTTGGTCGCCATCGGGAACCTCCTTCGTCGGTTCTCGGGGGCCCCTGCCCCCGCTCCTTTCGCCAAAACAAAAACGCCGCCTCGTCCAAGGACGAGCGGCGTCGTGGTACCACCCTGGCTTCGCACGGAACCCTTCCGTGCCTCTGATCCCCTGTAACGGGCGGACCCGATCCGGCTCGCGGGCGACCTTCCGAACCTCTCGCGCGGCACCCTCTCACCAGCTGGGCGCCTTCTCTATCGGTGCGAGGCTCGTACTCCTCCCGGTCGCGGCCGGTAACTGAACAGGATAACGAAGATCGCGAGAAGAACGATGGTTGTGGCGAGGGCCACGAGGGTCGCGGCTCCCTGCGTCGACGAGGTCGAGAGGGCGGAGGCGCTGTCCGCGGGCAATGGCGCGGCCTGATAGCCGGCCACCACCGGGGTGACCGAGGCGGCAGGCGCCGGGCTGGCCGCGTCCGACCGGCCGAAGTTATTCGGCGCCGCGAACGTCATGCCGATCGCCGCCGCGACGATAGACAGGGCAAAGCCGACGCGGAGCAGGAGGTTCCCCATGGACACATGATGGGTGCATGACCGATGCCGTGCATTGGAGGGCGAGCGAGGGCTAGGCCGGAGTTCGCTTCCGCATGAGCTGTTTCTGGCGGTACATGGCGCGGTCGGCCGCCTCGACGAGGCCGTCCACGGTCGCCTCTGCGGTCGCGTCGGCCACGCCCCAGGCGATGGTTGGCAGGCGGTGTCCCACGCCAAGGGTGCTCTTGGCGATCCGTTCGGCGAGGCGACGCACGATCCGCTCGGCTGTGAGGATGGGCGCGCCGGCAAAAAGGACCGCGAACTCATCGCCGCCGATCCGTGCCACGAGGTCGCCCTCCCGGACGCCGGCCTGGAGAATGGCGCCGACGCGTACGAGCGCCTCGTCGCCCGCCGCATGGCCAAAGCCGTCGTTCAGCGCTTTGAGGCCGTTGGCGTCGACGATCGCGACCGAAAGTGAGGCGCCATCGCGGGCGGCGAGCTCGCGCTCGAGCCGCTGAAAGAAGCTTCGCCTGTTCGGCAGCCCGGTGAGCGGATCGGTCGCGGCCGCCGTCTTCGCGGCCTGGTGCAGCTTCGCGACGCGCACCGCGGCCGCGACCTGATGCGATACCGCTGTCAGCAGATCCTCGTCCTCACGGCCGAACGCGGCGATCCGTGGGCTCTCGACGCCGAGAGCCCCGATGCGCTCGTCCCCGAGCTGCAGCGGGACGCAGAGCACCGAACGGATCTCGGCCGGACCGTAGAAGCGCGGATCGAGCCGACCGTCTGCGACGTTCTGGAGCTCACCCCGTTCGACGACCCACCAGCTGATGCCCTGGCCCCTCGGAAGGCGCTGGCCCACGTACGACCCGGATGGGCCGACCGCAGCCCGGATCACCAGGTGCTCGCCCGCGTCGTCGAGGGTGAGGAGGAATCCGTTCTCGTAGCCCATCGCGTCGCAGATGATCCGGAGCAGCCGCTCGGCAAGATCGTCGATGTCCAGGACGGCGCTGATCTCTGAGGCGAGCCGTTGAAGGATCGCGAGCTGCCGGCCGTGGGTCTGGGCGTTCGCTGCGAACTGCTCGAGGAGGACGCCCGGTCCGGGCACGTCCTCGATGTCCTCATGGAGGATCCCCGCGATACGACGGAGCTGGGCCGCGCCCTGCGCGCGGTCGCGCTCGATGAGCCGCAGAAACGCGTCGACAACAGCTGGGTGGAACTGGCTCCCGCGACAGCGCAGGAGCTCGGCGCAGGCGTGCTCGACGGTCTGCGCCGGCTTGTACGCGCGCCGGCTGACGATGACCTCGAACGCGTCCGCGGCGGCCACGACGTACGCCTCGATCGGGACGAGATCACCGCCCAGCTCGTCGGGATAGCCGGCTCCGTCGTACCGCTCGTGATGACTCCGCACGATCGGGACGAGGTCACGAAGAGGCTCGACCGCGTTGACGATCGACGCGCCGAGCACCGAGTGGCTGCGCATCATGACCCACTCGTCGGCCGAGAGCGAGCCCGGTTTGTTCAGGATCGCGTCGGGCACGCCGATCTTGCCGATGTCGTGAAGGAGCGCCCCGAGCTGGATGCGCCGGACCTGGTCGGCGCTGAGATGCATCTCCTCGGCGATCCCGCGAGAGAGCGCCGCGACCCGCGCCGAATGGCTGCGGGTGTACGGATCACGCGCGTCGACCGCGGCCGCGAGCGCGCGCACCGACGCGAGGTACAGCTCGCGCATGCGCGCGAGGGCCTCGGCGTTCTCGAAGGCGGTCGCGACGAGATTAGCCAGTGTCTGCAGGACGGCGACATCCTCGTCGTCGAGGGTCTTCGGGGCGTCCGCCCCCAAGGAGAGGACCCCGACGAGCTTTCCGCGGCTTTTCATCGGGACGTACACCTGGTTCTGGGCGCGGCACGGCTCGCCGCTCTGGATCACCAGGCTCGCAGGCCCCGATCCGACAGGGACGCGCGTCTCGTCCGCACTCACCTCGTCACCGCGCGCCTTTATGACGAACGCGAGCTCATTGCCTCGCTCGTCGTAGCGCGCGATCGAAAAGGAGTCGCGCGACACGAGCGTGGCCGCCGCGTCGAAGGCAAGGCGTGCGATCTCGAACGGGTCGTGCACCGCCCCGAGCTGCCACGCCAGGACGTTCAAGGCGGAGAGCCGGCCGATGCGGCGTTCTCGTTCTCGGCGCTCGTTCGCGGCGCGAAGCGCGGTAGAGGCCAGATCCGCGAACGCGAGCAGCTCCCGGCGCTCGATCGCGTCGAACGTCCGGTACGAGTCGGTCGTGCCCACGGTGAGGGCGGCCCGGATCTCTCCGTCAAGGATGATCGGCGCGAGCATCGTCGCGTGCACGCCCACGTCGCGCGCGAGCATGCTGATCGGCCGGTCCGGCTCGATGCCGTTGTCGCTCGCGTAGTCGCGCATCACCACCAGCTCGCGCGCGGCGACCGCCTGCCGCAGCAACGGTCCGTGCGAGATCCATCCGTGGCTGCGTGCTGGAGCCGCCTTTCCAAGCGCGGCCATCGGCCGGGCGAGGTCGCCCTTGACCTCGGTGATGATCACCCACTCCAGGTCGAAGACCGCCCGCATCGCCTGCGCGATCCGCTCGATGACGTCCTCGGGCATGGCGCCGGACAGCTCGCGCGACAGCGTCTCGAGACGCCGGCCCTGTTCGATGATCCGGGCATTGCGAAGCGCGATCGAGGCATGCGAGGCAAGGCCCTCGAGCGCTGCGCGGTC
>DASPWX010000131.1:0-8618 GCA_035637615.1 Bathyarchaeia archaeon | reverse complement strand
GAAGCGGCGCGGTCTCCGGTATTTACGAGAAGGAAGCACCCGGTCCCGTACGTGTTCTTCGCCTCGCCGGCGGAGAAGCACGTCTGACCAAAGAGGGCGGCCTGCTGGTCGCCGGCGATTCCGGCGATCGGTACAGGTGCGCCGAAGTGTCGCGCGTCGGCCTCCGCGACGATGCCACTCGACCGCGTCGGCGCCGCCATCATTGACCTCGGGATGTCGAGCAGCGCAAGGAGCTCGTCATCCCACGTCCCGCGATGGATGTCGAACACCAGTGTTCGCGACGCGTTCGAGACATCGGTGACGTGCGTTCGGCCGCCTGTGAGATTCCAGATGAGCCAGGCGTCGATCGTCCCGCACACGAGCTCGCCGGCCTCGGCGCGCTTCTGCGCGCCCGCGACCTGATCGAGGATCCAACGGACCTTCGTCCCGGAGAAATACGCGTCGATCACCAGGCCGGTGCGCTCGCGCACGAGTGTCTCGTGCCCGTCCGAGCGCAGTCGCTCGCAGATCGCCGCACTTGCCCGGCTCTGCCAGACGACGGCCGGATGGATCGGACGGCCCGTCGCCCGCTCCCACACGACGGTCGTTTCGCGCTGGTTCGTGATACCGATCGCCGCGATTTCTTTCGCCGTGAGTCCCGCGTGGGCGAGTGCCTCGCGCCCGACCGCCACCGTCGTGGCGATGATCTCTTCGGGATCGTGCTCGACCTGGGCTGACGCTGGATAGAACTGCCGTATCTCGCGATCGGCGCTTCCCCGGACGGTGCCCGTCTCGTCGACAACGATCGCGCTCGAGCCCGTCGTTCCCTGGTCGAGCGCGAGGACCGCGGTCACTCGGTGCTGAAACGGCGCATGGGCTCGACCTCGCGCCGGTAGGTCTCCACCTCCTCGCGTCGTCGCTCCGGATCCCAGGCGAGCAGCGCGGCCATGCGGTCTGCGACGCGATCGACGCAGTCGAGCGCCTGGCATGCGGACAGACCGAGCGCGTTACGACGGAGGAGGACGTCGCCGAGCGTCAGCGCCCACTCGTTCTGGACGGCATGGACGATCTCCGCCTCCATCCCGCGGTGATGCGGGCAAAGCGGTGCGGCGAGCGACGGATCCGCTCGCGTCAGGTCCAGGACCTCGCGCGCGCGCGCGCCATAGATCGAGGTGAGGTGGGCGCGTGTCGTCGCATCCAGTGTCAGGTCTCCCGGCCGCGCCGCGTGATCGGCCGGCCGCGCGCCGGGCAGGAGCTCATCGGCGCTGCGCGACGCCACGTACCGCGAAAGTCTGCGGCTCGCCGTGTCAACGACCTCCTCCGCGATGGCACGGTAGGCGGTGATCTTTCCGCCAAGGACGGACAGGATCCCTTCCACACCCTCGCGCGCCGCGTGATCGAAGAGCGCGTGCTTGCGGGACACGTCCCCTTCGCTGACTCCCTCCTCGCGCACCAGAGCGCGCACGCCTGCCCACGTGAAATAGATTTCGTCGAAGGGCGCGCTCGGGAAGGCGCGACGGGCCTCGTCCTGCAGGTAGCGGACGTCCGTCTCGCTCGCCGCCACAGTGCCGGGGTCTCCGGTGTAGTCGGTGTCGGTCGTCCCGACGATCGTCGCGTCCCGCCACGGGACGACGAAGAACAGACGCCCATCGCTCTTGGCGAAGAGGACGTGCGCCTGCTGCACGGCTCGTCGAGTGACGATGTGGACGCCCTTCGTCAGCCGGAGGAGCGGATCGGACCGCCGGCGAAGAGGGGCGATGGTGCGGTCGAGCCATGGTCCCGTCGCGACGACCGTGAAGCGGGCGCGGACGTCGACATCCTTGCCGGCGATGGCATCGTGGACGCGCGCACCGACGACCCGATCGTCCTCACGAAGAAAGTCCACGAGCCGCGCGTGGTTCAGCACGGAGGCGCCGTGCGCGCCAGCATCGACCAGGTTCTCGACGACGAGCCGCTCGACGAGGGGCACCTGCGCGTCGTAGAAGCGCCACGCGCCCGCGAGCCCGTCAGGCTCGAGCGAGGGCTCCGCGGCGAGGGTCGCGTTGCGGTCGAGGTGCTGCCGCTTCGGCAGGCTTTTGTCCAGCGACAGCAGGTCGTACAGCTGCATGCCCAGCCGCAGTTTCAGTTGATAGAGAAAGGTCGGGCGATAGAGGGGAAGGAGGAACGGAAGGGGAAACACGAGGTGTGACGCGATGCGCAGAAGGATCTCGCGCTCGCGCATGTCGCTGCGCACCAGCGCGAAGTCGAACAGCTCGAGATATCGCAGACCGCCGTGGATCAGCCGGGTCGGCCGGGACGTCGTGCCGGAGCCGAAGTCCGACTGCTCGACGAGCGCGACCTCGAGCCCGCGAAGGGCCGCGTCGCGCGCGATGCCCGCCCCGATGATCCCGCCGCCGATGACGAGGAGATCGACGGTGCGGCCGCCGAGCGACCGCACCGTCTCATCGCGTGTGGCTATTTGTTCGCCTTGTTGTACTTATCGATCGCGTCGTTCACTTCCGCGGCTGCCGCGTCGAGGGCCTGCTGCGAGCTCGCCTGCCCGAGCAGGACGGACTCGATCATCTTCTGCGTGCGCGCCCGCGCCTGCGCGAAGACGCCCAGCACGGCGCCGTTCGTCATCCGGTTCTGCGGTGAATTGCGGATCTGGTCCACGGGCGTTTGGAATTGCGGGTACTTCGTCGCCCATTCCTTGGCCGGGGCTTCGTTATATGCGGCCTTGACGATGGCGTAGTACCCCGTGTCTGACTGCCACTGTGCCTGGACCGCGGGGGTCATCGCGTACTTGACGAACTCCCACGCGGCCTGCTGCTCCTCGGCCGGGCGGCTCTTCATGATGTAGAGCGACGCGCCGCCGATGATGTTGCCGCCGGTCGCGGGCTTGTTGTCCGGTCGGGCGAAGAGACCGGTGCCGACCTGGAACTTTGCGGTGTTGATGTTTCCGCGGAGCGCCGCGCTCGACTCGAGGTACATGGCGGTCTTGCCTGATTGGAATGCGGTGGTCGCGCCGGCGTTGTCGATCCCTGGGTTGTAGAAGTACCCGCCGTCGATGCCGGCCTTCCACCAGTCGAGGATCGCCTTTCCGGCGGCGTTGTTGTAGACGACCTTGGTCGCGCGATCGTCACGCCCGTTGCCATTGTCGGCGTAGAGCGAGCCTGACGTCGCGAGGAGCTGCTCGAAGAACCATCCGTAGATCGACGGGCCGAAGCCAAAGCGCACCGTCTGGCCGCTCGCGTCCTTCTTGGTCAGCTTCTTCGCCGCGTCGGTGATCTCACTGAAGGTCACCGGTGGCTTGTTCGGATCGAGGCCGACCTCGGTGAAGGCGTCCTTGTTGTAGTAGAAGATCGAGGACGACGCGTTGAAGGGCATGCTCTGGAGCTTGTCCTGGTACTTGTAGTAGTTGATGACGGCGGGCTCGAAGTCCGTCGTGCTGAACTTGTCTCGGTCGATGAAGGCCTGCATCGGCACGACCTGACCGCTGTCGTACATGTAGCGCTGGCCGATGTCGTAGACCTGCACGAGCGCCGGCGCGGCATTCGACGCGAGCGCTGTGTTCAGCTTGGAGAGCAGGTCGTCGTAGGTCCCTTGGAAGACGGTCGTGACCTTGATCGCGCTCTGGCTCGCGTTGAAGTTATTGACGATCTTGTTGAGCGCCTCGCCGTTGATGCCGGACATCGCGTGCCACCAGGTGATGTTCGCGGCGGGCTTGACGTCCTTGCCTGGCGCAAGGGCGCTCTGGTCTCCCGTCGGACTCGCGGCGCCGCCACCGCCTGGAGTCCCGCCGCCGCACGCCGCGGCGACCATTGAAAGCGCGATCGCGAATGCTGCGAGCTTGCGCATCTTTCCCTCCATGCCTTACCCCTTAACCGCACCCGCGGTCAGTCCTCGGATGAGCTGACGCTGTCCCAGCACGAGCAGGGCGAGCGTCGGTACCGCGACCATGATGACACCCGCCATGACCAGGCCCCAACGGAGCGACTCTTCGAAGCGTAGTTGCGCGATGCCGACCTGTGTTGTGCGCATGAGAGTTTCGTTCGTGATCAGAAGCGGCCAGAAGTACTGGTTGTAGGTCGAGAGGAACCCGTAGATCGCGACCGTTCCGAGGGCCGGCCGCGAGAGCGGTATGACCACGGCTCGCAGGAAGCCGAATGTCGTGGATCCGTCGATGCGCGCGGCATCCCACAGCTCCCGCGGGATCTGCATGAACGCCTGACGCAAGAGGAACGTACCGAACGCCGTCGCCATGAACGGAACGGCGAGTCCCTGATACGTGTCGAGCCAGCCGAACGACCGGATCGTCATGTAGTTCGGGATGATCGTCGCCTCCCACGGGATCATCAGGGTGCTGAGGAAGAGGAAGAAGAGCACCTGACGCCCGCGGAACACGAGGAACGAGAACGCATACGCCGCGAGGCTCGCCGTGATGAGCTGTCCGATCACGACCGCCGTCGAGACGATGAAGCTGTTCAGAAGGTAGCGGCCGATCGGGATCGCCCCGAGCACTTTCTGGTAGTTGTCGAGTGACGGGTGCATCGGAAGCACCGGCGGTGGGAACGTGGCGATCTCCGACTCACTCATGAACGAGTAGGAGAGTGCGAGCAGAAGGGGAAAGGCGACGAGGATCGAGACCACGGCGAGCAGCACGTAAGAGCCGGCCTTGCGCACAGGGAGCGGCCGGCGCTCCCGCGGAATCGCGATAGCGCTCGTCCGCGGAACGGCCGTAGCTCTCATTGGTAATGCACCCGCCGCTCGACGAAGCGGAACTGGATGAGCGTTAACACAAGAACGAGCACGAAGAGCACGACCGATTCGGCGCTCGCGAACCCGAACTGGAAGTTTTGGAACGCATCGAGGTAGATGCTGTACACAAGCGTTCGTGTCGCATCGACGGGGCCGCCTCTCGTGAGCAGATGGATCTGCGTGAATGCCTGCAGTACGGCGACGGTGTCGACCACGAGAAGGAAGAAGAGCGACGGCGACACCATCGGGACGGTGATGCGCGTGAACATTCGCGCACCGCGTGCGCCGTCGAGCCGCGCGGCCTCGTAGATTTCTTCGGGGATGCCCTGCAGCCCAGCCAGCAGGACGATGATGTTGGTCCCCATCGTCAGCCAGATCGTCGTGATCGAGACGGCGATGATGGCGATCGTCGGCTGGATGAGCCACTCCGGTCCGCGGATACCGGCAAGCGACAGGACGTAGTTGAGAAGGCCGAGGCTCGGGTTGAAGAGGAGGAGCCAGATGAGCGACCCGACCGCGGCCGAGATGGCGATCGTGCTCGCCATCATCGTGCGGAAGACGCTGATCCCACGCAGCCGCTGGTTGAGGAGGACGGCGAGGATCAGGCCAAGCGCGATTCCGAGAGGCACCGTGTAGAGCGCGAAGAGCCCGGTCGCCACGAGCCCCGAACGGAACGTCTGCGATGTGATCAGATCGATGTAGTGGTCGATGCCGTTGAAGGTCGTGACCAGGCCGGTGGATCGGGTGTTGTAAAAGCTGAGGTAGAACGTGCGACCCAGGGGGATGAACACGAAGACGACGAAGATGAAAAGCGCCGGCGCTAGGTAGGCAAGGCCGACCGCGAGCGACCGGAGGTCACGCGCCGTCCATCGCATCACGTCGCCGCATCGTAAGGCTATCTTCCTGTTGAAGCGTGGCTCACGCGATCGAGACACATGGACTCACGCGGCGGTTCGACGGCCGGGTCGCCGTCGACGGGCTTTCGCTCGCCATCGACGCGGGGACGGTGTTCGGCTTCCTCGGCCCGAATGGGGCGGGGAAGACCACCACCGTCCGCATGCTCGCCGCGCTCATCGCACCGACGGACGGCGACGCGATCGTCGCGGGCCATGCACTGGGAGTCGACGACACGGCCCTGCGGCGGTCCGTCGGCATCCTGACAGAGCAGCCCGGCCTTTACGACCGGCTCTCCGCCCGGCAGAACCTCCGCTATTTCGCGCGGCTGTACGACCTGGAGGCCGCGCGAGTCGATACGCAGGTCGAGCGTTACCTCCATCTCCTCGAGCTCTGGGACCGCCGCGACGAGCCTGTGGGCACGTTCTCGAAAGGCATGCGGCAGAAGCTCGCGATCGCGCGGGCGCTCCTTCACGAGCCGACGGTCGTGTTCCTGGACGAGCCGACCGCCGCGCTCGATCCGGAAGCGGCGCGTACCGTGCGCGAGTTCGTGAAGGGCCTTCGCGCGGAGGGCAGGACGATCTTCCTGACGACGCACAACCTTCCGGAGGCCGACGAGCTCTGCGACAGCATCGGGATCTTCCAGCGCCGGTTGCTTCGAATGGGGTCGCCCGCCGTACTGCGCGCGAGCTTGTTCGGGGCCGGCACGATCGTGCGCGTCGTCGGCGATGCAGCGCGGTTCGTGTCTGTGGCGCGTTCGCTCCCGTTCGTGCGGACTGCTCACGCCGAGGGCGACACTCTCACGCTGGAGCTCGACGATCCCGACACGCGCAACCCCGACCTCGTCGAGGCACTGGCCGCCGCCGGCGCGCGCATCCGCTACGTGGAGCGCCTTCAGCACTCGCTCGAGGACGTCTATCTGCGACTCGTCGGCGGTCACAAGTGAAAAAGGCGCTCATCGTGCTAGAGAAGGAGTGGCTCGAGCTGCGGCTGCAGCGTGCGCTGCTTCTTGCGACGCTCTTTCTGCCGCCGCTGCTCACCAGCGTCGCGATCCTCGCTTTCGTCATCGTGGGAATCGTGCCGGCGAGCGCGAGCGGGGGTCGCCTACCGTTGATTCCGGAGCTGGTGGGGCTATCGCCACAGGAACTGCCCCAGGTTCTCGCCGGACGTCAGTTCTCCGTGCTGTTCCTTCTCCTTCCCATTTTCATTCCGTCGGTCCTCGCGTCATACGCCATCGTCGGTGAGAAGCGCGAGCGGACACTCGAGCCGGTCCTGGCGACTCCGATCAAAACTTGGGAGCTGCTTTTGGGTAAGGCTCTAGCCGCGCTCATCCCAGCCCTCGCGATCACGCTCGCGTCGGCCACCGTCTTCGTCGCGGGTATTCTCGTGTTCGCAGTTAGCGACCACGTCCGCGAGCTCGTCGTGACGCCTGGGTGGATCCTGGCTGTGTTGGTCGACACGCCGCTCCTAGGGCTCATCGGCGTCGCCCTGATCGTCGTGCTGTCGTCACGAGTGAACGACCCGCGCACGGCCCAGCAGATCTCGGCCGTCCTCGTCGTACCGGTCCTCGGACTCATATTCGGTCAACTCGCCGGAGTCGTTGTCCTCGGGCCGGCGCTGGCACTCGGCATCGGCGTGATTCTGGCGTTCGTTGCAGCCGGTGCTCTCTGGATCGCGACGCGGCTATTCCAGCGTGAGGTGATCCTGACCCGCTGGCGTTGACGCGCTAATGCTTGGACTGGCTCTGGCTTTTGCTCTTGCTCTTGCTCGTGCTTTTGCTGGCGCTATGGCTAGAGCTCTGGCCGCTATGGCTGGTGCTCGGCTTTTTAGCATCCGCGCGAGGGAGTCCATTGCCTGTCGTCTTGTCTTTCATGGCGCACCACCTTTGGAGCTTCGTTCAAGCCGGACTCCTGCAAGTGCGCGGCCGGGGTCTAGGGCGACGGGGCGGGATGGTCAGGCAGGGCGTCGAAGAACGTCGGCCAGAGTCCATCGTTTCGCGCGGTGAGCGAGGTGATCCCGCCATCCGTCCCGTCGATCGTGAACACGCCCCAGTTGAAGGTCGCACCGTGGCCGAACTGAGGGACGATCTCGCCGGCGACCGCGACGATCCAGACGGGTGCGCTGTCATCCGCAGCTGTCGGTTTGTACGCACCCGGATCGCCGCTCGCGAGGTATTCACGCCAGGTCATGAGCTTGGTTTCGATCCGATCGATTCGCCGTACCTCCATGGAGAGCTTCATCACGGCGCTGGTGGCGAGAGGCTGCTGGATGCCGACTGCGATCGGGGCAAGTCGCGGCGTCGGGCTCGGGGAGACGTAGGTCATGGCCGGATGGTTCGGCAGCTTGTCGAACTCGGAGGGCCAGGTCTCCGCGATACCGGCGTCGCCCACTCCGAAGAGCCGGGCAGGTGCCGCCTCAACGAGAAAGATTCCCCAGCGGTACGGCGGGTAGGGGGTGGGGCTCGTAGTGAATGGATGACCAAACGAGACCGGTATCCGGTAGTTTGGCCAGACCTCGCCCGACACCGCGACCGCCCAGATGTAGCGCTTTGAGGGGTCGCCGATGATCCCTGTTGTGCCGGTCAGACTGGTGTCGTTGGGATCGCCCGCATGCGGTTTGATCGGTCCCGCTACTCGAACGAACTCCTCGAGCGTGACGAGCTTCGCGTCGATTCGGTCGATGCGGCCGACTTGGTCGTTCAGTGCGCGGACCATGGCGATTGCGTCGTCACGTTGGATCGACGAAGGCAATGGCGTCGTCCGCGGATCGGGTGTTGAGCTACTTCCGCCGGGCGAACCGCTGGAAGGGGTCTGACCGCACGAAATCGCGACGATTAGAGCAAACGCACCGACGCAAATGGGTCTGGCGCGCGTTTTCATCGGAGCGGGTGGCGGGAATCGAACCCGCACTACAACTTTGGAAAAGTCGTTTGCGGCCACTACAACACACCCGCGCTAACTGTGCGCCTAACGTAGGTACGATCGCGGTGACAGTTCGCACAAACGATA
>DASPWX010000130.1:0-7736 GCA_035637615.1 Bathyarchaeia archaeon | reverse complement strand
TCGGGCTGCATCAACACGATCTTGACCTCGGTGCTATTGCGGGCGACCCCGGACGACGTGCGGATGATCCTGATCGATCCGAAGCGGATCGAGCTCGGCTACTACGAGTCGATCCCGCACCTTCTGACGCCGGTCGTCTCGAGCCCGAAAGAGGCGGCCTCCGTCGTCGACGTGTTCGTCGGGCCGGTCGTCACGCGCTACGAGCTCAAGCCCGCCGCGGGCGTCAAGCTCTCGCGGATCGAGGCGCTCTCCGACGACCTGTCGCTCGCACTCGCCGCCCGGACGCTGCGGATCGAAGCGCCGATCCCCGGCAAGAGCGTCGTCGGGATCGAGATCCCCAACCTGGCGATCGGGCTCGTCTCGGTCCGGGACGTCGCCGAGAGCGCGGAGTTCAAGGGCTCACCGTCTAAGCTGACCGTCGCGCTCGGGAAGGACGTCGCGGGCGGAGCGATCGTCACGGACCTCGCGAAGCTGCCGCACCTCCTCATCGCCGGGCAGACGGGCTCGGGCAAGAGCGTCTGCATCGGGGCGATCCTCACGAGCCTGCTTCTGCAGTCGACACCCGATGACGTCCGCATCCTGATCGGTGACCTGAAGCGGGTGGACTTCCCCGGCTTCAATGGAGTGCCGCACCTCGTCGTCCCGGTCATGCACGACTCGCCCCAGATCCTGAACGCTCTGTACTGGACGACGAGCGAGATGGACCGCCGGTACCGGCTCTTCGCCCGCGCAAACGCTCGGAATATCGCCTCATACAACGAAAAGCACACCGGCATCGACCGCGTCCCGTACGTCGTGTTCATCATCGACGAGCTCGCCGACCTCATGCTCCAGGCGCCGATCCAGGTCGAGAAACAGATCACGCGGATCGCCCAGCTGGCGCGCGCGACCGGCATCCACCTGGTACTGGGTACCCAGCGCCCGTCGGTCGACGTGATCACCGGGCTCATCAAGGCGAACGTGCCGGCTCGTATCGCCTTTGCTACCGCTTCCTCCGTCGATTCCCGCACGATCATTGATATGACCGGCGCGGAGAAGCTCCTGGGTCGCGGCGACATGCTCTGGCTCGCGCCGGACGCGGCCAAGCCCGTTCGCGCACAGGGCGCGTTCGTGTCGGATGCGGAGATCGAGCAGGTCATCCGTCACTGGAGGCAGCAGCGCGAGGCCCACTACGACCTCTCGATCGTCGAGGACAAGGAGCGTGCGCGCGTCCGCGACGACGGTGGCGATGAGATCGACGACGACCGCTATGAAGAGGCCGTCGCGATCGTCCAGCGCGCCGGCCAGGCCTCGGTGTCGATGCTCCAGCGCAAGATGACGATCGGGTTCGCGCGCGCGGGCAGGCTCATCGACATCATGGAACAGAACGGTGTGATCGGTCCGTCGCAGGGCCCCGGCAAGATGCGCGAGGTCTACGGAATGGCCAAGGACAATGCCTAACACCCTCGGAGAACAGCTTCGGGCGCAGCGCGAACGCAAGGGCATCACGCTCGAACAGGCCGCCGCCGACACGCGCATCCGCGAGAAGTTCTTGACAGCGCTCGAGGCCGGCGACTACCCATCGCTTCCGGGCGCCGTGTACACCCGCGGATTCCTCCGCAACTACGCGGAGTACCTCGACCTCGAGACGGACGAGCTCGTCGTGCTCTTCCTGCAGGAGCGCAGCGGGGCGCCGCCCGAGGCGACGCCCAAGCGCACCTTCAAGCCGTATCGCCCGGTCGTCCACAAGAGCCTTCTCTTCCGGCCCGTGGTCTTCGTTCCGGTGCTGATCATCGCGTTCGTCGGCTTGTTCCTTGGGTACATGTACTACCAGTTCAGCACGTTCGCGACGCTGCCCAAGCTCGAGATCACCGACCCATCGACCGACGGGCTCGCGGCGAGCTCGGAACTTGTGGTGCACGGGATCACCGTTCCCGGGGCGCGCGTGACCGTCACGCTCATTCCCGGACCGGACTTCCTTGACATCCGCTCGGGTGACGATGGAGCTTTCGACGCGAAGGTTGTCCTGAGCCCAGGATCGAATCACGTCCTCGTCGAAGTCCAAGCAGCGGGGAAGACGAACAAGGTCATCCGAACGGTTCTGTACCAGCCCACCACCACGGCGATCGGACCGGCTCCGCAGCTCGTCGTCGATCAGCCGGCCGCCGGGTCGACCCTCACCAATGTCTCCGTCCTCGTGAGCGGCCACGTCGACCGCTCGGTGTCGCGGCTCCTGATCAACAACATCGCCGTCCCGGTCACCTCCGACGGTACGTTCCAGAGCCGGTACTACGTCCCGGCCGGGCCTCAGTCCTTCCGCGTCACGGCGCAGCCGTCGTCCGGCGGGACCGTCGAGGAGACGCGGAACGTTGTGGTCGTGTACACCGCCGCGGTGGTCAACGTGTTCGTGCGCGGCGGCGACACGTGGATGCTCGCCACGGTCGACGGCGCCGACGTTCCGGGGAGCGGCCGCGTCTACAAGGACGGCGAGACGGCGGCGTTCATCGGGAAGGAAGTCCGCATCAAGGCTGGCAACGCCGCCGCCGCGCAGGTGATCTACAACGGCCAGCTCATCGCCGGCTTGGGCAAGCAGGGTGAGGTCGTGGAGCGCGTCTTCGTCGCGCAGTGACGCTCCCGAACGCGCTGACCTCCGCACGCGCGCTCCTCGTCATCCCGGTCATCGGTCTCATCGCGCTCGGCGACGCTACTGCCGCGCTGCTCGTGTTCCTTGCCGCGGCCGCGACCGATGCCATTGACGGCCCGCTCGCCAGGCGCCGCGGCGGCCCGACGGCGCTCGGCGCCGCGCTGGACCCGCTCGCGGACAAGGTCCTGGTGGTCGGCACGCTCATCGCCCTTGCGGTGCGCGGGATCGCGCCGGCCTGGCCGGTCCTCGTGATCCTCGCCCGCGAGCTCGTCGCCGTGGAAGTCCGCGCGCGGTCGCCGCATGCGCTCGGCGCGAGCGTCGACGGTAAGGCCAAGACGGTGCTCCAGGTCGCCGCGTGCCTCGCGCTGCTCGCGTCCGCGGCTTGGCCGTCGGCCGGGCTCGCGCCGGGGGCGAACGCCCTGCTCGTCGGGGCGGCTGGGCTCACGCTTCTCTCTGGCGTCAGACTCGTCCTCCGTGCCCGCCAAACGACCGCCCACCCTGCCTGAGCTGGAGGAGCGGATGGGCGCGCTTCACTCGCGGCTCCGCCGCCGCAAGCTCACCGTCGCGGCCGCCGAGTCCTGCACCGGTGGGCTCCTCGCGGCGGTCCTCACGGCGCACGGCGGCTCGAGCGAGTACTTCAAGGGAGGCGCGGTCGTCTACTCGAACGAAGCGAAGACCATCTTCGCCGACGTTGCGCCCGATCTCATTCACGGACACGGCGCGGTCTCCTCCGTCGTCGCCGGTGCGCTCGCGCGCGGGGCGCGCGCCCGTCTCGGCGCGAAGATCGGCCTCGGCATCACCGGCATCGCCGGCCCAGGCGGCGCGACACCGGGCAAAAAGGTCGGACTCACCTACGTCGCCGTCGACAGCGACGAACACTCCGCGGTGAAGAAATACGAGTGGCCCTACGACCGCGAAGGCAATCGTCTCGCGTCGGTCGGCGCCGCGCTCGACCTTCTCGAGAAGGCGATCGCGTGAGTCCCGCCTACCCGCGCGAGCTCGGCCGCGCGTTCGAGGACGATGAGGTCGCGCGAAACTACCGATACCGCCGGCCGTACCCACCCGAGGTCTTCGAGATCCTCGAGGGCCTCCTCGTGGAGCCGCGGACCGTGCTCGACGCGGGTAGCGGGACCGGAGCGCTCACGATCGGACTCGCGCGGTTCGCCAAGCGAGTCGACGCGATCGACCCGTCGGCGGCCATGCTGCGCGAAGCGCGGCGCATTCCCGGGAGCGACAACGATCGGATCCGTTGGATCCAGGGCAGCGCCGAGGGCGCTCCTCTCGATCCGCCCTACGGTCTCATCACCTCCGGATCGAGCATCCATTGGATGGATCCCGACCTCGTCATGCCGCGCTTCAACGAGGCGCTCGCGCCCGAAGGCGTCCTGGCCATCGTCAATTCCGAAAGCGTCTATCCGAAAGAGGAGTGGCGCGACGAGTTCCTCAACCTGATACGGGCGTTCTCGCCGAGTCCGCACCACCTCGAGTTCGGTGAGCTCGTGCGATCGCTCGAAGCCTCAGGGCATTTCCTTCGAACCGGTGGGCGGACGACCGCGCCGGCCGAGTACGAACAGCCGCTCGATGGGTACATGGCCATGCTCGCGAGCACGAGCACGCTCTCGCGTACAACGTTGAGAGCCCGCGCCGACGATTTCGAGCGCGGGGCGCGCGCGATCTTCGCGCGCCACGGCATGACGAGCGTCCGAGCGGAGCTCGTCGGGGAAGTCGTCTGGGGCCGGCCGCAGTGAGCGCCCGGGGCCTCGGCGTCGGGCTTCTGGGTCTCGGCACGGTCGGCTCGGCCGTGGCGCGCGCCTTCGCCGATCGCTCGCGCCGCATCGACGCGGCGGCGGGGCGGCCGCTCCGGCTCGTCGCGGCGGCGGTGCGCGATCCGCAAAAGGTGCGCGACGCGGGCGACGTCCCCGTCACGGCCGACCCGCACGCGATCCTCGACGACCCCGATGTCGCGATCGTCATTGAGGTCATCGGCGGTACGGATCCTGTGCGGGAGCTCGATCTCGGTGCGTTCGAGCGGGGCAAGCATCTGGTCACCGCAAACAAGGAGCTCGTGGCGAAGGAGTGGAAGGCCCTTCACGAGGCCGCCCGGCTCGCCAAGCGCGAGCTGCGGTTCGAGGCCGCGGTAGCTGCCGCCGTTCCGGTGATCGCGGGCATGCGTGGGCTCGCCGCGGTGCGCCCGCGCATCCTGCGCGGGCTGCTCAATGGCACGACCACGTATATCTGCTCGCGGATGGAAACGGGGAAGTCCTTCGACGAAGCCCTCGCCGAGGCGATGGCCGCGGGGTACGCCGAGGCCGACCCGACGAACGACGTCGACGGACACGACGCCGCATACAAGCTCTCCATACTTGTCTCGCTCTTAGACGGCCGCCATTTCCACCCCGACAACGTGCGGCGGACCAGCCTCCGCGGCATCGCCGCGTCGGACGTGAGCGGCGCAGCCGCCCGCGGCGCGCGCGTTCGTTACCTCGCCGTGGCCGACTTCGGCGAGAAGGCCACCAAAGCCCGCGTGGGCCCGGAGGAGGTCGCCGCGGACTCGCTCGAGGGCCAGGCCACGGGGCCGACGAACGTGATCACGCTCGAGAGCGATCTCGTTCCACGTTTGGTCTGGAGCGGCCCCGGCGCGGGCGGCGACGCGACCGCGTCCGCGATACTCGGGGACGTGATCCAGATCGCGCAGCGCAGCGCATGACCAGAACCGTTCTGAAATTCGGCGGCACCTCGGTAGCGTCGCCTGCGGCGTTGCAACGCGTTGCCGAGATCGTGAAAAAAACGAGAGGCCAACGCATCGTCGTCGTCTCAGCGACTGCGGGGACCACCGACGCGCTCATCGGCGCCGCCCGCGCGGCCGAAAGCGGTGACGCGCAGACGGCGCAGGACACGATCCTGCGGCTCTCCGGCGAGCATCGGAACCTCATCGCGGACGCGCTCGGCTTCGAGTCGGCGGACGTGCTCAAGGAGATCGCCGACCTCACCGAACGCACGACCGCGCTCCTCCAGAGCGTTGCGATCCTGCGCGAGTGCACCGCACGAACGCTTGACGCGATCGTGTCATACGGGGAGCGCATCTCCGCTCCGATCGTCGCGGCGGTCCTGAATCACACCGGCACCAAGGCCGAAGCTCTCTCCGCCGAAGGGCTTCTCATCACCGACGACGCCTTCGGGCACGCCAACCCGATCGTCGACGAAACGCGCGCGCGCGCCACGAAGGAGATCGACTCCCGGCTCGGGTACGGCGTCGTGCCGGTCGTCACCGGCTTCATCGGATCCACCGCGGACGGAGTGACGACGACGCTCGGACGTGGGGGGTCGGACTATTCGGCCGCTGTCCTCGCGGCGGCGACGAAGGCCGACGACCTTCGGATCTACACCGACGTGAGCGGCGTCATGAGCGCCGATCCACGCATCGTGAAGGGCGCGAAACCGCTCGACTCGATGTCCTACGCCGAGGCCGCCGAGCTCAGCTACTTCGGGGCGAAGGTGATCCACCCGCGCACGGTGCTTCCCGCGGTGGAGGCCGGCATACCGGTGCGCATTCTCAACACGTTCGCGCCGTCGGACCGCGGCACCACGATCACGAACAACACCGACAAGGACGGCAGCGTCGTGAAGGCGACGACGTCGCTCGGCGGCCTCGGGATGATCACGGTGCAAGGCGCGGGCATGAGCGGCGTCCCAGGGTTCGCGGCGCGCGTGTTCGACACGGCCGCCGCAGAGCGCGTGTCGGTCATGATGATCAGCCAGTCGTCGAGCGAGAACTCGATCTGCCTCGTCGTCCCCGACGATGCGACCGACCGCCTGAGAGGCGCGCTCGAGAAGATGTTCAACGCCGAGCTGCAGCGACACGATGTCGAGAAGATCGATGTCGAGCGCCCGGTGGCCATCGTCGCCGCGGTGGGGGAGGGGATGCGCGGCACGCCTGGGGTCGCCGCGCGCGTCTTCACCGCGCTTGGGAAGGCCAGCGTGAACGTCGTGGCTATCGCCCAGGGCTCGAGCGAGCTCAACATCTCCCTCGTCGTGATGGAGAAGGACCGCGAGAAGGCGGTTCGCCTGATCCACGAAGAGTTCCATCGCTGAGGACGCTCAACCACTTCAGCTTCCTGCTCCTGGTGCTCGCGGTCACCGTCCCAACGGTCGTGGGAGTTGCGCTCGTCCTCGCCCCGGTCGGCTCGCTCGCCCTTCCGGCGCTCGGAACCACAGTGGCCATCGATCTCGTCGTCTTCGGCGCGATCTGGCTCGCGATGCGCCCGGGATCCGCCGACATCACCTCTCCGGAGCAGCTCGCGCGCTTGGTCCAGGGCGGCAAGCCCGTCGTCGTCGAGATGTACTCGAATTTCTGTCTCATCTGCATGGCGAACCGGCAGACCATCAAGATCGCGGCGACGACCCTGAGCGGGCAATGCCGATTCGTGCGTGTGGAGCTCCCGACGGCCGCGGGTGCGGTGATCGGCGACGTGTACAACTGCCGATACACGCCGAGCTACCTTGTCTTCGACGAGCACGGCGATCTCGCTCGCACGATAATCCCCGACAACGTCACGCCGATCGCGAACGGCTACCGCGTCCTCGATGAGACCGGCGCGGTCGTGAGCCGCGTCCCGCGGGTGACCCCGGAGCTCCTCGTCGACCTCGTTCGCTTTACGGTTTGAGTTGGACGTTGAGTCCGACTCCTAGCCTCGTGGTTGCGGATCTGCGGAGACTGGGCCTTCGAAGACACGACTGGGCTCGGGTCCGACTTACCGTGCCCGCAGCCAGCGATCACGACCGGCTGTTAGACGCCCAATACACGGGAGGCCTGCCCATCCGGGGCTTCGTGGACCAGAAGGGCAAAGTGGGTGACCTGCTCGGGACCCCCTGGGCGAGCCTCTACCTGATCGGAGATCGCTTTAAGAAACTGCTCGAGGAAAATGCGATCGGCGGTTGGCGCGCGTACCCGACGATCTGTGAGGGCCCGCAGTCACCGGGGGAATGGTGGGTCCTAGGCATCGCGGGTCGCGGCGGACCGGTGCGAACCGGTCAGGAAGCGGCCCGGGCCGGTCTCGATCCGTTGGAT
The DNA here is from genome assembly GCA_035637615.1 of Bathyarchaeia archaeon. Classification (GTDB taxonomy): domain Bacteria; phylum Chloroflexota; class Limnocylindria; order P2-11E; family P2-11E; genus 3-1-20CM-2-70-9. The sequence continues at coordinate 45 of DASPWX010000130.1, read as the reverse complement.
CAATGTCTGGACCCGCGCGAGTGGGACGGATCCGACCTGTTCCAT
>DASPWX010000129.1:0-3288 GCA_035637615.1 Bathyarchaeia archaeon | reverse complement strand
AAAATGGATACGCGGAACGCGACGTGGGCGAGATCGTCCGCGAGATGGCGTCATACGCGGACGGCATGACGATGAGCGCCAAGAAGGATCCGCTCGCGAATATCGGCGGGTGGCTCGCGATGAACGACGACGCGCTTGCCGAGAAGTGCCGCAACCTCCTCATCCTGACGGAGGGCTTCTCCACATACGGCGGGCTCGCGGGACGCGACCTCGAAGCGATCGCGCAGGGCCTCACCGAGGCGATCGAGCCCGATTACCTGCGGTACCGCATCCGCTCGACCGAATATCTGGCCGACGCGCTGGACCGGGCCGGCGTGCCGATCGTGAAACCGGCGGGCGGACACGCGGTGTATATCGACGCGCGCGCTCTGCTTGGTCATATCCCGCCGCTGGCGTACCCGGGTGAGGCACTCACTGTCGCGCTGTACGAGACCGGGGGCATTCGCAGCGTGGAGATCGGCACGGTGATGTTCGGCCGCCGTCCCGACGGGAGCGAGACACCCGCGGCGATGGACCTGGTCCGCATGGCGATCCCGCGTCGCACGTATACCCAGAGCCACATCGACTATGTCATCGAGGTCGTGGTGGCGGTCGCAAAGAGGGCGTCCGAGCTACGCGGCTATCGGATCGTCGACGAGCCACCGCAGCTTCGCCACTTCACCGCCCGGTTTGAGCCACTCTCCGGAGCTACGCGATGAGCCGCTCCAGCGCGCGCAGCTGACGGTCGACCCCTTTCGGGTCGCGGGCGTCGCCAGACAGCATGAAGAGTCCCTTCAGAGTGGCGACGATCAGCGCCGCGAGCTCATCGGGCTTCGCCGGATTCGCGATTGCACCCTCCTTGGCCGCGTGTCGCAGGAGCGCGGTCAACGTCTTTTCCCAAGCGGCATCGACATCTTTGACGATCCCGGCGATCGCGCGGTCGCGCCGCCCGCGCATGGCGAGCTCGCCCATGACAACGAAGAGCTCAGGGTCGCTTCGGGCGAGGCGCCGGATACCGGCGAAGTGGGCGCGCAGCTGCTCGCCGGGCGAGCCCGTCGGCTGGAGCGTTGTGCGGAAGCGTCCCATCGCATAACCGACGACGCCCCGGATCAGCTTCTCCTTGGTCGGGTAGTAGTAGTGCAGTGTCGCGATGTTTACGCCGACCTTCGCGGCGACGTCGCGCGTTCGCAGCCCCTCGAAGCCGCGTTCGGCGAGGAGCTCATAAGCCGCTTGGACGAGTGCCTCTTGTCTTTCCATCAATCAGATGATTGAATTGTACCTGACAATCAAACACCTCAGGGGAGGTCCTCAGAATGGCAAGAACACCTGCCACACAGAGCGCATTAAAGCCCCAGCGGCCGCTCGCGGGACGGATCTTCGGTCTCTTCACACCGATCCTGAACCGCGTCGTGACGCGAATCGCCGGGAGACGGTACGTCCCTTTGTACGTCCTTCTGCGGCACAGGGGCCGGCGGTCGGGACGCGAATATGCAACGCCGGTCGTGGGAATGCGGGTCCCAGGCGGTTTCGCGATTCCCATGGCCTTCGGTGAAGGCGCCGACTGGTATCGCAACATCATCGCCGCGGGTGGCGCGGCGATCCGCCAGCACGGGACCGAGCATCAACTCGTCGACCCGGTCGCGATCGATCCGGACTCGGCGACTTCCCCGTTCCCGGGGTGGCAGAGGCCGGTGTTTCGCGCCCTCGGGATCCGGCGATTTCTCTTCCTGAAAGGGCAGTGAGGCAAAGCCCGGTCCGAGCCGCTAACTTTTTGTCGTGCCCGAGAGTCCGGTCAATGTTCGCTACATGGTCGACGACGTCGAGGCTGCCGTCGCCTTCTACACAAGGCACTTCGGGTTCACGCTCGGCTCCAACATGGCTCCCGCCTTCGCCGACGTCTTCCGCGGTCCGCTTCGCATCCTGCTGAGCGGTCCGAAGAGCTCGGCGGGCCGTCCGATGCCGGACGGCCGCACGCCCGGCCCAGGTGGCTGGAACCGGATCCACTTCATCGTCGACGACATCGAGGCCGAGGTGGCCCGCCTTCACGGTGCCGGTGTCCGATTCCGCAGCGAGATCGTGACCGGACCCGGCGGCAAGCAGATCGTCCTGGACGATCCCTCAGGAAATCCAATCGAGCTCTTTCAACCCGCGCGACGCTAGTTCACGAACCGCATCGATTCTCGATGCCGCTCTTGACGATAAACGATACGTCGCATATTGTCCCTCGATAATAACTAGGTGAGGGAGCGATGTGGTTAGAACGCAAACTTTTCCTTCGGCTTTGTCTGCATCGCGGATGGTTGTTCGGGCGCTAATCCTCGCGAACCTGCTGTTTGGGGGCCTCGTCCTCGCGCTGTTCATCGCGAGCCTGATCGCTGAGGACTGGGTCTTCGGGGCGCTCGGCGTGCGCCCTGATGGCAGCGCGACTGTGATCTTCTGGGGGCGCATCGTGATGTTGATCGGAATTGGCTCGGTTCCTTTCACCTACATCGTTCTCACGCGGCTGCTGGCAATCGTCGAGACCGTGCGGCTTGGCGACCCGTTCGTGGCTGGGAACGCTGCGCGCCTGAAGACGATGGCCTGGGCGCTCTTAGGGCTCGAGCTGTTGCATTTGGCCGTAGGGGCGGTTGCCGTCGGCGCCCTGTCGAACACGCAGATGGATCTCGACTGGAGCTTTTCCGTCACCCGTTGGCTCGCGGTGCTCCTTCTGTTCGTGTTAGCCCAAGTCTTCGATGACGGGGCGCGCATGCGCGATGACCTCAAAGGGACGGTGTGATCGTGGCCATCGTCGTAAGACTCGACGACGTACTTCATGAGCGGAGGATGACGCTCACGGAGCTCGCCGATAGGATCGGGCTGACCCTCGCCAATCTATCGATCCTCAAGACCGGCAAGGCGCGCGCAGTGCGATTCTCGACGCTCGACTCGATTTGCGAAGCGCTGCAATGTCAGCCGGGTGACCTGCTCGAACATGCCGCCTCGGCCGTCGCAGACGCAGCGTCCGCACCAGCGGCCCCTCGGCCTGTGCCCAAGCGGCAACGGACCGTGACGGAAGGGGACGAGGCATAACGACAGTCTGGTAGCCCGTAGCGGATTCGAACCGCTGATCTCAGCCTTGAGAGGGCTGCATCCTAGGCCACTAGACGAACGGGCCGGGGAATAACCATTCTAACCGTGATGACGTTCGCAATCGACCCCTCACGCTGAACGCGCCGCTCGTCGCGCCGGGCGTTCGGCGCATCGCGCTTCCTCTCCCGCTCGCTCTCCGAAGCATCAACGCGTATCTCATCGAGGGTTCTTCCGGGTACG
>DASPWX010000128.1:0-18908 GCA_035637615.1 Bathyarchaeia archaeon | reverse complement strand
GCTTCGGTGATGAGCTCGTTCACCGGACCGGTGCGCACGTTGCGGTCCTGCGACACGTAGAGCCGCCGGATGTTTCGGCCCGCGCGGATCGCCTCGAGTATCGCGTGCGGCCCCGCGATCGGCTCGCCGACCGGCTCGTGCGACGGCGCGGCCGTGTGCGGGCCGGCCGTCACGCGGCGGATCGCTTCGCTGTAGCGCTGCTCGCCGCCGCGGCGCTGTCGCCATTGGCCACCGCCTTGCGGCGCTGGACCCGGGCCGCCGGCGCCGCCGCGCCAGCCCATCGGGCCGCGCTGACGCTGTGCCTGACGGCGCTCGTATCCCGCGAGCTCGCGGGCTTGCTCGCTCTCCTCACGCGGGACGAAAGGCTGCGGACGGAACGGCGGTGCGCCGAACTGTGGACGCGGTGCGAACTGCGGGCGCGGCCCGTTGTACGGAGGGCGCGGTCCGCCGAAGCCACCGCCGGCGCCACCACCGCGACCGCGGCGACCGCGACGCCGTCGTCGCGCGCCCTCCTGATCTCCAAACTGGGGCGCCGGCGCTCCGGATTCATTGGGTGCGGGCGCGGGGCTCGGGTTCGTGTTGGTCGCGGGCTCATTTGCGGGTTCGGGACCGCGCTCGCTCCCCGCGTCGTTGTCGGTGCGCTCTGATTCGTCCATGGTCATGCTCCTTTGCGACCGACGCGCTCCCAGCGCGTCCCGTCCTTCGTGTCCTTCACCTGAATGCCGAATCGCTCGAGTAACTCCTTGCGGAGGGCGTCGCTCTTCGCGTAGTCACCGCTCTTTCGTGCGGCCTCGCGCTCTTCGAAGACCGCGCGCTCAGCCGCGCTGAGCTCGTCCTTCGCGGCGGCCGCAGTCTGGAGGGACAGCCCGAGCACGCGATCCATGTCGAAGAGCATCCAGAGCGCGCGCTCCTGCTCGTCGCTGTCGGGCATCGCGGCGAGACCGAGTGCCTTCTCCGCCGCGGCAAGTGCTTTCGGTGTGTTGAGGTCGTCCGCGAGCGCTTCGCGAAACTCGCGCGTGATCGCGTGCTCGCCTTCCGGCTCAGCGACTCGGCCGTTTGTAGCGGCGTAGGCGGCACCGACCGTCCGCCGCCAACGCTCGAGCCTCGACTGCGCGGCGTTCATGCCCTCTCGTGTGAAGTCGAGGCCATTGCGGTATCCCGCACCGAGCGCGAGCAGCCTGAAGGCGAGCGGGTCGTAGCCCCAGGCGACGACGTCATCGAGCGTGAGGAACCCACCTTTCGATTTGGCCATCTTCTCGCTGTCGACCCGTAAGAACCGCACGTGCACCCAGTACCGAACGAAGGGCTTGCCCGTGGCCGCTTCGGATTGCGCGATCTCGCACTCGTGGTGTGGGAAGAGGTGATCCTCGCCGCCGGAGTGCAGATCGAAGGTCTCGCCGAGGTACTTCATTGACATCGCAGAGCACTCGATGTGCCACCCCGGATTGCCGCGGCCCCACGCCGAGTCCCACTGCTGGAGGTCGCCAGCCTTGGCAAGGCGCCAGAGCGCGAAGTCGGAAGGGTGCCGCTTGTTCTCGTTCACTTCGACGCGGGCGCCGGCCATGCGCTGGTCGGGCGATTCGGCGTTGAGACGCGTGCCGTACCCAGGGAACGTCGTGACGTCGAAGTAGACCCCGTCCGCGGCGACATACGCGTTGCCCTTCGCGATCAGCCGCTCGATCAGCGCGATCATCTCCGGGATGTGATCGGTGGCCTTCGGCACGACCTGGGGATCGAGGACGTTCAAGCGGTGGCGGTCAGCCATGAAAAGACGCGTGTATTCGTCCGCGATCTGGAGTGGGGTCTTGCCGGCGCGTTCGGCACCGACCGCCATCTTGTCGACCCCCGCATCGGCGTCGTCGACGATGTGACCGACGTCGGTGATGTTCATGACCTGCTTGACGTGCAGGCCGAAGTACTCGAACGTCCGGCGGACGACGTCGGCGACGAGGTAGCTGTACAGGTTCCCGATGTGCTGCCGGTCGTAGACCGTCGGGCCGCAGTTGTACATGCCGACCTCGCCCGGACGTAGCGGCACGAACGGCTTCACCGATCGCGAGGCGCTGTCATAGATACGCAAGTCTCTGGACTCGGGCCGCTGGATCAGTTCTTCTCCCTTGGCGCGTTAGTTAGTCGCCAGAGCCACCGCCAGCGCGGCGATCGCCTCGCCCGCGCCGATCTCGCCCACACCGTCGTTCGTCTTCGCCTTGACGCTCACGCTATCTGGCGCGAGGCCCAGGCCTCGGGCGATCACGTGACGCATCGCGGCAACGTGCGCGCCCAGGCGGGGCGCCTCCGCGATGACGGTCGCGTCGATCGAGACGACGGCATAGCCGGCCTCGCGGATCTTCGATCCGACCTGGCGCATCAGCTCTTGGCTGTCCGCGCCAGCGAAACGCGGATCGTCGCTCGGGAAATGCGATCCGAGATCGCCGAGGTTCGCCGCTCCGAGGACCGCGTCCATGACCGCGTGAAGGAGGACGTCACCATCGGAGTGGCCAACGAGCCCCGTCGGGTGCTCGATCGCGACACCGCCCAAGACCAGGCGGCGGCCCGCCGCGAGACGGTGAATATCGTAACCGAGCCCGGCGCGCTGCGGCACGGCTAGCGGATCTGCAGCGCAGGCAAGCCAACGAGGCCTTTTGCGACAAGCTCCCGCGCGTACCCGAGGTCCTCCATGGTCGTGATTTTCAGATTCCGTCGCTCGCCAAGCACCATGCGCACGGGCAGACCGGCCGCTCGGACGGCGGCGGCGTCGTCGCCAAAAGACCGATCCGCAACCGCCACCCGGGCGCGCTCCAGGACTTCCCGCCGGAACACCTGCGGCGTCTGGGCCGACCAGAGGCCCTCGCGCGATACCTCTTCTATCGCGACGCCGGCCTCGTCCGCGCGGCGCACGGTATCCGCGAGCGGAAGCCCCGCGACCGCGGTGCCCTCGGCACGGGCGATCTCGACGCAACGTGCGAAGAGCGACGGCGGGGCGAATGGCCGGGCGGAATCGTGGATCGCGACAACGTCGGCGTCAGTCGCTGCAGCGAGCGCGGCCCAGCTCGATTGCGTCCTCGTCTCTCCGCCCGCCACGACGCTTGCGTCGGGCGCGCGCGACCGGACGATCGCTTCGATCGGCCCCCGGGCCGCGTCCGGTCGGACAACCACGACTATCCGCGCGAACGCTCCCGATGCGATCGCGGATGCGAGCGACCACGCGAGCACGGGCTGACCACCAAGGTCAGCCGTGATCTTGTCGGTCCCCGCACGAGTGGAGCTGCCTGCCGCGAGGATCGCGCAGACGGCGCCGGCGCTAACGATCGATGGCACGCGGCCGGCGCGTCTCGGTCGTCTCACCCTTCGGGTGGCCGAAGATCATCCGGCCACCGACCGTCTGGAGAACGCGCATGACAGTGACCGGAAGCTCGGAGCCGATGTGCCTCAGGCCGTTCTCGATGACGACCATCGTTCCGTCTTCGAGGTAGCCGACCGCCTGCGCGGGCTCCTTCCCCTCCTGGATCACGCGCACCGTGATCTCCTCGCCCGGCAGGACCACTGGGCGCACCGCTTTTGCGAGATCGTTGATGTTGAGCACCGTGATGCCCTGAAGCTCCGCCACCCGGTTCAGGCCGTAGTCATTGGTCATGATGGAGACGCCGAGCGTTTTCGCCAGCGTCACGAGCTTCCCGTCCGCGCCGGTTCCCGCCGGTTCCTCCTCGGAGAGCTCGACCTTGACCGTGTCCTCCTTCTGCATCTTCGCGAGCATCTCGAGACCGCGGCGTCCGCGCTCGCGGCGTGAGCCGTCGGGGGAATCGTTGAAGAACTGAAGCTCCGCGAGCACGAACTTCGGGACGATGAGGGTCCCACGGACGAAGCCGCTTCGAACGACGTCCGCGACGCGGCCGTCGATGATGACCGACGTGTCGAGGAGCACGCGCGCGTCCGCGTGATCGCGACGGACGCCGCGCACGCCCTGCGCGAACGCGCCCAGTTCGGCCCGCTTGACGGCACCGGCCGTCGCACCGATCACCCCGAGGACCACCGCCGTCACCAGGGGTGCGTAGCGTCCTATGTCACCAGGGAGAAACGAAAGCGGGAACGCGAGGAAGAGCGCGAGCATGAGACCGACTGCGGCGCCGAACGCGCCGCCGATGAGATCGCCTCCCGAGGCCGCGCGAAGCCAGTTGACGATGTAGGCCGCGGGCATGACGGTGACGTACGGGGCGCCGAGCCAGCCCAGGATCGCGCACGCCGTGGCGAGAAGAAGAACGACAAGGATCTGATTGGTGAGCGGCGTGACCTGGGTGACCTGGAGAAGCGAAGACCCGAGGAAGAAGCCGAACACGAACCCGATGAGTGCTGCAATGAGGCGAATGAACCCCACGAGGGTGACTCCTTTCTTTGTTGATGCGGCGTGCGCGCGTGCGAACGCCGGGATGGATGGAAGAACATTCGCACGAGTCTAAGACCGCGCTGTTAGCGTTCAGACGATGGACGACCGCGCCCTACGCATCGCGGTTCTGCTCGCCGCCCACATCATCTTTCTCTCCGCCGGCGCCTTGCGGATCGTACGGGGCCAACGCAACCATCTCGTTGAGTCCCAGGCGCCCTGGTACCTCCAGTACTACCCGCCACTCGTCTGGATCCCGTTCGTCGTCGCGTACTTCTTCCCTGTCGCAATCGACCTTCCGATGGCGCTCCGACTTGCCGGGCTCGCGATCGCCGTCGCGTCAGCGTTGTTCGCGGCCTGGGCGATGTGGTCACTCGGCAAGAGCTACGGCATCCGTATGGATCTCTTCGAGGGTCACCGCCTCATCACCGGGGGTCCGTACCGGATCACGCGGCACCCGATGTATCTCGGCATCGTGTCATTCCATGTGGGCGCGACGATCGCGATGGAGAGCCTCGCGCTGCTCGTGATTACGGTCGCGTACGTGATTCCCTTCACTGCGATGCGCATTCGCGCCGAGGACCGGGTGCTCGCCGCCGGCTTCGGCGACGAATTCCGCACCTTCGCCGGACGGGTGCCCGCGCTCGTGCCCTTTACGCGCTAACGGTCCGCAACCCCGGCGTTCTCGAGGGCCTCGCGGAGCGTCGCGACGCCCTTCACCTCGAGGCCCGTGCCGTTCAGATCCGACATGCTCGCCGATGGCACGACCGCGCGCTCGAACCCGAGCCGCTCCGCTTCCTTGAGCCGCGCCGCGATCCGCTGCACGCGTCGCAGCTCGCCGCCGAGACCGAGCTCGCCGACGAAAACGGTGCGCGGGTCCGCGGGCCGATCGCGCAGAGCCGAGGCAACGGCGACCGCGAGACCGAGGTCCGCGGCGGGCTCGCGGATACGAAGGCCGCCGACGAGGTTCACGTAGACGTCATGGCTCCCGGCGGAAAGGCCCGCGCGCTTCGCGAGCACGGCGAGGAGCAGCAACACGCGCTGCGGGTCCGCGCCGTTCACCGTCCGGCGCGGTAGCCCGAAGCTCGTCGGCGTCACGAGCGCCTGGACCTCGACGAGGAGAGGCCGCGTTCCCTCGACGGTCGGCACGATGACGCTGCCGGCGACGCCGCGGCTCCGTTCCTCGAGGAAGACCTCCGACGGATTGGCGACCTCGCGCAGCCCCGTCTCGGCCATCTCGAAGACGCCGACCTCGTCCGTCGATCCGAAGCGGTTCTTCGTCGCGCGCAGGATGCGGAAGGCATGGAATCGCTCGCCCTCGAGGTACAGCACTGCGTCAACGATGTGCTCGAGAACGCGAGGGCCCGCGACCGCGCCCTCCTTGGTCACATGGCCGACCAGGAAGATCGGGACGTCCTCCCCCTTCGCGAGCTCGAGCAGCCGCGCCGCGCACTCGCGCAGCTGCGAGACTCCGCCGGCCCCCGATGCGATCTCGTCCGAATTCATCGTTTGGATTGAGTCGATGACGCAAAAGATCGGACGCACTTTTCGGATCGCTTCGATCACCGAGCCGAGATCGGTCTCCGCGAGGACGAGAATGCCGTCGCTCGCGATGCCGAACCGGCGCGCGCGCATCTTGATCTGTGCCGCCGACTCCTCGCCCGATACGTAGAGGACGGCGCCCTTCGCCGCGAGCGCAGCCGAAGCCTGCATCAGGAGGGAGCTTTTGCCGATGCCCGGGTCGCCACCGAGCAGCACGCACGACCCCTGCACGATCCCGCCGCCGAGCACGCGATCGAACTCGCCGATGCCCGTGACCATCCGCTCCTCGGCGTCGGCCGGGACGTCGCCGAGAGCGATCGGCGCTCTGGGCGCGCGCGCGAGGCCACGGCCCTTCGACGGCGCGACGACGCGCTCCTCGACGAACGTGTTCCAGCCGTCGCACGAGGGGCACCGCCCGATCCACTTCGGCGACTGGAACCCGCACTGCTGGCAGAGGAACGCGGACTTCGGACGAGGGGGCATCCGAGCAAGTATCGGCCTGAACTTGACTTGGGCGGATCGTGCGCTGAACTGACGGCGTGGAGCTCGACCCTCACGTCCTGCATGTCGGCATCCGCTGGGTCCACGTGGCCGCGATGGCCACGGCCTTCGGCGGCGCCGTCACCGTCCTCGCTTTGGCGACGCGTCCTGCCGCAGACGCCGCGAGCGCGGTCGTGAGCGTGGCCCTCCGCTACGAGTGGCTGTTCTGGGCGGCCGCGGGCGTGCTCGCGATGACGGGGATCGGCAACCTCGCGGCGTTCGGCGCGGATCTCTCGGGGCCGGCGACGCCGTGGGGCGCGACCCTATTGCTCAAGCTCGGATCGGTCCTCGCGCTGGTGATTCTCTCGCTCCCGCGGACCCTCGCCGTCGCCCGAATGAGTCGATCGGCGGGCACCATCGCTCCGGGGGTCGTCGTGAGGCTGCGGAATCTCTATGGGGCGACGACCGGCGCCTTCGCGGTGATCCTTGGGCTCGCCATCTGGCTGGCGCACGGATGATTCGATGAAGCTCGTGACGTGGTCGCTCGCAACCTTTCACGCGACCACCTTCGTCCTCGTGATCGTGCTGTTCGCATATTCGGGCGGCGGGCTCGGTGGCGCGCTGAGCGGGCTCAACACCTTCGCCGGTCTGGGGCTCTTCGTGGCGCTATGGGGGACCACGTACCTCACCACGGCGAAGGCGCTCGCGGGTCTTGACCTGATCGCCTCAGCCCGCGACCGGGGTGGATACCTGCGGCGAACCCTGCGATGGGGGTCACGCAACGGGATGGCTTTCCTTGTGGTGATCGGCATCGTCGCCCTTCTCGTTGCGGTCTCGAACACGCGACCGGAGCAGGTCGGCCCAGGCATCCTCTTCCCGGCACTGTTCATCGCTCCGGTCGCGCTCGTGGTTTCGGCGGGCGTGGGCGGGGCGGTTGGCGTCATCTTCGGCTTCCTCGATCTCGCCCTCTTCGCTGTCGCCGGCCTCAGCGGAAGGCACGCCGAGCCGACCGGCTAGCTCGACAGGTCGTAGTCGTCGGGGACGATGTGGATCCAGGTGAGGCCGGGCTTGAGCGGGATGGCCGCGCCCGCTGAGTCCATGAATCGATAGAGGTCGGACGCCCCGGTCCGGGTCCAGCTGCCGTCGAAGCGTTTGCCGTCACGAAGGATCACCACGGCTCCGGTCCCGGTCGCGCGGAAGTCGACGGATGGCGCGCCGGTCACGTCGGCGGTTCCCGCTATTTCCTTGACCTCGGTCTTGATGACGACGACGTTGTCGGGCATGACCTCTTTCTTCGCGTCGGCATCCATCGTCGTCGTGGCACCCTGCGTCCGGTGGTATGACGCGGAAGCCGGATCAAAGGCGTAACTCACCTTGCCCGCCCCGGTGTACGGAACGACGAGCGACGTCGCGTCCTTTCCTGCGGCTTTACCGATCGACTGGTCGAACTGGAGGGCGGGGACGTCGACGCGGGCGCGTCCGGGGTCGCCCGCAGCCGCGCGGATCTTTTCGCCGGAGGTGTACGCGTTGTACGGGGCCACCTTGCCGGTGACGCGTTCGAAGGCGTCGGCGTGCTGGAACTCGTCGATGTCGACGAACGATCCGGTCTTGGCGGCATCGCGCACCATCTGCGTCACAGATTCCGACGCACCGACGTGAGCGAGGATCGCGTGCAACGCCGGAAGGTAGTTCAGGTCCGACTGGCGCGCGCTGCGGACCGGACCGACCTTTGCCGGATCCTGCGATTGGAAGACGAGCGCGTAGCGGGTGATCCCGCCTTCGACCGGGATTTCGAGGACGAGATCCGCTTGTGACATGCCCGACTGCGGTCGCGCCGCGGGGTCGTTGGCGACCTTGATCACGAGTGGACGCTTGTGGATGGAATCGCCGTCCGATGCCGCGGTGCCTCGGAGCGGCCAGACGGCCGGCGCAGAGGAGGCCCCGACCTGTACAGGCCCGCCGCTGCCTCCACAGGCAGCCAGCAAGAGAGCAAAGGTGATGAGGACCGCTCGCATGGTCGACGGAGTGCAGCCGCTATGCCGCGATGTGCGCTAGGGCGCGACCGGCTCCGGCTTGCGCTCTTCGGCCTGGGTCTTCTCGATGACGAGCTTGCCTTCGACCGGGTTGATCGTGACCGTGTCGCCCGCGTGGAACTTGCCCTGGAGCAGCATCTCCGCGAGCGGGTCTGCGATCTCGTTCTGGATCGAGCGCGCGAGGGGACGTGCGCCAAAGTTGGAGTCATAGCCCACCGTGGCGATGTGGTCCTTCGTCGCGTCGGTCACGACGAGCGTTATTTCCTGTGAGGCAAGCTGCTTGCGCACCCCGACCAGCTCGAGCTCGACGATCTTGCGGATCTCTTCCTTGTTGAGCGGTTGGAAGACGACCGTCGCGTCGATCCGGTTGAGGAACTCGGGCCGGAAGAAACGCTTCATCTCTTCCATGACGCGTTCCTTCATGCGCTCGTACGCCGCGGTGATGTTCGGGTCGTCGCCGCCTTCGACCTTCGCGCGGAAGCCGAGCGCGGATTCGCTCTTCAGCAGCTTTTGCGCGAGGTTGCTCGTCATGATCACGATCGTGTTGCGGAAATCGACGCTGCGGCCCTTCGCATCCGCGAGCCTGCCTTCGTCGAAGACCTGCAGGAGCATGTTGAAGACCTCGGGGTGCGCCTTCTCGATCTCGTCGAGCAGGATCACGCAGTACGACTTGCGCCGCACGGTCTCCGTGAGCTGGCCGCCCTCTTCATAACCGACGTAGCCGGGCGGCGAGCCGACCAGGCGCGACACGTTGTGCCGCTCCATGTAGTCGGACATGTCGATCTTCACCATGTTCTCTTCGCTGCCGAACATGAACTCGGCGAGCACGCGCGCGAGGTGGGTCTTGCCGGTACCGGTCGGTCCGACGAAGAAGAAGACCCCGATCGGCCGGCGCGGATCCTTGAGGCCGGCGCGGGCGCGACGGACCGCCCGGGCGATCGTCGTGACCGCGATGTCCTGTCCGATGACGCGACCGTGGAGAGCCTCTTCCATCTTCAGCAGCTTCTGGGTCTCCTCCTCGGCGAGCTTCCGCACCGGGATGCCCGTCCACATGGAGACGACCTCGGCGATGTCCTCGTCGGTGACCTCGGGACGCTTCTGCGACTGCGCGAGCAGCCAGTCGGCTTTCGCCTGCTGGAGCTTGTCCTGCTGCGCGCGCTCCTGCTGGCGAAGGGTCGAGGCGAGCTCGTATTGCTGCGCTTCCATTGCCTGCTCTTTCTCGGTGACGACGCGATCGAGCTCTCGCTGCGCGTCCTTCACATCCGTCGGAACGGTCGAGTAGCGCAGACGGACGCGGCTCGCGGCCTCGTCCATGAGGTCAATCGCCTTGTCCGGCAGGAACCGGTCGGTGATGTACCGAGAGGAGAGCTCGGCCGACGCCTTCACGGCGTCCTCGGTGATCGAGACCTTGTGGTGGTCCTCATACCGCGAGCGGATGCCCATGAGGATCGCCTGGGTCTCCTCGATCGAGGGCTCCTCGACCATGACCGGCTGGAAGCGGCGCTCCAGGGCCGCATCGCGCTCGATGTACTTGCGGAACTCGTCAAGGGTCGTGGCGCCGATGCATTGCAGCTCGCCACGAGCCAGGGACGGCTTCAGGATGTTCGCCGCATCGACGGCCCCCTCCGCAGCCCCCGCCCCGACAAGCGTGTGCAGCTCGTCGATGAAGAGGATGACGTCGTGGGCGTGACGCAGCTCTTCGATGATCTTCTTGAGGCGCTCCTCGAACTCGCCGCGGTACTTGGTGCCGGCGACGAGCGACCCGATGTCCAGCGTGAGGACCCGCTTGCCCTGGAGGGTCTCGGGGACGTCCCCCTTCACGATCCGGTGCGCAAGGCCTTCGGCGATGGCGGTCTTGCCGACGCCGGGCTCACCGATGAGCGCGGGATTGTTCTTCGTGCGCCGGGACAGGATCTGGATGACCCGCTCGATCTCCTTCTCGCGGCCGATGACCGGGTCGAGCTGTTGCGCCTTCGCCATGGCCGTAAGATTCACGCCGAGCTGGTCGAGCGTCGGGGTCTTCGAGCTTGCTGACTTGCCGCCTGCCGCTGCCGTCTCGGCGGCCTGCGGGTGCTGCTGCCCGAGCGTCGCAATGACCTGGTGCCGGACCTTCTCGAGCGAGACGCCAAGCGACTCGAGGACGCCGGAGGCGATCCCCTCGCCCTCACGCACCAGGCCGAGAAGGAGGTGCTCGGTACCGACGTGGCTGTGGCCGAGCTTCCGCGCTTCGTCGATCGCGAGCTCGATGACCTTCTTCGTGCGCGGCGAGAGCGTGATCTCGCTCGGAGAAGTCGTGGAGTCGCCGCGGCCGATGATGAACTCGACCGCCGTGCGCACCTTGGAAAGCTCGACCCCAAGAGAGTCGAGAACACGCGCGGCGACACCCTCGCCTTCGCGCACCAGACCGAGGAGAAGGTGTTCCGTTCCTATGTAGTTGTGGTTGAAACGGATCGCCTCGTCCTGGGCAAGCGCGAGGACTCGCTTCGCGCGATCGTTGAAACGGTCGAACGGTCCCATTTGCTGCGTCTTCTAAAGGTATATCGCTGCGTCTAGCATCTGGTTCCGATTATACGTTCGCATCTTGGCTTGTCCGAGTTGCGTACACGACATTTCCTGCCGCTTGACGCATGGATAGAGAGAGACGGCGCCTATCGGGCTCGATCGCAACCACTCGGACACGCACCAGATCACCCGGGCGAACTACCTCGGACGGGGTCGCGATCCGGCGTGACGCTATCTCACTGACATGAATGAGGCCTTCGATACCCATCGGCACCCGCGCGAAAGCCCCATAGGGCATTACCCGGGTCACGGTGGCCTCGACCTCGGTCCCCAGAGCAAGCTCGCGCACGGCGCGTTCCCAGGGATCCTCCGCGAGCCGCTTAATAGATAAGGAGATGCGACCTCGCTCCCGGTCCACACCGGTGACGAGCACACGCACGGTGTCGCCCGGGTGATACAGGGTCGTTGGCTCGATGCCCTTGTCCCACGTGATCTCGGAGCGATGGACCAGTCCATCCGCCGCCCCGACGTCGACGAACACCCCGAACGTCGTGACGCTCGCCACCTGTCCCTCGAGCACCTGCCCTTCCATGAGCTCGGACGAAGCCTCCTCCTTGCGCCGACGCCTGAGCTGCTGCGCTGCGGCTTTCTCCGAAAGGATGAGGCGGTCACGACGCTGATCCGCCTCGATGACCTTGAGCGGAAGCCGCTTGCCAACGTATGCCCGAAGCGCGTCGGGGACCGCGCCGCGCTCTGCGGCTGTGAGGCTGCCGACCGAAGCGAGCTGGGATAGCGGCACGAACCCGCGCAGACCGACGTCGACCACAAGGCCCCCGCGATTTGCCTCCACGACCTCGGCCTCGACGACCTCGCCCGTCTTTGCAAGCTCCGCCATCCGGGTCCACTGACGCCGACTTCGTGCGCGGCGCGTGGAAAGGACAACGCGGCCGTCCGGACCTTCCGGTTGCACCACCGCGGCGACGACCCTGTCGCCGACCGCGACATCCGTTCCTTCTCCGCTCGCTTCGCGCAGGGAGAGGACCCCCGCGGAGCGGCCGCCAAGGTCAACGAGCGCCTCATCGCCGCTCACGGAGGCGACAACCCCTTCGACGACCTCGCCAGGGCGAAGCGGACGAAGCGCGCGCTCGTCCTCCTCAATCCCAGCGAGGAGCTCCTCCATCGTCTCGGCCTCGCGGTCCGCGCCCACTCCCGGATCGACGGCCATGACCGGGCGAGGGCAAACGACGTGCCACACGTATGATTCGCCAAACGGGGGAGCGTGGGAGGTTACCGTCAACCCGACGGCGCGGTGGCCCGAGCGTTTAGCTCATATCGCCGCCCTTTTGCGCGCTGAGGGAGCGGCAGTTCTTGCGACCTCCGGCGACGATCTCCGAACCGTATTCGCGCATGACATATCGCCGCAGACCAACTGGCGTGCGATCTTCGACGCAGATGCGGTCGTCCGTGCGCTGAACGGTGCGACGGTCGGCTCCGCGGTCGCGGCCGGTCGGTGGGATGAGCAGGCGGCGTTCGCACTCCTTACCCGCATCGATTTGCCGGACGGCGAAGCGCTCCTCTGCGCTCTGCGGCACGGGGTGCCGTTCGACGCCGTAGAGCTTTCCACGGCGAGCTCGGCGGCGGAGCTGCTCGCCATGAGCGTCGGCGACGGTCGCGCGATGGCCGACGCCAAGCATGAGAGCGCGCAGAACACGGACCGCGTCGCGCTCCTCGAGCACCTTCTCGCCGGCCTGGAGGAGACGCGTGACGCCTCGACCCTCCTGGCACGGGCGGCCGAAGACATCGCCGCGCGGATCGGTGCAGGCGGTACCTCGATCATGCTCGTCGAGGGAAACCGCCTCCGGGTGCGTGCCTCGATCGGCATCGGCGTTCCACTCGGCCACGAGCAGCGCGTGGACCAAGGGATCGCCGGGTGGGTCGCGAGCCGAGGCGAGCGGGTCGTGTTGCGCGGACCGGTGGATGACGACCGGTTCCGGGGAAGCGACCCGCAGGCCGGCGAGTCCGTCATCATTCCGCTCCGAGCAGGCGACGAGATCATCGGCGTCCTCAACGTGAAGAATCCAACCGGAGCCGACGGCTTCGGTCAAAAGCTCGAGGCCCTCGACGCCATCGCCGGCGACATCGGCCGGGCACTGATGGCGATCAATCGAATCTCCAACCTCGAACGCGACTGGCGTGCGGAGGTCGCGCTCGAGGACGTAATGCGTCACGCGGCCGCAAGCGATGCCGACGCGGCGGCGCGCACAGCGGCGAGCGCCTTCGGCCATCATGCGGTTGTCGTCCGTGCGACGGATGGCACCCTCCTGGCGCTCCACGCCGATGACAAGGAATGCCGGGAGGCCGCGCTCGACGCCAGCGCAAAAGTGGATGCCCCGCCCGGATCGGGGGTCCGAGTGGGGGTCGCTCGACACGGACGACCGTACGAGCCGAGTGAAGAGCAGATGGCCGGCCGCACGGCGGACGCGCTCGGGCTTCTCGCCCACACCGGGATCGAGTCGGCACCGACCCGTCACACGGGCGTCCGCGTCCTGGCTGTTGAGGACCACCCGGTCATGCGGCTTGGCGTCCGCGCGCTCCTGGAACGCGAAGGCCTGGTCGTGGCCGGCATCACATCAACCTGCGCCGAAGCCGTCGATCTCATCGCCGAGAACGAACCCGACGTCGTCCTGCTCGATCTCGGCCTCCCCGACGCGACTGGGCCGGAGGCGGTGACGCGGATCCGGGAGGTTTCGAGCTCGCTGCCGATCATCGCCTTCAGCGTCGAGCGGTCGCCCGAGGTGATCCGTGCGGTCCTCCGCGCGGGGGCGAATGGTTTTGTTTCCAAGGACGCACCATCCAGCCAGGTGATCGCCGCGCTCGAAGCGGCGGCCCAGGGACTCACCGCCCTCGGACCCGTCGAGGCTCGGGCGCTCAGTCGGATAGCCGAGGCGTCCAGCGCCGAGGCGACCGATGAGGCAGCCGAGCCGGAGCCAGACGACTCCGAGCCCGGTGCCGCGGTGCCGGTGCGGGAGCCGCTGACACCCCGGGAGCTCGAGCTGCTTCGCTACCTAGCGGAGGGGTACACCAATAAGGAGATCGCGCGCGCGATGGTCCTCGCTGAGGACACCGTGAAGAAGGGTGTCCAAACGCTGATCGCGAAGCTTGGAGCGACCGACAGGACCCACGCGGTGGTTCTCGCGTTACGGCGCCACCTCATCGAATAGCGCTAACCCTCTAGTACCCGGTCTGACGGGTTCGGCCGGGCCCAGGCAGACGTTTTTCATGTAGGTCTCTCGCTCGTGGGCCCCGCGACCGCGGCCCTTATCCGTTCGGGTACCGGCCTTAGGGCGGCTCGCCTGCATGCTCGCCGAGGGCCGGAATGGCTGGTTGCCGAGTGGGTATCGGAAAAAGACCCGAACGGGGATTAACCAGCAGATGCCGCGCGCGCACAGTTCGCGCGCCGTTGCACGAAGAGGGGCGAGGTCCGGACCGGATCTTTGGTGGGCGTGCGGCGGGGCGGAGGGGGACCTTGGCGGACTCGGCTCTGCTGTGGGCAAAGTGTCGGGAAGGCGACGCGGTTGCGCGATGCGCGCTCATCGAGCGCTTCGCACAGCTGGCGACCCGGATCGCCCGCGGGATGAACGTCCCGGTCGGCGCGGTCGCCGGCCCCGACGATCTCGAGTCCGCTGCCCTGATCGGACTGATTGACGCTGTCGATCGGTTCGAGCCGGAGCGTGGCGTTCCCTTTGAGGGCTATGCGACCTTGCGGATCCGCGGGGCGGTCCTCGACGAGGTTCGCCGCGTGGACGAGCTTGGACGGGCGGACCGTCGGCGACAGCGCGCGGCCGCGGCGCAGGGGGAGGCGGGCTCCTACCACGGGACCGTCTCGCTCGATGAGCTCATCGAGCGCGGGTTTCACGGCGGAGCGGAGCAGGACGAGCTCGCGGAGCGCTACGAGGCGGAGGATCTCCGAATGCGTGTGCGCTCCGCGATGACCTGCTTGCCACCGCGCCAGCGGGAAGTCCTCGAGCGCTACTACGGCCAGTCGCTGACGCTGCGCGAAGCCGGACTTCGGATGGGCATCAGCGAAGCTCGCGCGTGCCAGCTTCATGGTCGGGCGATCCAGAACCTCCGCCGGCAGCTCTCCGTTGCCTACCCGTCCCACGCCGCGCCGTCGCACGTTCCCGTCGCCGCTTAGGCCTCAGCTCGCGAGCGCGAGCTCCCTCTGCGCAGGCAGGAAAGCGTTCGCACGAAGCTCGAGGCGTCCGACGTCGCAGAGCCACACCGCGAGTCCCAGAGGACGTAAAAGCCGCTCGATCACGTCATGTCTCGCGAAGCGGTTCGCGAGGAGACGCGCGAGATCGTCGAAGATCGGATGGCTCGCCGTCTCGAACCCGACGAGGCCGCCTTCGCGAGCCTTCGGCGCGGCGGCCGAGAATGGTCCGAGTCGCTCGTATTTCCACTGAACGTACTCGCGACGCTCGGCGCGGTGTGCGATTCGCAAGCGCCGTT
The DNA here is from genome assembly GCA_035637615.1 of Bathyarchaeia archaeon. GTDB lineage: Bacteria > Chloroflexota > Limnocylindria > P2-11E > P2-11E > 3-1-20CM-2-70-9. The sequence goes on along the minus strand of DASPWX010000128.1, from coordinate 3,464 downwards.
TATGCGGCAGGCCGACGAGCTGCCCGTCGCCGAGTAGGGAGCCGAGCATCACCTGGAACTGCACCGGGTCGGGCGGAATCCGACAGATGGCGATCTCGGGATGTTCGACCACGCCCATGAGTTCGACCGCGGCTTGCGCCGGTCACGCCTCACGTCGCGCCCAAACCCGAGCGGGCGCGTGCGTTATGGAGGCGCATCGCGGAGAACTCGAGCGTCGAGGCCACCACCTCGTCCCAGAGCGGCCACAGGCTCGGCACGGTGCGTAATGCGATCTGCGCCGCGGAATGCCGGCCGATCAGGTCATCGATCGCGAGCCGCTCGAGTGGATCGACGACGGCGCGGCTCAGCCAATACCCCGCGGTCTGGGGATCCTCGGTGAACGAGTCCGTCGGAAGGCGGTAGACGTAGAGCCGCGCCTTCTTGACCCGGTCGAGCCATACGTCCTCGATTACGTGAATCCGCCGCTCGGGCCGCCCGCCAAGGAACCGCGCGACATCGTGCTCGGTCGTCCGTGGCCCAGCCCAGAACGTGCACCGCGGGCACTCCCGCGGGAACCAGTAGAGAGGCAGGTGCCGGGTGTCGATGGCCCACACGAGCGGCTCTTCGGTGGCCGCAGTCTTCGCCCGATGCGGCGCGAACCGCGTGATGCTCGGGTCTTCGCTCACATGCCAGAGCGCGTGAGGACCTTCGCCCGCATAGGGTGGCGCCGGAGCCCGCACTACAGAAACTCCCGGAAAACAAAAGACCTCGGCGCTTTCGCGTCGGGGTCTTTAGATCCCGGCCCTGACCTATTTTCCCGGGGACCGACGTCCCGAGTATCTTCGGCGCTGGTGGGCTTGACTACTGTGTTCGGGATGGGAACAGGTATGACCCCACCGCTCCAAGGACCGAGGATTCAATTTTACCGCGATGGCGCGGGGCGTCAACGCGACGGTGTCGCAGCGGCCGCCTTTTCCACGTAGGGCGCGCGCCAGGCGGGCGCTTCGAATGGGGCGCCGAAGTAGTCGGTGATCCTCGCGATCTTTCCGTCGCGCACCTCGATCAAGGAGATCGCGTGCCACGTCTCACCGTTTGGGTAGGTGATCTGCCCAGCGGCAGTGAACCGATCTCCGGAACCGGTGAGGACCGGCGGTTTCGGGCTCGGGCCGCTTTGGCTGGTCTCGCGTGGCGTTCCACCGGGGTAGTTCTCGATGATCGCCCGGCGATTCTCTTTCCCACGGATGACCTCACCGGACTGCGGGTACTCCTCAACGAAGTCGTCTGAGAGAAACTGTTCTTGCTTTTCGATGTCGTTCGCCGCCATCGCGCTGAGGTATTGCTCCACGATCGTTCGGTTGTCTGCCACGTTCGTCTCCTCCCCATTGGCGCCTCGGCACCCTCGGACGGAGCCTACATCCCACTGAGCTCCGGCCCACAAGCGCCTCCCTATGGACGGATGTTCTGGTTCATCCGGAATACGTTGTCGGGGTCATGCGCTCGCTTCAACGCGCGAAGCCGGGCGTACTTCTTCTCGCCGTAGATTTCGCGCACCACGTCGTCGCCTCGCTCGACCACATCGTTCACATACTGGCCGGATCTTGCGAACGGTTTGATGGCGGCCATGGCGGCGCGCCCCCACGCGACGTAATCGTCGTCTCGCTGCTTCTCCGTCCAGAAGGCCTCGGCGCCCAGCCAGTACGCGGCGCCGCGGCCCGCGAACGCGGTACCGTCCTCGGCGATCTGCGCCGTCGCGCCTCCCTGCGCCCAGAGCGTGATCGAGCATCCGTCCGGCGCGAGTGAGGCTTGGTCTGCCATCCGGTCCACCGCGGCGTCCGAGAGCTCGTCGAGGAACGCGCCCTTCATGTAGAAGCGCTTGCCCCAGGCCATCTCCTCGTCGCTCATTTTCTGCAGGGCGAGGTATGTAGTCGGTGTGAGCGTTTCGAAAACGGGCTCCACGTGGCCTCGAAGCGGATGGAGATCGCGCTCCGCGTCTCGTTGATCGCCGACGTGTGTGGCTCCGACCGCGACCGTTCCGTTTCCTCGTTGGCCCGGAGTCGTCGACCGGCCGCCCGCCGCGGGTCCGAAGCTCAATCCAAGGTGCATATGATCCGGCGCCGACCGGAAGAGATCCCGATACAGAGCCGCCGCCTCCCGAGCGCGCTGCAACGGAAACACGACCACAGCCGTCATCACATTCGGCCCGACCGGATGAAGACGGAACTCGAACATCGTGGCGATGCCGAAGTTCGCGCCGGCGCCGCGCAGACCCCAGAAGAGCTCGGCGTCGCCCTGGGCGGTCACGTGGAGTTGCGCACCCTCGGCGGTGACGAGGTCGACCGAAAGCAGGTTGTCGATCGTGTAGCCGTGCTTGCGCTCGAGGCGGCCCATGCCGCCGCCGAGGGTCAGACCGCCGACCCCGGTGTGGCCGACCACGCCGACCGGGCACGCGAGTCCGTACTCCTGCGCAGCACGGTCGAGCTGCTCGAGCAGCGCACCGCCCTGCACTCGCGCGGTCCGCTTCACCGGATCGACCTGTACGGCACGCATGCCCGAGAGATCGATGACGATACCGGCGTCGCACGTGGAGAAGCCGGCCACGCTGTGGCCCCCACCGCGGACCGCGATGACGAGGTCGAGCTCGCGTGCAAATCGCACCGCGGCGATGACATCCTCGACGCGGGTGCAGCGTGCCACGATCGCCGGATGGCGGTCCGCGATCGCGTTCCAGACGATCCGACTGGATTCGTAGTCCTTGTCGCCTGGAAGGAGCAGCTCTCCGCGAAAGTCCTCTCGAAGCTTCTCAAGCGAGGCCGCGTCGAGGCTCTGCGTGACCGACATGCTCTCCTCCCTTAGCTCCTCGTCCGCGGAAGCTGCACCGCGAGAATCGACGAGAGAGGGCCCGCGACGATCTGGCCACCGGGCTCGCGGAACATGAAACCGACCGTGGTGATGAGTTGTCCGTCCCCGCGCGCCACCGCCTGAGCCCCATCCATGAACTCGTACGCGTCGAGCGCGAAGGACTCTTTTTCGACCTCATGCCAGCGGTCCGCGAGCAGGACCTGCTTTATTTCATTGACCTGAATGCCCAGCGTCATCACGCACCTCCCGGTATCCAGCCCACGTGGCGCGCGTAGGTTGGCGCGGTACGCATGGTGACGGATAACAAAGAAAGAGGCCTCCACAAAAAGCGGAGGCCTCTTCGAGCTCACGGTGATCGTGACGAGGAAGACGAACGAATTGTTCGTACCGCGCCGGACCGTCGTTGGCCCGGCTGGGTGCTGAAATTAGGTCAAGCCCTCGACCGTTAGTACGGCTCAGCTCCAGATCTTGCGATCCTTCCACCTGCCGCCTATCAAACACGTAATCTACGTGCGGTCTTACCTGGTTACCCAGAGGGTGAGCTCATCTCGAGGTCGGCTTCCCACTTAGATGCTTTCAGCGGTTATCCGGAACGGACATAGCTACCGAGCGGTGCCCTTGGCAGG
>DASPWX010000127.1:0-2938 GCA_035637615.1 Bathyarchaeia archaeon | reverse complement strand
CGCCGCCGCCCGCAGCTGGTGGGCGCGCCGCCACGGCGTGGATCTCGATGCCCGTGGATTCGCCGGGCTTCCGGCCGTGCCGGTCCTTTCGAGCGGATACATCCATCCGAGCGCGACGAAGGCGCTCGCGATGCTCGGGATCGGGCGCGAGAGCGTTCGGCGATTCGCGCGCGACGACGTTGGCCGCGTCGATCTCGCCGCGATGGAGGCCGCGCTCCGCGCGCTCGACGGCGCGCCCGCGATCATCGTCGGAAACGCCGGAGAAGTGAACGCGGGCGACTTCGATCCGATCGATGCCCTCGCGGATCTCGCCGAGCGTTACGGCGCGTGGCTCCACGTCGATGGAGCGTTCGGCCTCTTCGCGCGCGCGACGCCGAAGGCCGCGCACCTGGCCGCGGGCGTCGAGCGTGCGCACTCCGTCATCGCGGACGGGCACAAGTGGCTCAACGTCCCGTACGACTCGGGCTTCGCATTCGTCCGCGACGCGTCGCTCCTCGCCGGGCCGTTCGCGATCGGAGCGGCGTACCTACCGAAGCCGGGCGAACATCCGATGTTTGGCGCAATGGGGCCCGAGGCATCGCGGCGCGCGCGCGGCATCGCGATCTGGGCGACGCTCCGCGCGTACGGCCGCGACGGCTACCGCGAGATGGTCGAGCGCCACCTCGATCTCGCGCAGCATCTCGCGAAGCGCGTTGACGAAGCGCCCGATCTCGAGCGGCTCGCCGACGTTCCGCTGAACATCGTCTGCTTCCGCTACCGGCCAACGGACGCGAAGGCCGACGAGCTCGACGCCCTCAACACGCGCCTGGGCGCGGAGCTCCTCGCCGATGGACGCGTGTACGCCGGCACAACGCGCTACCGCGGGGTCGTCGCGTTCCGCCCCGCGATCGTCAACTGGCGCACGACTGAAGCGGATGTGGACCTGCTCGTCGACGTCGTGCGCGAGCTGGGAGCACGACTCGGAGCTGCTGCCGCGGTCTAGAAGTGAAGAGAGGTCCGGACGGGAGCAATCGTCCGGACCTCGCTCCTTATCGCCGCGTGCTCTTTGTGGTCCCTGAGGATCTCCCCGGAGCTGCGGCCGCGGTCTGACGCGCGAGTGCGAGCTTGCGGTGCCAGAGAACGGTGCTGGTGCTGATGCCGAGATGCGCCGCGATGTCCTTGGTGGTGTGCCCCGCCCGAACGAGCTCGAGGACCTCCGCTTCCCGCTGCGAAAGTGGCGACACTTCTTCCTCCCTGCTGGTGCCGCCACACCGGCGAACGGACCGTATCGCGCGAACGCGCGCTCATCGGGTCGATGAGGTATCGGTCGCGGTCAGACCTATGCTCGGTCGATGACCAACGCGACGCGGATCATCGTCTACACGGGCAAGGGCGGCGTTGGAAAAACGAGCGTCGCGGCCGCGACCGCGCTTCTTTCGGCAGAGCGAGGGGAACGCACGCTCGTGATCTCGACCGACATCGCTCACTCGCTTGCCGACTCCTTTGATGTCGCCCTCGGAGGCGAGCCGACCGCGATTGTGGAAAACCTCTGGGGCCAGGAGTCGGACGTCTACTACAACGTCCGCCGCTACTGGGGGACGATCCAGCGTTATGTGCAGAGTGTCTTCAAGTGGCGCGGGCTCGACGACGTGCTGGCGGAGGAGCTCACGGTGCTTCCGGGCATGGACGAGCTCTCGAGCCTTCTCTGGATCGCCGAGCACCACGACAGCGGTAACTACGACGTCATCGTGGTCGACGCCGCGCCCACCGGCGAGACCGTGCGCCTGCTGTCGCTGCCCGAGGCCGGGCGGTGGTGGCTCGAACGCATCTTTCCGATCCAGCGGCGGGCCATGCAGATCGCCGGCCCGGTCCTCCGACGGGTGATGGGCGTCCCGGTCCCCGATGACAGCGTCTTCGCGGCGGGCGAGGAGCTCTTCCATCGCCTCGACCACATGCAGCAGCTGCTTGCCGACGATCAGAAGAGCTCCGTGCGCCTGGTCCTCAACCTCGAGAAGATGGTCATCAAGGAGGCGCAGCGCTCCTTCACCTATTTCCACCTCTTCGGCTATCCGACCGATCTCGTCGTCTGCAACCGCGTGCTTCCGGAGGGCGCGGGCGCGTATTTCGAGGCATGGCAGGAGGCGCAGCGCCGTTACCAGCCGCTCGTCGAGGAGTCGTTCGCGCCGGTGCCGGTGCGATCCGTGCCCTTCTTCGACCGCGAGGTCGTCGGCCTCGAGATGCTGCGCAAGCTCGGCCGGGCGCTCTTCGCCGATGAGGATCCCGCGCAGTTCTTCTACCGTGGACGGCCGTATCGCGTACGCCGCGAGAACGGCGGGTTCGTGCTGACGCTCGACCTGCCTTTCACCTCGAAGGAGCAGGTGAAGGTGCTGCGCAACGGTGACGAGCTCGTCCTGCAGGTTGGCTCGTGGCGGCGCAACCTGGTGTTGCCGCGCGCTCTTGTCGAGGCGCCCGCGAAAGGCGCAAAGTTCGAGGGGAACACGCTCCGGGTCGACTTCGCGGCACCCGCCCGCGACTAGGGGAGAAAGACATGGCTACCACCACGGAGCTCGAATCACGGATACGGGAGCTCGAGCAGCGCCTTCGGGACATGGAGGAGGAGCGCTCGCGCTGGCGCGCTCGCGCGCTGGTGGACGAGCTCTTTCCACAGGAATCGCGCAAGCACATGCGCGAGGCCTGGAAGCACAACCTGCTCGCAGTGAGGTCGGTGCTCGATCACTGGATCGAGAAGCAGGACAACGGCGGGAAGACCACGACAAAGCGCCGCGAGTCGATCTCAGTCGAATAATTAGACCCGCACGACTTCGATCTTCGTCGGTGCGCCCTTCGCGTACGTGATCACGACGCCCTCGCAGTAATTAAAGGACGCGCCATTGAGCGGAGTGCCCAAGCGCTGCGCGAGCGTGATCGCCGGCAGCTCGATGATCCCGCCGTGCGAGAT
>DASPWX010000126.1:0-2616 GCA_035637615.1 Bathyarchaeia archaeon | reverse complement strand
TTTCGTGACTACCTCCGCACCCACCCGGAGTCCTCAGCCGCGTACGCCGCCTTGAAGCGGGCCCTCGCCGCTCTGGGGATCGATCGCGGCGTCTACGCCGACGTGAAGGACCCGGCCTGCGACCTGATCTTCATGGCCGCTGACGCCTGGGCGGCGCAGACGAGCTGGGCCGCTCGGTAAACATGCGCATCTTTACCGCACTCGCCATCCCTCTATTATTCGAGTGTCCGGCCTCTGCGGGGCCGGTTTCCTTTTGAAAAGAAGGCGGGGTGACCAGCAACCGTTGTCGGAAGTGATCATTGGTGAAGGCGAGTCTTTTGAGGCGGCGCTTCGCCGATTCAACAAGAAGATCCAGCAGGCCGGAATCCTCGCCGAGGCCCGCCGCCGCGAGTTCTACGAGAGGCCTGCTGCACGTCGCAAGCGCAAGGAAGCGAAGCGCCGCAAGCGCTGACGCGGAGCTAGGCGCATAAGCGCGCAATTGAAGCAGCGGCTGGAGAGCGATCTCAAAGCCGCGATGCGTTCGGGCGAGACCCTCCGTCGTGACACCGTGCGCTTTCTCCTCGCTGCGATACAGACCGAGGAGAAGGCGCGGCTCGGTGCGGCGGTAGACAAGCTCGTCGCCGAGGGCAATGACGAGACCGCGCGTCAGGCGTGGCTCGCTAAAAACAAACCCGGAGACCTCGATGACCTCGCGGTGACCGAGGTGCTCACGAAACAGGCCAAGATGCGGCGCGACTCGATCGAGGCATTTCGCAAAGGTGAACGGCCCGATCTGGTGCAGAAAGAGGAGCAGGAGCTGGCATTCATCAGCGCGTATCTACCCGCGCAGCTCGACGAGGCAAAGATCCGGGAGATCGCGAAGAGAGTGATCGGCGAGACCGGAGCGAAGGGTCCGCAGGACACGAAGGTCGTGATGCCGAAGGTCATCGCGGAGACGAAGGGACGCGCAGATGGGAAGGTCGTGTCGGGCGTCGTTGCGGCGCTCCTGAAGGAGCGGGCGTCGTGAGCGCTTCGGCATCGCAGATCACGATCCTCATCCCTGATCCCGACGAGATGATGTTCGTCGCAGGTGACAATGAGGCGAACATCGATCGAATCGAGCGCGAGTTCGGCGTGAAGATCGTGTCGCGTGGCGCCGAGCTGCGCATCAGCGGCGAGGCGCCCGCAGTTGCGCGCGTCGGCGACCTCGTGGGCGCGATGCGCACGCTGTCGGGACGCGATCAGTCGCTGCGCAAACCCGCGCTCGAGCGGCTCATCGGTGATGCGAAGGACGCCCCGGTCGCGGCGCCGTCGGAATTGCGTGAGGTTGTCGCGACGACGACGCGCGGCAAGCGGATCTCGCCTCAGTCGGAGAACCAGCGCACGTACATCGACGCGATCCGCAAGCACGATCTCGTATTTGCGATAGGCCCTGCCGGCACGGGCAAAAGCTTTTTGGCCGTCGCGATGGGCGTCGCGGCGCTGCGCGACAGAAAAGTCAGCCGGCTGATCCTGACGCGGCCCGCGGTTGAGGCGGGGGAGCGGCTTGGATTCCTACCGGGCGATCTGCAGGAAAAGATCGATCCGTACCTACGCCCGCTGTATGACGCGCTCTACGAGCTCATGCCACCCGAGCGCTTCACCCGCGCGACCGAGCGCGGCGAGATCGAGGTAGCCCCGCTGGCGTACATGCGGGGCCGGAGCCTTAACGAGGCGTTCATCATCCTCGACGAGGCGCAGAACACGACGGCCCCGCAGATGAAAATGTTCCTCACGCGTCTCGGCTTCGGCTCGCAGGCCGTCGTAACCGGGGACGTCACCCAGATCGACCTCGCGGGAGAGAAGAGCGGCCTGGTGCTTGCGCGTGAGATTCTCCGCGACGTCGAGGGCATCGCGATGGTCGATTTCAATGACCGCGACGTCGTTCGCCACGAGCTCGTGGCGCGGATCGTCAGGGCGTACGATCGCTTTGAAAAGGGGAACGCCCCGAAATGATCCGCCGGCTTCAGGTGAACGACCCGCGCTTCGCCCGGCTGCGAGCGGCCGTGCGCACCGAACCGCGCGCGCGGGCGACGGCCTTCGTCGTGATCGCGGGGGTGCTCACCGCGATCGCGCTGCTGATCGCGCCGCCGGCGACCGTCACCTACAGCGCCGGCGCCGTTGCCGACCGCGCGATCCGCGCGCCCCGGAGCGTCTCGTTCGTGTCGGAATCCCTTACCGAGGCCGAGCGCAACAAGGCCGAGGCGGCCGTGCTGAAACAATTCGCGACCGATCCGGCGATTGTGTCCAACGCCAGCACGCGAGTCGCGAACGCGTCCGGCGCGATCGGCCGGATTCGCGCCGACGCCGCCGAAACGCGCGATCAGAAGATCGCGGCCCTCACTCGGCTTGCGGATTTGCCTCTCACGCCGGCTGTCGCGACGGACATCGCGGATATGACACAACCGGAGTGGGACCAGGTGGCGGCGGCCCTCGACAGCGCGCTCCGCACGCTCTATGGCCAGGGCATCCGTGCGGAGCAGCTCGATGCGGTGAAGGCCGACGCGGTCAAGGCGTTGCCCGCTGGGTGGACCGATCGGCAGAAGCGTGCCGGCGCAGAGATCCTCCAGCAGAACCCCGGCGTGAACGTGAAGGTCG
>DASPWX010000125.1:0-11395 GCA_035637615.1 Bathyarchaeia archaeon | reverse complement strand
TGCCTTCCTCGGTCTGCAGGGCGATATCGGACAGGAAAACTTCGACCTCGAATCGGCGCCGTGGCGCGACGATCCCTCGAAGGTCCTGGCCGTGCTCGCGCAGCGCCTGCGAACGGTTGGCGAGCACCCGGATGCGCGCGTGGCCCGCGTGCGCGCGCTCGCGACCGAGACCCTCGACCGAGCGCGAGCGCATCTGGCCAACCGCCCGGAGGATCGCGCCCGCTTCGAGGAGGTGCTCGCCGCGGCCGCGAGCGCCGGCCCGCTCACCGAGGAGCACAACTACTGGATCGACCGCGTATCCCAGGCACACGTTCGCCGCCTCTGTCTCGCGTTCGGCGAGCGGCTCGTGCGAGATGGTGCGCTCTCTTCGGCGGACGAGATCTTCCTCCTCTACGTGCCCGAGATCGCGACCGCGCTCCGGGCGCCGAAGCCCCACGGCGAGCTGGTCTCGCGAAGACGCCATGACCTCGCGCGGTGGCGGCGCCTCCCGTCGCCGAAAACGATCGGTGCCCCACCCGTCGGGCCCGAAATCATCACCCCCGGCGTTGCCGTGGAGCGGACGTCCTTCGAGTACACCGTCGCGCAGGATGACCGGTACACGCTCAAGGGCGTCGGCGCTTCGGCCGGCCGCGCACGCGGGCCCGCACGCCTCATCACCGGCGATGATGACTTCTCGAAGATGCGCGCCGGCGACGTTCTCGTCTGCCGGCAATCGACGGTCTCGTGGGCGCCGCTCTTCACGCTCGCCGCCGCGGTCGTGACCGAGATCGGCGGATCGCTCTGTCACGCCGCGGTCGTGGCACGCGAATTCGGCGTCCCCTGTGTTGTCGCGACCGGCGGGGTGCTGTCGACGGTCGCCGATGGTGAGCCACTCGAGGTCGATGGGTCGAAGGGCACGGTGCGGCGTCTGTTCCCGATCACCTGGGAGGATCCCGACGACGCGAATCTCGTCTGGCGCCGCGACGACGCGCATCAGACGAGCGTCCGCAGCCCCCTGGGCATCGATTACACGCTCCACGGCGCGTCGTACGGAATGCGCAAGCGCGACGAGGAACTTGGCCCGCCCGTCCTCGCGCGCGTGCGCCCGTTCAACGGGCGCCTGTACACCAGCGCGAAACCACTCCGGCCACCGGAGGAGATGCCGCAGCACCAGCAGAACGCGATCGCGCGACGGCGGCGACTCGCGCGCCGGATCCGGCGCGACTGGGACGAGCGGTTCCTTCCCGAGCTGAACGACATCTACGAGTGGATGGCCGCGCTCGATCCCGTGTCGATGGGTCGCGACGAAGCCGCCGCGGCCTGGGACGCGCTCTGGCGCCGGCACAGGCGCGCGTGGACGATCCACATGCTCGTCACGGCGGCCGCATATACGGCGATCGATGAATTCGGGCAGATCTATGGCGAGCTCGTCGGCGGCCCGGCGTTGGACGCGTTCAGCGTGATGCAGGCGCTCGCACCGGCGATGCAGCGGCTGGATGTGGATCTCGCCAGCCTGACCGAAAAGGCACGGGTCTCTGGTCCTGTTGCCGAGGCGATCGCGCTGGGTACGACGCTCGAAGAGCTCCACGCGGTCGATCCGAGCTTTGGGCGAGCCGTCGATGCGTTCCTCGCCATCCACGGCCACATCGGACAGCCGAGCGAAGGTCTCGGAATCCTGTCGTGGTCAGACGATCCATCGCTTGTGCTCGGTGTGCTGCGCCTCCGCCTTCTTCAAGGGCCCGCGGATCCCGGCGCGCGTCTGGGGCGGCAGCGCCGCGACGCGGATGGCATCGTCGAACGCGCGCGGCAACACCTTGCCACACGCCCGGACGACCTCGCACGCTTCGAGGAGGTGCTCGCGGCGGCGACCTCGGCCGGTCCGCTCAGCGAAGAGCACAACTACTGGCTCGACCGGCGCAACCAGGCGCGCATGGGGCGCGCGCTGCGATGCTTTGGGATGCGCCTCGTTCAGGATGGCGCGCTCCGGAACGCGGAGGAGATCTTCCTTCTCTACGTATCCGAGGTGCGCGAGGCACTCGGTGCGCCGACCGATCTGTCGGAGCTCATCGCGGAGCGCGAGGCCGAGCAGCGAAGGTGGGCGGCGCTGGAGTCCCCCGAGACGATCGGTGCGCCGGCGCCCGCGTGGCAGCGGGAGTCGAGCACGCGGATGGCGGGACAGGGCTTCCTCCTCTACCGAGAAACGCAGACGGATCCGTCGCGCACGCTGCGCGGCGTTGCCGCGGCCGCGGGAGTTGGCCGTGGACCCGCGAGGCTTATCCGCAGCCAAGCCGACTTTGGAAAGCTCAAGCCGGGCGACGTGCTCGTGTGCCAAGCCTCCAACGTTTCGTGGAGCCCGTTGTTCGGAAGTGCGGCCGCGGTCGTGACCGAGGTCGGCGGCGCGCTTTCCCACGCGGCGGTCGTCGCGCGTGAGGTCGGCGTTCCCGCCGTCGTCGGGACAGGAGTCGCGCTCTCGACGCTCGTCGACGGCGAGCCGCTCGAGGTCGATGGCTCCGCCGGCATCGTGCGGCGCCTTTCGGCCTAGCCCGCGACCTCTTCCCCGATCGGCTCCTCGTGCGCCATGCCCTGGCCGGGTAACGCGAAGCTCGGGATCGCAGCCGCGAACGCGGCCGCCGTGAACAGCCAGAACAGCGTGCGCAGCGAGCCCGTCGTGACCGAACCGCTGAGGACGATCGCGATGGCGATCGATCCGAGCATTCCTCCGAAGTAGCGGCTCGTCGAGAACACGCCGGAGGCGAGCGCCGCGTACCGCTCGGGCACGACCTCGACCGCCGCGAGCCGCATCGCTGGGAAGGTGAGCGCGAGCCCGACACCGGCGAACGCGAGCGTCGCCGCGAGGAGCTCGAGGGGAAGCTGACCCGCGGAGATCGCGAGCGGTGTCAGCCCGACGCCAAGCAGCAGCGCGCCGGCGACCGTCGGAAGGCGCGGTCCGTAGCGATCGGCGGCGCGCCCGCCGAGCGGAGCGAGGATGATCGATCCACCCGAGAACGCGGCGAGCGCGATCCCGCTGCGCACGCTCGCGCCGGCGAGCGCGACCGGCAGCGCGAGGAGCGTCCCGTACATCGCGAGGTTCTGGAAGGCGACGGTCGCGCACGCGGCCGCGAACGCCCGGATCCGAAAGAGCGAGGGTGGAAGCGCCGGATCGGGATGACGCGACTCGTAGCGCAGGAGCGCCACGGCCGCGGGGAGGATCGCGACGCCGATGGCCACCGTGACCGGATCGACCGCGCGGCCGAGCGAGACGAGGACCCACGCGGCGGCGAGGAGGACCGCGCCCAGGCCGACCGCGCCGACCAGATCGAATCGCGCGGTCTCGCGCGCTGCCTTCGGAGGCAGGACGCGCCACGAGAGCGCCAGCCCCGCCGCGCACAGCGGAACGTTGACGAGGAAGATCCAGCGCCAGTCGATCGCCGCGAGAAATCCACCGACGAGCGGCCCGACCGTCGCACCGACCGCGGTCGCCGCGCTCACGATCCCGAACTCGGCGCCGCGCCGGCCGCTCGGGATCGCCTCGCGCAGCAGGCCGAGACCGTTGGGGACAAGCGCGGCCGCCGCGATCGCCTGATTTATTCGGAAGACGGCAAGCACGAGGATCGAGTTCGACGCCGCGGCGCCGGCCGACGCGAGGGCGAAATAGACAAGCGCCGCGAGCATGACGTTACGGCGGCCGAGCCGATCCCCCACCCGCCCGGCGATCGGCTGAAGTGCGGCCATCGCGATGAGATACGAGGTGACGATCCAGCTCGTCTCCGCGACCTCGACTTTGAGGTCGCGCGCGACCTGCGGCAGGGCGACGACGATCATCGTCGAGTTCAGCGGTACGAGCAGATTGCCGAGCGCGACGGAGATCGCGAGCCATCGGCTACTCACGCGGAGATGCTAGGCCGCGAGCAGATCGCGCAGCCGCTCGGCCGAGAGCGCGTTCGCCCCGGTGTCGTCGTGTCTGAAGTACACGTACACGTCCGTGCCCGCCTCGAGCATCGGACGGAGGCGCTTCGACCACGCGCTGACGTCGTCCTCGGTGTATCCCGCGCGTTTGCGCAGGCGCGCGTACGCGAACGACGCGGTCGTCCCGAGCGTCTCAACGGGGGACGGCGCCTTCTCCCCTTCGGCGTGGACGAGCGCGACGCGCGCCGTACGGAGCAGCTCGTACACCTCGTCGACGTACCACGACGGGTCGCGCACCTCGAGCGCGCAGCGGAGATCGCGCGGCAATGAGCCGAGGAATCCAGCGAGCCGGTCGTCGTCGCGCCGGAGCCACGGCGGTGTCTGAAAGAGGATGGGCCCGAGCCGATCTCCGAGCGGTCTCGCGCGCTCGAAGAACAGCGGCAGAGTCTCGGCCGGATCGCGCAGCTGGCGGTGGTGCGTGATCTGCTGCGAGGCCTTGAGCGCGAAGAGAAATTCGGGCGGGGTGGCGTCGCGCCAGGCGGAGATGTTCTTGGGGGTCGGCAGGTGATTGAACGTGTAGTTGATCTCGAGAGTCTTGAGGCGCGTGCCGTAGTAGCGCAGGAAGTCGCGCGACTTCACCTCCACCGGATAGAAGACGGGCTTCCAGCTCGTGTACGACCAACCCGACGTCCCGACGAAGGCATGAGCTGATTGGTCACGCATCGTGCTGGCCGAGCACCGCGTAGGCGATGCCCGTGACGAGCGAGTTCGCGCGCTTCAGCGATGCGAGCAGGTCGAGATGGATGCTCGAGGTGTCGATCGATTCACGGAGACCCTCGTGCAAGCGCTGGATGTGGGCTGCGCGGAGCTGGCGCTCCATCGTGTTCACGACGGACTTGTGCCGGATCACCTTTTCGGCGACCTCGCGATCACCCGACGCGAGCGCGCCCATCGCGAGCTCGAGATTCTCCACAACCTTCGCGTGCAGATCCGCGATCTCGCGCCAGCCCTGGGCCGAGAAGACGTGGTTGCCGCGGATCTTCTTCTCGGCGAGCTCCATGAGGTTCTTGTCGATGACGTCGCCGATCTCTTCGAGATTGACGATGACGAAGATGAGGGCGGTCTCGCGCTCGGCCTGCTCCTCCGTGAGCGAATGCTCTCGCAGCTTCACCAGGTACTGCTTGATGTCCTCCTCGAGCCGGTCGATGAGGTCGTCGCGCGCGATGATCTCGCGCATCAGCGCGACGTCGTCGCGTTCGAGGACGATCCGCGTCTCGCGCAGCGACTGAAGCACGACGTCCCCCATGCGCAGCACTTCGCGCAGGGCCTGGCCCAGCGCGACGGCCGGCGTATCGAGTACCGCCGGGTTCAGATACATCGGCCCACTGTCCGTTCGTCGTGCCTCAGGTATGAGTCGAGTGACGAGATCTGCGGCCACACCCGAGAACGGCAGGAAAAGGAGCGCGAGCGCGACGTTGAAGATCGTGTGGGCGTTCGCGATCTGTCGTTGCACGTCTGGCGAGGTCGCGCGCACCAGGTCGGCGAAGGGCCCGATGAACGGGAAGAAGATCGCGACGCCGACGATCTTGAAGGCGGCGTGCGCCGCGGCCACGCGGCGCGCTTCGGCGTTCTGGCCGACCGCGGCGATCACGGCGGTGGCCGCCGTGCCGACGTTCGCGCCGAAGATGATCGGGATCGCGCCGACAAGCGGCATGAGCCCGGAAGACGCGAGCGAGAGAGCGAGGCCGATGACTGCCGCGCTCGAACGCACGAGCGCGGTGAAGAAGGCGGAGATCAGGACGAGCACAAGGGGCTGGTCGGTGAGAGCGCCGAGCAGATCGGCGAAGAGCGCGTTCGTGGCCAGGGGAGCGGTGCCATCGTGGATGAGCTTCATGCCGAGGAAGAGGAACCCGAACCCCAGGATGGCCTGCCCCACGTAGCGCACGGTGCCGTGGCCGGCGACGTACAGGACCCAGCCGACGAAGACGACCAGCGGCGACAGCTGGAGCAGGTCGAAAGCGAGAAGTTGAACCGTGACGGTCGTGCCGATGTCCGCGCCCAGGATTACCCCGATCGTCTGCCGCAGCGTGAGCAGGCCGGCGGAGGCGAATCCCACGAGCATCACGGTCGTCGCGCTCGAGGACTGCAGCACCGCCGTGACGCCCGCCCCGACGAGGAGCGACTTCAGGCGATTGCCGGTGAGCGTGGAGAGGATGTGCCGAAGGCGCGTGCCCGCCGCGCGCTGCAGGCCGTCGCCGACGAAGCGCACTCCGTAGAGGAGGAGCGCCGTGCCGCCGAGCAGGGAAAACAGGACGAGGTTGGCGTCGCTCACGTTCGCGCGAGTATCGGCCTCAGCGCGCGGTGATGGTCAGTGAGGCCCTTCCGGATGAGCCCGCGCCGAGCACGACGACGCTGACGTCGCCCTCCGCGGCCGGGGCGACAAACGTGATGCGCGCCGTGCCGGTCCCGTCCGTCACAGCGGTCCCAATCTGGACGACGCCGACCGATAGCGTGACCAGGACGCCCGCACGGGGTCCGGTGGTTCCGACGACGTAGATCGTCGCGAGGACACCCTGGCCCGAACGTGCGGTCGCCTTGTCGAGCGTGACCGTCACCGTCGCCGTGGTGGTGGTCGGCGTCACCTGCTGCGCGACGACCGTGACTTTCTGCGTCGTCTCGTTCCCAGCGCGGTCGCGCGCGACGATGGTGATCGGCACCGAACCGGCCGATGCGGTGAAGGAGTCCGTGAATCCGCCGTCCGGAGCCGGGACGACCATGCGTCCGTTCACGGTGATGGTCGACCCCGTCTCGGTCGTTCCGGAGACGACGATGTTCTTCGCGTCGACGGTGCTGCCCGCCGCCGGCTGCGCGACCGTCAGCGTGGGCGGCGTGCGGTCGAGCACGACCGTGTACGAGGACGCGGCGACCACGTCGCGATCCGCGACGAGCGCGACGCCCACGGAGTTCGCGCCGTCTTTCAGCGCGAGTGTCGCGCTGAACGCACCGCTTGGATCGAGGGCCGTCGTGGTGACGACCGCGCCGTTGAGCACGATCTGCACGCTGCGGCCCGACTGCACCGCGAACGACGGCACCTTCCCCGTGAGCTGAAGCTGCGGCTCGCGCGTGTACGCCGGGAGGGAGTCAGCGATAGGAGCGGCGCCGACGCTCGAGCTACCGCCCGCGGGAAGATCGATCGAGCCGCGTCCCTGCAGGAGCGGGATCGCCGATTGGACCGACGCCAAGACCTGCTCGAAGCCGGCGCCGACCGCGGCGGCCGCACGCGGAACCGCGATGAGCAGAACGATGGCGAGCGCGCCGACAAGAGCCGCGTCGATCCAACGAGGACGCGCGGGAACTCGCGCGCCCGCACCCCGAGCGATCGCACGGTAACGATCGCGTGACACGGGGTCTCGGCGTCGAGGACCGATGCGCATGCGTGTGATCAGCGAAGCACCCTTCCTGCTCTCCAAAGTAAGGCCCGAGACCATAGCGAAAGGGCGCCGGCCTTACGGCCGCCGCCCTCCGCTGGTGGGTGGGATGAGGGGCTAACAACTTGAGCGCGCGTCAGTCCATCAACGCGCGCGCCTGACGAATGTTTCGTCCTCCCCGGGCGGTTTAGCCTGCCTGACCGTCCAGCGGGGACTGTACCGCCGGCAGTTTGGAGTGGCAAGTCCTAGACCTCGTTACCTTCGGCAACCCAAAGAGGTCGACACGGTTGTGCGACACTCGGTTCGTGGCCGTCGAGCGGGAAAAGGTGGCTCCGCGCGGGCTCGAAGGCGTGGTCGCGACGACGACGGCGATCTGCTCGGTCAGCGATAACTTCCTCCAGTACCGCGGCTACCGGATCGAAGAGCTCGCGGGTAAGGCCGAGTACGAAGAGGTCGCGTATCTCCTGCTCAATGGCGATCTTCCGAACAAAGAGGACCTCCGCGATTTCAAGGCCGAGCTGACCAAGCACCGGAGCTTGTCGCCGTTCCTACGCGGGATCCTCCAGGAGATGTCCGAGACCGGGACCGGCATGGACGTCCTCCGGACGGTCGTCTCCGCGTCGGCCGCCGAAGACCCAGCCGAAGGGGACAACTCCCGCGATGCGGAGTACGCGAAGGCGATTCGTCTCACAGCCAAGCTCCCGACGATGCTCGCCACGTACATCCGTCGTCGTCGCGGCGAGCAGCCGGTCCCGCCGGACCCCACGCTCGGCCATGCGGCGAACTTCGCGAAGATGGCCGGTCTCGACCATCCCCGCGCGGCGGAGGTCTTGAACACCTGCTTCATCCTGCAAGCCGAGCACGGGCTCAACGCGTCGACTTTTGCCGCACGCATCGCGGCCGGCACGAACGCTGACATGCATGCCGCGGTGACCGCCGGACTCGGCGCACTGAAGGGACCGCTTCACGGCGGCGCCACCGACGGGACGATGAAGATGCTCGATGAGATCGGCACTCCTGAGCGGACGGAGTCGTGGGTCGAGAAGGCCATCGCCTCGAAGTACAAGTTCTCGGGGTTCGGCCACCGCGTCTACAAGACCGAGGACCCGCGCGCCAAGTTCCTCCGTAGATTCGCGCAGGACCTCTCGAAGGATTGGAAGGGTCCGAAGTATTTTGAGATCCAGGAGCGTCTCGCCGCCGAGATCGAAAAACAGCGTCCGAAGATGTCGCCCGCCGCAGCGGCGAAGGTCAACGTCGTGAACGTCGACTACTACGCGGCGACGACCTACACGTTCCTCGGGATCCCCGCCGATCTCGGGACCTCGATCTTCGCCGTGGGCCGCATGGCCGGCTGGTGCGCGCACATCATGGAGCAGCACAGCGACAACCGGCTTATCCGCCCCGAGTCCGAGTACACCGGACCGACCGGGAAACGCTGGGTGCCGATCGCCGAGCGCTAGCGACCTACGACCGAGCCGCGACCTCGCCGTTCACGACGTACATCCACCCATCGACTCCGCGAAAGAGGAAGAGGCCGTCCCCGATCGAACCGGGACAGCAACGGAGATTCCCGGGGACGTCGAGCGAACGGTAGTGATCGTCCACTCCGAGACGCAGGACGTACATCTCGGTGCTATTTCCTTGCGACAGGAGGATCCGCCCGGAGAGCGCGGTCGGCTGCTGCTGATCGTCACTGACGCCGAGACTCCGGGCGAAGCCGGTCACGATATCGACCGCGACCGGCGGACGCCGCGCGTCGATGAACTCGTGATCGTTGAGCCACCCGACGATCTGCCACTGCGACGTGAATTCAGAGAACCGATCACCGACGAGTCGTCGAATGCCGTAGTTATTCGATCCGGCGCCCGGGAAGGCCCGATCGGCAAACATTCCTATGAACGCCCCGCTCCGATCGGGCGATTGGTCGAGGATCCTCACGCCGACCGCGTTGACGCCGGCCGGGAGCCCGAGGTCGATCGCGGCACTGTCGGACGCTCGTCCGTCCAACCCGACCCAGTAAAGGTCGCGCGAGTCCGCGTACATGACGCGCGAGCGCGCATCCCAGCCGAGGAGCGACACGATCGATGGACTCGTGGCCAGCTCCCTCCGGTCACTGCCATCGAGCCGTGTCGCGATGATCCGCCTGGGGCAGCACTTCGTCCCGAAGGCGAGCCACTGCCCATCCGGCGAAAGGCGCGGCTCGTCCGGACCCGAAGGCTCTTCGCCGATCACCTTGAGGTCGCCGCGGTCGTGTCCGAACACGACGAGCTGCGTCGTCGGGCGGCCGTCGACCGACGTACGTATCGCGCCGAGCAGGCCCGATGAATCGGAGAGCCAGGTCCACCAGACAAGGTCGAGGCCTCGCGCGTCTGACCATCCGTTTTGGTCGCCTCGGAGGTTGAAGAACGCGAACGACTGCGCGTCGAGGTCGGCGGCCACAGCCTCGCGCCCGCTCGGAGCGACGCTTACGAAATACCGATCGGTGCTTCGCGGGACGTCCAGCCGCCAGAAGAGCTGCTCGAGCGGACTGGGCGTGGGTAAGGCGATCGCGCTCGTCGAAGTGGCCGAGGCACCTGGCGCGGGAGGAGTCGCGGCCGGGGCGGTACAAACGGTGAGCGTCAGGGCGAGCAGTCCCGACAGGATGCGCATCGTCCGATTAACGCACCACGGGAGACCCTCGGCATCTGACTTCGCCGGATCAACTCGTACGCGCGGGTCCTCGGACAAGCCCGTAGCAGTTTGGCGTCGACAACTCTGACGACGCGCTCACGGCGGGGGCGCACGCTATTTCGGTGCGGCGCCTCATACCGATCGCAATGGCCTTCCTCCTGGCATCGTGTTCGGCTGGCGTCACGACGACCCCGGAGGCGACGCAATTCATCGGCGCGACCGCGAGTGGCGCGCAGAGCGGCGGAGCTCCGAGCTCATACCCGCCCGTCGGCTCTGCGGCCGTATCCGCGATTGTGGCCTCGAGCCCGTCAGCCGTAGGCGAGAGCCTCGCCTCGGCGCAGGCGGACTTCGACTGCGACGGCAAGGTCGACCGACTGCAGTTCTTCGCGCGCCTTCCGGGCGCTCCGCGCGACGCGATCGTCCTCGCGCGGCTCACTCTTGCGACCGCTGCCGTCCACGAGACCACCCTCGGGTCGAACGACGTCGACGAGCCGAGTCCGCTCATCGGCATCGCGGACGTCAACGGGGACGGCTGTGACGACGCGATCGTCACCGTCGGTCACGGCGCGTCGACGGTTTGGACCAGCTTCCTTGTGTACGCGGACGGCGCTCTGCGCCGCGTCGAGGAGAACGGAGCGCCTGCGATGTTCCTGTTCGCGGGCTCGGTGCGACACGGCAACTCCATCGAGTGCCGGCGGACGAAGGACACCCCGGAGATCGTGGCTCGGGGCGTCTCGGACTACACCTCGGACTACGCGTGGGATCTCGTGGAGGACGTGCATCACTGGTACGGCCGCTCTCAGCTCGTGCTCTGGTCGACGACGCGCAGCGTCATCGCGGTGAGCGTCGCGTACGCCATGCCGACAGACCAAGAACGGTACTGGGGACTCTCCTGCGGGAGCGTGAAGCTCGCCGGCTAACGGCTCTCAAGGCTCGTAGCTAGCGAGGATCGCGTCCCACATCGCGTCCGACGCGAGCTCACCGAGCGTGACCTCATCCAGATCGTCGTTCGCGATGTCCTGCGTGGACACCATGTAGTTCACATCGCCGTCCCAGCGCGCGTGGAACGGCTGTATCCCGCGCGCCATCGAGGCGTGCACCTGCCTGCCGATCGACTGAAGCTGTAACCGATCGAGCTTCTGGTTCGTGAAGACGACTGAGAGCGTCGTGTTCGCCGAACGCGGCACGCGGCCGGGCACCGGACCGGTCGGCTTGCCGCGCACGACCCTCCCGCCGCGGTCGACGATGCAGCCGTACGCGTTCACCACCACGAACGCGAGGATCTTGGTCGGCCCCCTCTCCCGATATGCGCCGCCCTGCCCCGCGAGCTCGGCACCCGTCCAGTGGCTGGCGGTCGCCGAGCGGCCCGCGCCACGGGCGCCCAGCGGAAATCGGCCGGGACGCATCGCGCG
>DASPWX010000124.1:0-11155 GCA_035637615.1 Bathyarchaeia archaeon | reverse complement strand
GTGACGCATACGACGAGGCGGCCGAGGAGGGCGCGCTTGTCATACCACTGTCGCACCGCGGCTGAAGACTTACGGGTGCCATGCGAGCCGAAATCGATCATGAGCTTGTACGAGGGGTTCCGCGCCTCGGGGAAGTCGTCGACGGCGACGATCCGTCCCACGCGCATCTCGATCTTGCGAAAGTCGTCCATCGTGGCCGTCACGTTCGTATCATCGACGGAGTGGCCGATGTCTTCCACCGACCCACCGACTGGGAAATAGTCGCCGACAAGAGGGTGTTCCGCATGACGTGGGACGACGGTCAGCTGACCGAGTACGAGTGGGAGGGGCTCCGTCGTGCCTGTCCCTGCGCGTACTGCTCCGGTGAGGGGACCTTCGCGGGTAACGTGAACACCGACACGAAGTTCAGCGAGCAGCAGACGACCCTGAAGGAGGTATACGCGGTGGGCCGTTACGGACTTACGCCCGAATGGGCGGATGGGCACGACACCGGCATCTACACGTTCAAGATGCTGCGGCGCGCCGCGGGACTCGGTTGATGAAATTCTTCACGAAGAAGAGCGAGTTGCCGGCGGAGATCGCAGCGCGGGTGCCGCCGGGCCAGTACCTCACGGAGAAATGGCCGGTTTTGCATTACGGCTCGGTTCCCCGATTCGACCCTCAGCGCTGGGACTTTCGCGTCTTCGGCAAGGTCCAGAACGAGATCAAGCTCGATTGGAAACAGTTCCAGGACCTGGACGAGACCACCGTCACCGCGGACATGCACTGCGTCACGACGTGGTCACGGCTCGATCAGCGGTGGGAGGGGATTCCTTTCGCGAAGATCATCGAGCTTGCGAAGCCCTTGCCCGAGGCGAAGTTCGTGATCGCGCACAGCGAGCAGGGCTTCACGGCGAACATTCCGATTGAGTTCTGCATGCGCGACGACTGCCTCATCGCGCTGCGCGCGAACGGTGAGCCGCTCACCGCGGAGCATGGCTACCCCACTCGACTCGTCGTCCCGCGTCTTTACGCGTGGAAGAGTGCGAAGTGGTTGCGCGGGATCGAGTTCAGCGCGACGGACAAGCCCGGGTTTTGGGAGCGCAATGGATATCACAACCGCGGCGACCCCTGGAAAGAGGAGCGGTACTGGGGTGACTGACGGCCGAGCTTGAGAGGGCGTGAGGTTAGTGCAGGTCCTGGACTCCGATCTTCCAGTCTCCGCCGCTCGAGTTGATCCTTAGGAAGTAGGTCCCCGGTCCCGCCCAGAAGCTGGTGTCAGAACCGCCCTTCTGGCTGTTCGCCGCGAGGTTCATGAGCTGCCGGCCGTCGGCGGAGTAGATGTAGACCTGAAACACCCCCGTCGATGACGAAGGGCTGAAGATCCAGTCCACGCGCCAGTGTCCCGTCACGGTGAACGTCTCGGTCTCTTTCGCGCCGCTGCCCTGCCACGCCTTGGCGACCGCCCAGATCTTCCCGGCATCAGGCGCGGAAGCTTCCTGGGTCAACGCCGCCGAGCCCGTTCCCTTCGCGGTGTCTGCCTGGCCGGGTCGGCTCAGGCTCGCGCAGAGGCTCAGCGTGCCAGCGAGAGCGAACACCGCCGCGACTGCGAGTCCAGTGCGTGTTTGTTTGGCTTGACGTTGCCACCACGCCTTGGCGAACGGGATAGCCGGTGTCCGCAGCCAGCGCTGCATCCGGATCGTGTCGTCGGTCCGCAGGTCCTGCGGCACCGGATTAGTCGTCGTCGTCATCTTCTTCTTCTTCCTTGTCGCCGTCGTGGTCCTTCTCGTTATCTGGCGTTATCACCTCGGTCGGCGCGGCCGCGACGAGCGCGTCGAACTTTTGCTGCGCCTCATCGAGGATCGCGCCGAGCTTCGCGTCGAAGTCCCGGAGAATGCCGTCGTATGTCGCGCGGAGCGCGATGACATCGAGGGAGACGCCGGTGTCGGCGTTGCCGTCCTGGCACTTGCCCAGATCGGCCGCGTCCATGACTTTCTTGCGCGCGGCCGCGAGCTCGTCGCGGATACGACCGGATGACGTGTCGGTCTGGGCGCGGAGCGCAGCCGGATCGAGAGTCTTGTGCTGGTCGTCGGCGTTCTCGCTCGCGCGGTCGCGAAGATGGCGTAGCTGCGACTGGCCATCGCCGGCGAGCGCGTCGAGCTCGAGCAGCGTCTCGGTCTGAGCGATGAGCGCATCGACGCATGTCTTGCTCTCGAGCGGCTTGATCGTCAGATGAACGATCCGATCGCCATCGTCGTCGCCCTTGGCCTGGATCGTCCCGCTTACGACGAACCCCGTCGTCCCGAGGACGATCAGAGCGGCGATCGTCGGGATCTTCGCGAGGGCGATCAGATCGAGCTTCGCTTTGAGCAGATGGAGCAGGAATTGGTGGAACATCTCCCTACCTTCCCGGCATATGAACGCACGCGCGGACGCCCGCGTTAAGAAGCGAGTTAGGGGAGGTACGGAGGTACTGCCTCTTCGGTACGAGCTGAGACGCGGGTGACAGACTTAAAGGGTTATTGGACGTTCCACTCCGGTGCGAAGTTCGGGTCCGAATAGTGCGCGCGCGTGAATTGCACGATCTGGATCTGATCGACGTTCGAGAGCTTCAGCAGCCAGCCCCACGAGGTGAGGGCGATCTTTGAGTCGGTCAGCGCGGGGTACGGTTCGAGGATCATCTTCCGGTACGTGCCATTCATCAGCGTGCGGACGATGCTCTTCAGCTGCGTGACCTCAGTCGGGGTTAGGTTGTTGTACCCGATCACGACCCCACCATGCTCGAGGTTGTGCGTCGTGATCTCGTTCTCGAGCGTCGAGTCCTTGATGCCCCACGGCGCCGGGGCTGCGGGCGATGACGAAATCCAGTGCTGGCCGGACGTTGGCGGCACGGTGTTGTAGGTGGCTCTCTGCCCGACCGGGATGTGCTCCGCGGAAAGCAGCGGCTCCTGCGTCCCGATGACCGTGCCGGTAGGCACCTGGAACTCCGATGAGTTGAGGTCGAACGCAGCCGCGGCCGGCTCGAACACACCGGCCGCGCGGGCACCAAGGATCGCCAACGCGATCGCCCCCAGGACGAATACGCCGACGATGATCTGGCTGGAGATCCCGCCCGAGCTCCGACGTTTCTGCTGTTGGCGCTGACGCTGGCGCTTCTGCTTCTCGCGCCGATCCCGGCGCAGCTCGGTGCTCATACATAACCAGAATACCGACCTAAACTGGCGTCGTATTGAGCGTGCGCCTGCGCTTCGCGCCTTCCCCCACCGGTGCCATCCACATCGGCAGCGTGCGCACGATCCTGTACAACTACCTCTTCGCCCGGCAGCGCGATGGGGTGCTGATTCTCCGGATCGAAGACACCGATCAGGACCGCTTGGTCGTCGGCGCCATCGATTCGATCTATGACGGCCTGCACTGGGTAGGCATCAGCTGGAACGAGGGCCCGCATGAAGGCGGCCCACACGCGCCGTATGTTCAATCGGAGCGCCTTCCGCTCTACCAGAAACACGCCCAGGAGCTCATCGACAACGGCGCCGCGTACTTCTGCTTTTGCTCGAAGGAGCGGCTCGCGGCGCTACGCGCGGAGCAGGAGGCCCGTCACGAGATCACGCGATACGACCGGCATTGCCGGAACATCCCGCCGGACGACGCCGCCGAGCGGGCGAAGACCGAACCGCACGTCGTCCGGCTCAAGGTGCCGGATGAAGGCGCGCTCTCGATCGAAGACCTCGTCCACGGCCACATCGAGTGGCAGGCGAACACGATCGAGGATCAGGTAATCCTGAAATCGGACGGCTTCCCGACGTATCACCTCGCCGTCGTGGTCGACGATCACGTCATGGGAATCACGCACATCATGCGCGGGGAAGAGTGGGTGGCCTCCGTCCCGAAGCACCTGCTCCTCTATCGCGCGTTCGGCTGGGACGCGCCACCGATGGCGCATTTTCCTTCGGTCCTCGGCCCGGATGGAAAAAGGCTCAGCAAGCGTCACGGCTCGACCGCGGTGTCGCAGTTCCGCGACGACGGTTACCTGCCCGAGGCGCTCATCAACTATCTCGCGCTCATCGGGTGGTCGCCGGGCACGGAGGAAGAGGTCTTCTCGATGGACGACCTCGTCGGTGTGTGGAAGATCGAGCAGGTCCAGAGCGCCGGCGGAAAGTGGGACAAGGAGAGACTCGACTACTTCAACGGCGTGTGGATCCGGAAACTTTCCGTGGATGAGCTCGTCCGGCGGCTCGACCCGTTCGTGCCCGCCGAGTGGGATCGCGAAGTCTTGAAGAGGA
Source organism: Bathyarchaeia archaeon (assembly GCA_035637615.1). Taxonomy (GTDB): domain Bacteria; phylum Chloroflexota; class Limnocylindria; order P2-11E; family P2-11E; genus 3-1-20CM-2-70-9. The sequence goes on along the minus strand of DASPWX010000124.1, from coordinate 6,893 downwards.
TCGCACCGCACATCCAGGAACGGATGAAGACATTGAAGGACGCACACGACCTGATCCGGTTCCTCTTCACCGATGACATCGGATACGAGTGGAGACTCCTGATTCCAAAGAAAAGCAACCGGGTCACAACCGTCGAAGTTCTCGCGCAGGCGCGCGCGGTCCTCGGTCAGATCGAGCCATTCGTGGCGACGAACATCGAACCCGCGCTCGTGGGCCTCGCTGCGGAGCTCGGGTGGTCAAAGGGCGATCTGAACGGCGTCATCCGCATGGCGATCACCGGACGGAAGGTCGGCCCGCCCCTCTACGAGTCTCTCGAGGTTCTCGGCAAGGAGACGAGCCTCAAACGGATCGAGAAGGCGCAGGAGCTGCTCGCGGGAGGTCGCGACTGATGGCGCTCGCCCGCCGCATCGGTCTCGGGCTCGCCTCGCGTGGCAAGGTCTCCGACTGCGTCTCGTGGGCCGAGCGGGCACGCGCGGTCGGGCTCGAGTCGGTCTGGTTCCATGACAGCTACTTCGAGCGCGACGCGGTCACCTACGCGAGCGCGGTCGCCTCGCAGGTGGACGAGATCGGGATCGGCCTCGGGGCGCTGAATCCGTTCACGCGACACCCCGTGCTCATCGCGATGACCGTGAGCTCGCTCGACGAGATGGCCCCCTCGCGGATCCGCCTCGGCCTCGGCTCGGCGCTCCCGCTTCGCCTCGGACAGATGGGCATCCCCTACTCGCCCGACGAAGCGGCCACGAGAACGACGGCGACGATCGACACCCTGCACCGCCTTTGGGCCGGCGAGCGCATCCCTGCCGGAAAGCAGGGCCTGCCGCCGCTGCAGCCGATGTTCCCGCCGGTGCACCGCGTACCTATCTATATCGCCGGGTACCGGTCGCCGATGATGGTCGTCGCCGGACAGAAGGGCGACGGGTATCTCGCGCGCCCGGCCGAGTCCATTCCGGGCCTCCGCAAGCTGCTCCGAGTGATGGACCGCGCCGCGCGCGAGGCCGGACGCGATCCCGACACGATCGACGTCGCCGGCTATCTGCTGACATTCATCGACGAGACGCGGCGCGACGCGCTGAACCGCGCGAAGCGCGACCCCTTCGTCATCTACATGATGTCGATCCTGTCCGACGTGACCTTGAAGCGCGCCGGATTCGAGCCAGAGAACCGCGACCGCATTGCGGCGAAGTGGCGCGCCGAGGACTACACCGGGGCGGGCGCGCTCATCGCCGACGAGCTTCTCGATGCGTACATCCTCTGCGGCACGCGCCGAGAGGTGGCCGAGCGCGCACACGGCTACCACGAAGCCGGGATGGATCTGCCGCTCCTGCAGCCGGTGGTGCAAGAGGAAGCGCAAGTCCAGGCGATCCTCGAGGCCGCGCTCCTCTACGGATCCGCCGAGGTGGGCTCGGCCGCGCGCGTGGCGCTCGCCGCGCAGCAGAAGACGTTCGCGCAGCGCACTCGCGATCAGGTCGGCGCTCTGTGGGAGATCGCGCGGCCCTTTTCGTTCACGGCGTCGACCGTGCCGGTCGCGGCGGGCGGCGCACTCGCGGCGGTCGAAGGAGCATTCGATGCCGGCCTGTTCCTCGCGACCCTGGTGGGTGCCGTCGCAATGCATGTCGGCACCAACGTCACCAACGAGATCTACGACGTGCGGAAAGGCGTCGACACGATCGTCTCGCCGCGCGCGAGCCACGCCATCGTCAAAGGCCGCATCAGCGATCGCGCCGCGTATCGCTTCGCCATCGCGGCATTCCTCGTCGCGGTGCTCGTCGGTCTCTACCTCGTGAGCGTCCGCGGATGGCCGATCGTCGCGCTCGGCATCATCGGACTCGTCGGCGGTTACACGTACACGGCGCCACCGTTCCAGTACAAGTTCGGACCGGCCGGCATTCCGCTCGTCTTCCTATTGATGGGTCCGCTGATGGTCATCGGTTCCTACTACGCCATCAGCGGACGCTTCGACCCGAGCGCCGTCGCGGCAAGCATCCCCGTCGGTCTCCTCGTCGCCGCGATCCTCCACGGGAACGAGTGGCGCGACATAAGCGAGGACGCCCGCGCTGGGGCGAAGACGTTCTCCGTCCAGGCTGGGCGCGCCGCAGCGCACTGGCTCTACGTCGCGCTCGTCGTCGGGGCATACCTGGCCCTCTCCGCGGCCGTCGTCTTCGGCCTGCTCCCGACCTGGACCCTCCTGGCCATGCTCTCGCTGCCCCTCCTCGTACGGCAGATCCGCTCGTCCGAGCTCGGCGCCACCGGACAGCAGCGGGCGATCGCGATGATCGACCTCGAGACCGCTCAACTTCACGCCGCGTTCGGCTATCTCCTCGTCGTCGGCCTCGTCATCGCGGCGCTGCTCGCTCGCTAGCGCGTGAAGCTCCTGGCCCTCGGCATCGGCGCCGCTTTCGCGGCGTTCGGCCTGACATTCCGCGGGCCGCGCGCGCGCTTTTGGGACCGCATGACCAGGACGGGTCTGGTGCTAGGCGGGCTCGCGCTGGCGACGGACCGCGACGCCCGCGGGGTGCGGGTCGGGCCACGGGAGATGGGCCTCGGACTCGCGACCGCGGCGGGGTTGTACGGCATCTTTCGCGTTGGTGACGCGGTCGCGCGCGAGGTCATGCCGCGCGGCGGGGAGGAGATCGGCGACATCTACGCGCTGCGCTCGCTCCGACCGAAGGAGGAGCTCGCGGCGCGCCTGGGCCTGGTGATCGGTCCCGCGGAAGAGCTCTTCTGGCGCGGCTTCGTGCAGGGCCGCGCCGGCTACCTCACCGCGACCGCGCTCTACGGCGGCGCGCACATCGTGACCGAGAACGCGACCCTGATCGGCGCCGCGACGATCGCGGGAGCCTACTGGGGACTGCTGCGCGCGGTCGGCATACCACTCGGCGCGCTCGTCGTGAGCCACGTCGCGTGGGACATCTGGATTTTTCTGGTGGCGCCGACGGACGAGCCCGTAGACAAGCGAGTCCGGGCCTGACGCGGACCCACACGCTCGATTGCGACGTCGTCCACTACTCGTGGGATAACGCGACGCCGCCGAGGCTCACGATCGACCCCGGCGACACGGTCGCTATGGCGTGTCGCGATTCATCGGACGGCCACTTCCGCCGGGGCATGACGTCCGCCGACATGAAGCCGCGCGCGGTCAAGGGTCACCCGCTGACCGGACCGATCCTCGTACGTGGCGCGAAACCCGGCGACGCGCTTCAGATCGACATCCTCGAGCTTGTTCCGGGCGATCTCGGCTACACCGCCTTCAATCCAGGCCGGGGTCTCCTGCCCGACGATTTCCCTGAGCCGTATCTGAAGATGTGGGAGCTCGACGGGGTCTCGGCGGAGCTCCGAGCCGGGGTCCGTGTACCGCTCGAGCCATTTCTCGGTGTGATGGGCGTCGCGCTCGCCGAGCCCGGTGAGCACAGCACGATCCCGCCACGAAAGAGCGGCGGGAACATGGACATCAAACAGCTCACCGCGGGGACGACCCTGTACCTGCCCGTGTCCGTCGATGGGGCGCTCTTCTCCGCGGGAGATGGGCACGCGGCGCAGGGCGACGGCGAGGTCTGCATCACTGCGATCGAGACCTCGATGACCGCGACGCTGCGCTTCAGCGTTCAGCGCGACCGACGACTCGCGGGCCCAGAATTCGAGACAACCCGCCCGCTTTCACCGAGGACGAACGGCGGCCACCACTACGTCACTACAGGCATCGCGCCGGACCTGATGGACGCCTCCAGAGAGGCGGTGCGCGCGATGATCCAGCATCTCGTCGCGATGCACGGCCTCACGAGGGAAGAGGCCTACGTCCTGTCAAGCGTCGCGGTCGATCTGAAGATCAGCGAGGTCGTCGACGCGCCGAACTGGGTGGTCTCGGCCTTTCTGCCTCTGGCGGTGTTCGGCTAGACCTTTCGATCGCGCGGCTGCCGGGCATGCTGGCGTTCCGGGCAGCATTTGCAGTGCGGGTCGGGCCAGGTCAGCCAGACGACAAGCGCGAGCCATCCGGCGAGAAGCCCGACACTGAAGGCCAGGTCGCTAGACATGTCTGCGGTACTGGCATCGGGCGTGCCAGCATGCTCGGATGGAGCGCGACGTCAGCGTCAACGGCGTCCGCCTCCACTGCGTGGTGGAAGGAGAGGGCCCGCTCGTCCTCCTACTTCACGGGTTCCCCGAGACGTCGCACGCCTGGCGGAAGCAGCTGCCGGCGCTCGCGAAGCGCTTCCGGGTCGTCACCCCCGACCTCCGGGGGTACGGCCGCAGCGACAAGCCAAGGGGTATCGATGCGTATCGCACGTCGGTCCTCGCCGACGACATCGCCGCCCTCATCCGTGAGTTCGGGACGGAGCGCGCCCACGTCGTAGGCCACGACTGGGGCGGCGGAGTGGCCTGGAGTCTCGCGATTCTGCGCCCGGAGGTGATCGACCGGCTCGTGGTGCTGAACTGCCCGCACCCCGCGGTGATGCGACGGGTGCTCCGCTCGAGCTGGACCCAGGTGCGAAAGAGCTGGTACATCTTCGCCTTCCAGCTGCCGTGGCTCCCCGAATGGGCGCTTAGCCGCGAGGGGGCGAAGGCCGTCAAAAACGCCCTGCGGAGATCGTCGAAGCCCGGCACCTTCAGCGAGGCCGACCTCGACGAATACGCCCGTGCGTTCAGCGCGCCGGGAGCCGCGACCGCGGCCATCAATTATTACCGCGCCGCGCTGCGGTCACGCCTGCCGTCGGCGAAGATCAAGGCGCAGACCCTTGTCATCTGGGCGGAGGACGACTTCGCGCTCGGGATCGAGCTCACGCGCGGAATGGACGCCCTCTTCGAGACCAAACCGCGCGTCGAGTACGTCCCGGACACAAGTCACTGGGTGATGGAGGAGCGCCCCGAAGTCGTGAACCGGCTGCTGCTGGAGTTCCTCGCCTAGCGCGCCGTGCCGTCGCGCGCGACGCGTAGCGCGTCCTTCAACGTGAACCGACCGAGGTAGAGCGCGCGCCCGACGATCACGCCGCGCAATCCGCGATGCCGAAGCTTCGCGAGCGCGGCGATGTCTTCAAGCGAACCGACGCCGCCCGAATAGATAACGTCGCCGCCGAACGCGCGCGCGACCGCCTCGGTCGAGGCAAGGTCGAGGCCCTGGAGCGTTCCGTCGATCGACACGTTCGTGTAGATGACGGTCGGCACGCCGGTCACGGCGAGGCGCTGCATGAGGTCAACCGCGCGAACTTGGGTCGTCTCCGTCCAGCCGTCCGTGGTCACCATGCCATTGCGCGCGTCCACCGAGACTGCCATGCCATCGGCGTGACGGTCGACGAGGCGCCCGATGAGCTCGGGGTCGTCGATCGCCGCTGTCCCGACGACGATCCGCGACGCGCCGGCCTCGGCGAAGGCTTCGGCCGTATCGAAGTCGCGAATGCCGCCGCCGGCCTGGATCTTCACGGTGAAGCGGTTGGCGATCGTCCGGATGTGATCGAGGTTCTCGGGCTTTCCGGTGCGCGACCCATCGAGGTCGATGACATGGAGCCATTCGGCGCCATCCGCCACCAGCTTCTTCGCCGCTTCGAGCGGGGACGTAGCGACCTGCTCGACCGTGGCGAAGTCTCCGCGCGTCATTCGGACGGCGCGGCCCTCGTAGATGTCGATCGCGGGATAGACGATCACGTGGCCGTGAATGGTAGGAGGCCGCCGGCGCGTCACGCCGGCGGCCCGCTCAGAGTGGCTGGGCTACCGCGCGGCCAGGCCAGATGCACCGGCGGGGATCGTGACGCCGGGCAGACGAGCGAGGCTGCCGTCAGCGCCGACTCGGAAGGCGCTGATCGTGTGCGTACCGCTGTCGTTCGCGTACAGGAACTTGCTGTTTTCCGTTAGGGCCAGATCTGTCGTGTGCGCGGCCGCCGAGTGCGCGGCTTGCGCGAAGACCAGCGTGAGCGTGCCGTCCTCGGCGATCGAGAAGGTTGAGATCGAGTCGTTTCCGGCGTTTGCCGTGAATGCGTAGCGACCGTCTTTCGTAACGGCGACCCAGCACGCCGCCGCCTGGGTGGTCGGCACGGACCGACTGATCGCGGTGAGCGTGCCGTCTTTCGAGAGCTCGTACGACGATGCCGCCGAGAGGGGTGCCGCACCGGCCGCCTCGGAGACCACGAAGTCGCCGCGGTGACCGAACGCGAAGCCGAACGGTGTGGTGCCCGATGAGGCGTAGCGAGTCGCGGCGCCGGCGACACCGTCCTTGCCGACGACGAATACGTCGAGCGAGCTGGTGCTCTTCTCTGTCACGACCAACGCGCTGCCCGACGGCGAGAATTGGATCTGCGCGGCGCCCGCGCCGGTGAAGGATTGGATCGAACCGGCGATCAAGCTCAGCTTTCCGTCATTCGAGCGGAAGCCTGCGATGCTGCTGCTCGCGGCGTTCACGACGTAGACGAGATCGTGGTTCGTCGTGACGCTCACAGGCTGTATCCCGCCGGAGGCGACCCGGTCGCTCCAGACGAGGCCATCCCTGGTGATCCGGAAGACGGCGATGTCGTTGCTCCCGGCATCGACGGCGTAGAGCCAGCGACCGTTTTCGCTGATCGTGACCGCGCCCTGCGAGCCGAGGCTTCCGCCAATTCCGCCCGTCGGGGACGCGCTTGACCACGTGAGCTCGCCGGATGCGGAACGGTCATAGACGATGACCGCATTCGCCGCCGTGTTCGTGAGGGTGTAGACGGCGCCCGCCTCGCCCTCCGCCGCCGCGGCCACCGAGGCCGGGCCGAGCAGAAGCGCGACGAACGCCACAAGCGTGAGGATGACGCGTGACATGGATTCCTCCCAGGTGCGAGTTCCTGCTGTGCAGGTCGGGACGATCGTGGCGATGGCTCATGACACCGCGATGACATCCCGTGTCACGGAAATGTCATCGAAGCGTGGCAGCGTGCGAACATGCG
>DASPWX010000123.1:0-13524 GCA_035637615.1 Bathyarchaeia archaeon | reverse complement strand
CGCAGGTCCTCGTCGTGCGCCCGTGTCGGAGCGGCGCCGCGCGTCCCGGTCACCGCTCGCGTCAGCGCGGTCGACGCAAAGTGTGTGCCGGCGACGAAGCGAACGAGCGGTCCGAACGAATACGCGGCCGGCGCCCCCAGGAAGTGCAGACCCGGCACCGAGGACTCGAGACCGGGGCGGAGAACCGGATGGCCGGCGAAGGCGCGCACCCGCGCGACGAGCGACGGCGCGAGGAAGGCGTAGCGGCGGAGGTCGACGCGATATCCGGTCGCGAGGAACGCGTGGTCGACCTCGCGCGTCGTCCCGTCGTCGAGGGTGAGGAGGAGCCCTTGGCTCGGCGCGACCGCCGTCACGTGCCTGCCGGTGGTGACGCGCATACCGTCGGATCGCGGACGCAGCCACGTCGACGCGCCCGGTGCGAGCGCCCGGCGCGTCGCCTCGCGCTGGAACGACGCCGGTAACCGGCGTAAAAACGTCGGCCGCGCGACGATGTGGCTGATGAAGGCCGGGCCGACGTCGGTCCGGTCGAAGAGCATCCGCCCGAGGACTCCTTTGCGCGTCGCGCGCCCGACCCAGTGGATGTTCGGCGCTCGCATGATGAGCTCCACCTCGGCACCGATCTCGTGGAGCAGGACGGCCGTCTCGAACGCGCTCTGCCCGCCGCCGATCACGACGACCCGTGCGCCTTTGAAGCGCGAGAGGTCGTCGTGCCCGCTCGAGTGCGTGGCCAGCTCAGTCGGGACCCCGTCGAACTCCGGCGGTGTCCAGGCGAAGCTCGCGATACCAGCGGCGACGACGACCCGCGCGCATTCGATCCGCTCGCCGTCTTCGATGGTGAGACGGAATCCCGACGACGTTCCGTCGACGCGATCCACGAGGCGCTGGTCGACGTCCGGAACGACTCGTTGCTGGACCCAGTGCCCGTACGCGACGAAGTCCGCCAGTGGTACTGGTCGCACGAGCGGCTTTCCGACGGTGCGCTCGAATTCGTCGAGGCTGAGTGGCGAGCGGGGGGCGCCGATGTGTGACGCGCCCCACGGACTCCGAAGCCACATGCCCTTGGGCATGTGCCGCATCCAGAACGACATCGGTGCACCGAACACATGGGCGTCCGCGCCTGCCGCGCGCAGCCGCGCGGCGGCCGCAAGCCCGTATGGCCCGGCGCCGATAACGATGACGTCGTGCTTTTGAGCGTTCATTCCTGATACCTCCGATACGTGGATGCGCGCGTTTCCCACGAGCGCATGACGAAGTCCTTCAAAGTCAGCGCGTCGATGTCTCCGGTGACGGCGAGCGCGCTACGCGCACCGTCCGGCCAGCGCCAGATGCGCACGAGTGGTCCGGGCGCGCGTTCGATCGCCGCGAGGACCCCGGTCTCGGACCATCCGGCGCCGTCCTCATCGATGTGCGCGCCGTACGCATCGCGATCGTCCGAGACTTCGATCGGGAAGCCCTGCTCCACGACGAAGGCGCGCAGCTCGGCCGACGAGCGGCGCGAGACGCCCACGATCGGGACGCGCGGCGACGCCACCTCGAAGTTGTGAGAGCGCGAGATCGCATCGCGCCCCGACCAGGCCACGCGCGGAACGTCCAGGCCGCGGGTGAGGAGTGTCGCGCCGGGTTCGGCCTCGAGGCGCACCCGGAAGGAGCCCGGACTGACACTCGTGACGTGCAGCGCGAACCGGCTGCGCCGGAGCCACCACGCGGCGATCGCATCCAGACGCGCGATCCAGACGGCGGGGTGGTGGCGGCGTGCGTCGGCGAGCGTCGTTGCGAGCGCATCGCCCAGCTCCGGGATGCGCTCGGGGTGCAGCTGCAGCGTGAAGAGCTCCCCGCTCCGGTATGTGAGATCGAGGATGTGCAGCCACTGCGAGGTGCGTGCCGCCTCCTCCCAGCGCAGCCGCTCGAGGAGGATCTCGTCGTCGGGCACCGCGACCGGGATGTCGACGAGACCCTCGCGGAGCCGCGGGGTCACGGCAACGTCGGCCGACTTGAGCGCGGAGTAGAGCCGGAGCGCGAGCGCGAGCCGCTCGGCCGCGCCGGTGGATCCCGGCTCTTCGACGAGCGGGAAGGCGACGGCCTGGCTCGAGTGGTAGACAAAGCCCAGCTCGCGCAGCGCGCGGAGGGTGGCGGCGTTGTAGCGCAGGTACGGCCCGCGGAATCCGCCGGACCGGAGACCCGCGTCTGCGAAGATCTCCATAGCCCGCGCGATCGAGGATCTCTGTTGATGCTCGTCGAGAGCGGCGTGGTCGCCGTGGACGAGCCCGTGAACCGCGAGCTCGACGTCGCGCGCCGCGAGGCGCCGCAGGAGGTCAGGGTGGCGCGCGAGGACGCACGCGGTTGTCGGCAGAGTCGGCCGGACGCCGTGCTCGCTCGTGATCGAGTCGTAGCGGTCGAGGCAGCGGACCATCGACGCGCTCGTCGCGCCGAACCGCCTCAGCACCTTGCCGGCGCGTGTGGCGGATGCGGCCGGTCCCCGACCGCGAATGCTCATCACGAGGCTCATGTTTTGCCGGCCTCCTCGGCGGCCACGGCGCGGACCGGTGACGCCGCGCGTGCGCCGGCGAGCCGCTCCACGATGGCGAGGTAACGCGCCCGCTGGTGAACCCAGCGGTAGGGCTCGGCGACATCGCTCGCCCTCCGCGCGAGCCGCGCGCGCCGCTCGGGATCCGCGTGAAGCCGCTCGATCGCGCGCGTGAGGCCGTCCAGATCGCCCGAGTCGAAGAGCTCGAAGCAGTCCTCGCCGAAGTACGACTTCACCGCGCGGGTGCGCGAGATCACGACCGGCTTCCCCATCGCGATGAGGTCGAACATCTTGTTGCTGTGGGTGAGATCGAAGCAGACGTCGCGGCGGATCGCGATGACGCCCACGTCGGCCGCCGCGATCGCGGGAAGAAGCTCCTCGAGTGGACGCCAGCCGTCGCTGAACCACACCTGCTCGCGGACACCGAGATCGCCGGCGAGCGACTCGACGGAGTCGCGGAGCGGCCCGCCGCCGTAGATCCGCAGGCGGAGTCCGGGAATGCGTTCCCGCAGCCGGGCAACGGCGCGCACGACGAGGTCGAGCCCGTACATGTGGTCGATCGTCCCGTGGCAGATGAGCACGAAGTCCTCGCCGGATGTGGATGGCTTGACGTACCGGCGTGGGTCGACCCGCTGCTCGTCGAACGAATTGAGCGTCACCGCGATCTTCTCCGCGCGTGCGCCGCGCTCGACAAATCGTTCGCGCATCGGCTCGGTGCACGTGAGCACCTGATCCGCGAAACGGATGCTCTGCTGCTCGAGGAACATGAGAAGCCGTACAGCGGGGTGGCCGGCCGGGAGCCGGTATTTGATCTGGAAGAACTCGGGCATCGCTTCCATGAGGTCGAGCAGCACGCGCGCCCCGAGCAGCTTTGGGACGAGCGCCGCGAAGACCAGGCAGTCGGGCAGCGAGTTCACCTGCACGACATCGAAGCGGCGGCGAATGCCGAGTGAGGCCGCCGACACCGCCGCGGCGACGAGGAACGAACCGTACTCGACGAGGTACCGCAGCTTCCCGATGGCCTGTCGGCGCCGTTCCTGCGGCAGGCGATGGATGGCCAGGCGCCCCTTCCGCTCCTCGCGGGGCTGCCCCGGCCAGCTCTGGCAGATGAGGTCGACCTCATGGCCGGCGGCCACGAGCGCATCGACCTCCCGAGTGAGTCGCGCGTCGAGCGGAAAGACCCCCTGCCGGATCACGCAGATCCTCGCCATCAGCGGATCTCCTCTCGCACGGGCAGCGGCCGCAGAAGGGCACCGAGCGCGAGCAGCTCGCCCGTGGACACCGCGCGCGAGGCCAGCACCGCGAGGACGTATACGAGGACCGCGAGCGGCAATGTCACGAGCACCGGCTGACCGATGGTTGCGACGCCGACGAGAGCCGCCAAACCCGCCGCGAGGAGCGATTTCGCGCCAACGCGCAGGCTCTCCATCCCGAGAAGATCCCGCGGCATCGTCCGGATGAGCCAGACGAACATCAATAGCTCCGTGAGCGTGGTCGTGAGCGCCGCGCCCTCCTGCCGAAACAGCGGGATGGCCACGAGGTTGGCAAGCGGGTTCAAGACCGCCGCCGCCAGGGCTAGGACGAGGAGCTGCCGCTCCTGATGCAAGCCGAGGAGCGACGCGGCGAAGACCCAATTCAAATACAGGAACGCGAGCCCGGGTGCGAGTAGCCGAAGCGCGTTCGCCGCCTCGGCGTAGGTGCCGGCCGGGTAGAGGACCGCGACGATCGGCTCGGCGAAAACGGCGAGCACCAACGCGACTCCGATCCCCGAGAGGGTGAGGAACGTGAGCGACTTCGCGATGACCACGCGCAGCTCGTCGCGTGATCCGACCGAGAGTCGCGCCAGGACCGGATAGAGGACCGTGCCGGCGACGATCGTCGGGACGATAGATGCCGCGTTGAATAGTCGGTACGCCGCGGCGTACCAGCCGACGTTCTCTGCCGGTGCGAGTCGCTGGAGCATGACCATGTCGACGCTGAAGTAGAAGGTCGTCGCGATCCAGAACAACCCGAGCGGGATCGCGCGGCCGAAGAGGGCCCAGGCTTCGCGCGGATCGACGCGAGGTCGCTCGAGCGGGACCCTGCGCAGACCGTAGAGGAGGACGGCGACGTTCACGATCGCGGCGAGAACGAACGCGCAGGCGACGGCAACGAGGTCCCGGGTGAAGACCAGGGCGACGATGCCGAACGCAGCCGCGGAGACGCGCTGCGCGATCGAGGCAAGGGAGGGGACAGCGAAGAGCTCGTGTCCTTGGAGATATGCGCTCACGGTGCCGCCCAGGCCGAGGAACAGCACCGAGGCCGCGAGGATCAGGATCACCTGCTGGAGCTCGCGGTCGTATCCCAAGAGGGCCGCGGCGAGAAGCGCGCAGGGCGCGGCAATGAGCCAGAGCGCGGCGCGAATCAGCATCGTGCCGGCGAACGCGTCGCGGGAATCGCTCGTGCGCTGTGCGACCATCCGGCTGAGCTGCGTCCCAAGGCCGAAGTCGATGACGATCGCGAGGAACGCCGCGTATGTGAGCGCGAGGGACAGCTCTCCGAATCGGGCGGGCCCGAGGAAACGCGCCTGTGCCACGATGAAGCCGAAGCTCGCGAGCCACATCACGACCTGAGAGCCGGCGACGATGAGGACGTCGCGCGCCGCTTTGCGGAATATGGTCATTGCTCGCTGCCCGAGCGCGCGATCCTTGGATCCGCGAGCGCTGCAGTCAGACCGAGCGCGGTGCCGAGCACAAGCATCGTTCGGCTGTAGCTGAGCCCGAGATCGACCGACGAGAAGACGATCTGACACACGATCACGGCGACCGGAAGCGTCGCCGCCCAGCGCAGCGCGGGATCGCGCAGTCTGACGAAGAGGCTGGACCCGACGAGGACCGCGCGCGAAACCAGGAACCAGATCGCGAACGCGCCCAGGGGCCCCGCCTTCAGCCACAGCCAGAGGACAGCGTTGTGAGTGATGTAGCGCCAGTACGGAAAGCTCGCCGGAAGCGGCGGCGGCTCCTCCTGGAAGAAGTACTGCTGCCCCGCGCCGACCCCGGTCAGAGGAAGCTCCTTGATGGTGAAGGCGATGTTGCGGTTCTCGATATCGCGCCAGTGATCGGAGCCGGCATCGCGGGCGCTCTTCTCTGATGGATCGACGACCGTCTGCAGCGCGCGGAGCGGCTCGGCGATCGGCCCGGTCTCGTCCCAGAAGAACGCGGCATACGCGCCGAAGGCCAGGGCCCCGATTGCGGCCAGGGCGAGCCCTCGCCGCGCGTTGACGGCGAGCGAGAGGATCATCATCGCCAGCACGACGGTGCCGAGGGCGATGAAGCCGACGCGGCGCTGCGTCAGGACCTCCGCACCGAGGATGACCGGCTGCAAAGCGAGGAGCGTGTAGCCGAGCCTCGAGCGAAGACTGAGCAGCGCTACGACGAGCATGAGCGCCGCGGCGACGTCGAAGAAGACAACGTCCTCGTGGCTTGTCACCGCCTCGAGCGACACGCCGAGGCTCTGTGACTCGAGGTAGTTCAGGATCCCCTGCGCCGCCTTGACCCCGACGAGCACCACGAATTCCGACATGAGGATCGCGACCTGACCGCGGTGGCGGATGAGGTTCGTGGCGAGGAAGTACGCGAGGCACAGCTGCACCGGCGCGCGCACCTCGTTCAGAGCGGCGTTGGGGTCGAAGGCACCGCCTCGCGCTACTCCGATGACCACGCCGACGCCGAACACCGACGTGTAGGCGAGTACCGCCCAGCCGAGCGGGCCCATCCGCAGGCCGGCGACCTGGCCGGCGAGGCGTCTGAACGCCCAGCTCGCGACGGTGAGGAGAGTGAGTACGTCGACGAGGCTCAGGCGAACGGGGATCGGGGTGTACTCGGAGATGTTCTCGAAGACGTGCGACTGAGCGGTGAGCGGCGCGAGCCCCGGAATCGCGAACTGCTCGAAGAGGAGCGCGGCGCCGAACAGCAGGTACACGCCCGCAGGTGGATGCGCGACGACCGCGACGGTGACGATGACCGCGGCGAGCGGCACGAGCAGCAGCACCTCGCCATCCGTCGCGACCAGGGCGACCGCGTAGACGATCGCGAGCGCGATCGCCAGAGCGGCGCCGACGATCGTCCCGCGGCTGATCCGCGACGCGTACCAGTCGCTGGTCCGCCACGTGAGAGTCCCGAGCTCGGCGCTCATCGCGATAGCACGGCGAACTGCGCGATGACCATCGCTCCCGCCAGGCCGGCCGCGGCCCAGGCGGACGTGGGACGCCCGCGGACGCCGGCGACCGCCCCGATCGCGACGCAGGCAAGGAGGAAGATGAGCGAGAGCGCGGTGTAGATCACGCGCTCGTCGCCCGGTTCAGGACGATCTGCGGCCTCGCGTCGGCGCCGAGCCTCGCGATGGCCTTACGCACCAACGTGAGCGGTGTCGCGCGCTCACGGACCACGATGAAGAGCTGATCGAGCAACGGCGCCCAGGGCATGACGAATGGATCCGCCGGCAGGAGCGGCGGGAGATCGACGACGACCGTCGCGAACGAGGACGCGCCGCTCGCCATGAAGGACTCGAGCGGACGCAGTGCCGGACGCGCCGCGTCGCGGTCACCGATGGGCAGGAACAAGAGCCGCGACGACGCCGGTCGAATCAGATCCGCAAGGTCGGCGTGGCCGGCGAGATAGTCGGCCAGGCCGGGCGCGGCCCCGAGGCCCGCGTCACCGGTCAGCGACGGCTCGATCCAGTTTGCGTCGATGAGTAGTGTGCCGTCGCGTCGCAGCGCCGCGAGCGCGAGGGCTGTCCCGAGAGCGACCGTGCTCACGCCTTCGCCGAGGAGAGCGCTCGTGAAACCCACCACGCGCAGACCCGCGCTGTCGATACGGCTCGCGAGCGTCTCGAAGGCTCCGGTCTCCGGACGCGGCGCGCGTTCGCGATCGGCTTCGCGCAGCGCCGCGTGCTGTTCGAGACGCGCGGAGGATCGCCTGCGCGCCGCTATCGCCACGCCTCTCTCCCCTCGCCGTCCCCGAACGCGCTTGCCGCCAGGGCCGACCGCAGGTCACGCCGAGGTTGGAGCCGGTCCGCGCGAATGCGCGGCACGGAGGCGAAGAGCGTCGCGGGGGCGAGGCGCTCGACGTCGGCCGGGCCGGCGACGCTCGTCGTCAGCAGAGTGGCGCAGAGGACGAACAGGAAGGCGAGCGCGCATCCCGCGACGAACGCGGCTCCCGCGAGCGTCGCGGCGTTGCGCGTGCCGCCGCTCGGGGAGTCGTCCTGCCGCGCCTCGTCGACCACCTGGAACTCGATGCCGCTTAGATCCACGAGCGCCGGGGCGATGTCGGTCTGATCGATGCGGCTCTGGAGCGTCACGAGCCGGCCGTGCGCGAGATCAACCGCGAGCCGCAGGACGGCGTCCTGGTGCGCGTCGTCCGCGTTCAGCTCGCCCCCCTTGTGGGCTGCGGTGAAGTCATCGAGTTGCCGCTGCGCTTCGAGGGCCTGTGTTTGAGCGATCTCGAACTCCCGCCGATAGAACGCGCTGAGGGCGCTGCCGCCCGCGACGCGCGCCTGCGCCACCCGCTCGCGACGGACCGCGAGCGCGGCGTTCACCATCTCGGCCGGGGTCTGCGGATCGCGCGCCGTGTAGGAGACGGCGAGCAGGTTGGTTCCGAGCGCCTGTACTTTGAACCGCTTGCCGAGGGTGTCGAGGAATCTCGCCTCGTCCGATGCGGCCGCGAGGGCCGAGCTCAGCGAGGTGCGCTGTACGACGTCCCGGAGGACGCTCCGCGTGCGAAGCAGCTGGCCGAGCAATTCGGCCTGCTGCGCGGCGACCGTCTGCACGATCGGCACGTTGGGGTCGTCGGGGTTCGGGACGGCCAGGTCCTGCGATACGCGCAGCACCCACACGTTGGCGGTCGCCTGGTAGGTCGTCGTGTACTCCGCGTACGCGGCGATGAGGCCGGCCCCCCAAACGAGCGCCAGTATCGTGGCGAGCAGCACGAGGTATCGGCGCGCAGTGCTTAGGTAGGGACGCATCGCGCCGAAAGCTAGGACCGAGTCGTTGAAGGAATGTGAGCGGGTCCATTGACCCTGCGGGCGCCGCTCTCCCCTCTTCGCGGGCGTTGGCCGGAGCCGGAGGCCGTGGCCCCGACGTGGCTCAATACAGCGGCAGACGGGACCTCAACGCGCCGGCGCGTCCATATGCCGCCATGGACTCCACCGGCCAGATCCAGCGCGATCTCGACGTCAGTGTCGTCGTGCCGACCTTCAACCGGTGCGGCCCGCTCGCCCGCCTTCTCGCCGGGCTGGAGCGGCAGCACGCGCGCGGCGCCCGTTTCGAGGTCATCGTCGTGGACGACGGGTCGGACGACGGGACCGACGCGTTCCTCGCAACGGTGCGGACCCCCTATCCGCTGCGCGCCATCCGCCAGAGGAGGCAGGGCCCCGCAGCGGCCCGAAACGCCGCGATCGCAGCGGCGAGCGCCGACGTGCTCCTCTTCCTCGACGATGACGTCGTGCCGCAGGACGGGCTCTTCGAGGGCCACCTCGCCGTCCACGCGCGGGACCCGCTCGCGGCCGTCGCCGGACGGATGGCCGCACCAGCAGGACACACGTTCGCTCCGTGGCTCGACTGGGAGGCCACCATGCTCGAGCGGAGCTATGCCCGAATCCTCGCGGGCAACGGCGGCCCCGGCTGGTGGCTCTTCTACACGGCGAATTGTTCCGTGCGGCGCGAGCATGCGTTCGCCGTCGGCGGATTCGACGAGCGCTTCGTCCGCGTCGAGGACTCGGACCTCGCATATCGGCTCTTTGCTCGCGGTCTGCGCTTCAGCTTCGTCCCTGATGCCGTCGTCGAGCACGAGCCCGATCGCACCTTCGAGACATGGCTCCGCAACGCTTTCGTGTCGGGCCTTCACCGTGTCCTGATGGAGCGGCGTATCGGCGCGGCCGGTGCGGGCAACATCCAGGACGATTGGCGCCGGCGGCGTTCGTCGACGCGGCTCCTCGCACGCTGGTGCGTGGGGCATCGCGGTCGGACTCGGCTCGTCGTGGCCGCGGCGCGGCACGCCCTCATGTCCCCGCTCACGCCGCGGCGGCTTCGACTCGCCCTCTGCAGCGCGCTCTACAACGTGAGGTTCTGGGGCGGCATCGCCGAGGCGACGGGGCTCGGTTCATCACTCTGGTCCGAGTTCATCGATCGGCCCGCCGCGTCGATGCCCGATGCGGTTCCCCAGCGCTCGTAGGTCGGCGCGTCGCCGCGAACGATGTCCGCGATCTGCGCCACATAGCGCGAGAGTGTGTGCCGCCGTTCGACCAGCGCGCGACCCGCGCGACCCATCCGCTCCGCGCGCCCGGGATCGGCGACGAGCGACTCGATCGCGGCGCGCAACGACCGCGGATCGCCCGGCGGCACGTAGATCCCCTGAACGCCATCCTCGATGAGGTCGATCTGGCCCCGGGTGCGCGTGACGATCACGGCCTTCCCCATCGACATCGCCTCCGTGAGCGTCGTGACGCCTGCGTCGAACTCCATGTCCTGGAGCGGTACGACGACGAAGCGGGCGGACGAATAGAGACCGCGAAGCTCGATCGGACGCAGGTGTCCGAACGAAACGTTCGGAGGCGGACCAGCCTGCTCGAGGCGCCGCTCGAGGACGTGTGAGGGAAGATCGCCGCCGCCGACCGCGACCCGCACCTCGAGCTCGAGCCCGCGCGCCGCCGCGAACAACGTCTCGTAGTCGCGCCCCGAGAACCCCACCGAGCAGATGAGGTCGGCCGAGGGCGTCGCGTCGGGCCGCCAGAATTGTTCGTCGACTGGCTGCAGCGCGAGGCGCAGCTTGTGAGCAGGAACGCCGAGCCGGGCCGTCGCGATCTCGTTCTGCTTGCTGCCGTAGCTCACGATCGCCCGCAGGCCGCGATGCGCGCCGAGTCGACGCAGCAAGAAGGCGGGCTTCGTCCCGG
Source organism: Bathyarchaeia archaeon (assembly GCA_035637615.1). GTDB lineage: Bacteria > Chloroflexota > Limnocylindria > P2-11E > P2-11E > 3-1-20CM-2-70-9. The sequence goes on along the minus strand of DASPWX010000123.1, from coordinate 3,074 downwards.
AGACCCAGGAGGAGATGAGGACGAGGTCGCGATCCATGCGCGCGGCGCGCTGTAGGAGAGCGAGCGGTAATCCGATCCGTTCCGCCCACGCGCAGATGTGGTCGTACTCGCCGCCGCGGAGGAGCGCCTCGAGGATCTGACCAGCCGGCCGATTGACCCGCCGCACGATCGTGCGTGCCGCCGGCGTGGCACGTTCCGCGAGATAACGATCGTCGACGACGTCCGCGTCGAGCAGTCGCGCCAACTCGACGTAATCCTTGCGCGGCCGTTCGCCCGCCGCGGATTGCCGCGCAAGCTCGGCGCAGCTCGGCTGTCCCGGAAAGCTCGACACGAGCAGCAACGTGCGGTGCTCCGTCATACGTGCGGAGTGTGCGCGGTGCGCCGATTGAGTCGCTGTTGATGGCGGATTGATGCGGTGGACGGCATCGCGGGCAGGGCTTGAGGCTTCGCCGGAGAACGTCATGCGGTCGCCGCAGCGCTCCTCAACGCTCAAGCCTTTGCATCGCCGTCGTGGCAGTCGAGTCCATCGCCTTCCCGCCGGCCGCCCATGTGGGCGGCGCCGAGAGCGCTCAGGTATTCGACGGCCAATCCGCGGCACGAGCGGGCGACGCGCTCTACGCGGCGGCGAAACGAGCGATCGACCTTCTCGTCGCCGTAACGCTGCTGATCGCATTGCTCCCCGTCTTTGCGGTCATCTGCCTCGCGATCCGGCTCGACAGCGGCGGCCCGATCTTCTATCGCGCGGAGCGGATCGGCCGCTTCGGACGGTCTTTCAGCGTCGCCAAGTTCCGCTCGATGCGCGCCGGCGCGGATCAGACGCCCCACATCCGCTTCATCCAGAGCCTCATGCGCGACGACGCGACACCGTGCGACCTGTACAAGGTCACCGCCGACGACCGGATCACGCGTGTCGGCCGCTGGCTTCGGCGAACGAGTCTCGACGAGCTGCCGCAGCTCTGGAACATCGTCCGCGGCGACATGAGCCTCGTGGGCCCGCGTCCCGACGTCCCGTACGCGGTCCGCGAGTACAACACCGACACCGCGCAGCGTCTCCAGGTCCGGCCCGGCATCACCGGCCTCTGGCAGGTGAGCGGCCGCAGCCGGCTCAGCCTGAAGGACATGTACCGGCTTGACGTCGACTATGCCCGGCGCGCCTCGCTGTGGCTCGATCTCGAGATCCTGCTGCGCACCGTCCCGGTCGTGCTGGGCCATGAGGGAGCTGCCTGATGCGAATCCATCGTTTCGTCACCGTCGCTGTCCTCGGCGCCTTGGTCTTCGCGGCCATCGGCGCGACCGCCACCCCCCGGACGACGGCCCTCGCCGCCGACAACCCCATCGTCGCCGAGAATCAGCAGCAGGGATCAAACAGCTGGGATCTCGGTAACCGCGCGACCGTCTCCGACGACATCCACAATCAGATCAAGGGCTATCCGTCCGCGCCGAGCGTCAGCCAGGGCGAGAGCCTGAGTCTCTTCATCACCGTCAACCCGGCGCAGAAGTACACCATCGACTTCTATCGCATCGGCTGGTACGGAGGACTCGGCGGCCGGCTGCGGCTTCATGTCAGTGACCTCGACGGTACGTCGCAGGCGCCGTGCGTGCCGGACGCGACGACCGGTCTCATCGAGTGCGGCTGGTCGCCGAGCTACACGCTCACGATCCCCGGCGACTGGACGAGCGGCGTCTATCACGCGGTCCTCACCAATGCCCAGGGGTGGCGAACGTTTGTCGTCTTCGTCGTGAAGGACACCCGCCCAGCAGCCTTCGTCTACCAGCAGGGCGTGACGACGGACCAGGCTTACAACAACTACCCCGACGACGGCGTGAACGGCAAGAGCATGTACGCGTGGAGTAGCTACGGCGCGAACACCATCGCGGGCGACAAGCGCGCCGTGAAGGTCTCCTTCGATCGTCCGTACGGCGGCGACGGTGACGCGTTCTTCGGCACCTGGGACATCTATCTCGTGCGGTTCCTCGAGAAGAACGGTTACGACGTGACGTACACGACCGACCTCGACACCCACACCAACGGTGGCAGGCTCCTGAATAGCCGCGCCCTTATCTCCGGCGGGCACGACGCCTACTGGTCCAAGGAGATGCGTGACTCGGTAGAGCGAGCGCGCGACGCGGGGGTCAACCTCGCGTTCTTCGCAGCGAACGCGGTCTACTGGCAAGTGCGGTTCGAGGCGTCCAGCGCAGGCGTCGCGAACCGCGTGATGGTCTGCTACAAGACGGTCGACCTCGATCCGGTCCAGGGTCCGACAACGACGACGCTGTGGCGCGACTGGCCACTCAATCGCCCCGAGCAGACTCTCGTCGGCGTCCAGTACACGTCCGAGGTCGGATGGGGCCAGAACGTAGCCTTCGTGCCGACCCAGAGATCGCATTGGATCTTCGACGGCGCCGGCTTTACGGATAGCGACAGCGTTCCCGGCATCGTCGGATACGCGATGGACCGATACATGGCGAACTACGCGGGTCCGAACGCGACGAGCCGCACGATCCTGGCTGAGTCGCCGTTCACCGACGGTGGCGGAACCCCCGATCGAGCGGAGACGTCGCTGTACCAGGCTCCGAGTGGCGCGTGGGTCTTCGCGTCAGGCACGTCGTCGTGGAACTGGGGCCTCGACAACCTCGACCACGCGATCGCCGATCCGCGCATCCAGCGGACGACCACGAACCTCCTGAATGCGTTCCTCTTCGGAGCGCCGATCGTCGACCACCTGCGGGTAACCGCACCCGCGACCGCGATCGCCGGAGACCCGGTCAGTGTCACCGTGGTTGCGGAGAACGTGCAGGGCACGCCGGTCACCTCGTACTCGGGCACGGTGCACTGGACTTCGAGCGACACCTCCTCGGGCGTGGTGCTGCCGGCCGACGCGACACTCACCGGTGGCCAGGGCACGTTCCAGGTGACGCTCACCAAGGCCGGCGCGCAGACCGTGACCGCGACCGACACCCAGACCGCGACCCTCACCGGTCAGGCCAGCCTCACGGTGCGCGCTGCCGCCGCCGCCAGCCTGACCCTCGCCGCACCGAGCTCGGTGACCATGAACCAGGCCTTCAACGTGACC
>DASPWX010000122.1:0-8294 GCA_035637615.1 Bathyarchaeia archaeon | reverse complement strand
GCGTCGGCGAGCGCCGAGCGGAAGTGATCGAGGAACGTCTCCAGCTCTGAGACGCCGCCCCCTCGCGCGAGGGTGAGCGGCGCGAGGAGCTTGCGCGCGGCGAGCGACTCGAGCGCCGCGACGGCGGCGCGGTCGGTGGCCACAGGCTCGCCGCGCGAGCGGATGACCTCACGGACGCCCTCGCGGATCGCGTCCTCGATCGCCGACGCGTCGGCCACGCCCTGATCCCGGAGGAGCGGGACGTCGCGGTCGAAGTCGCACACCGCCACGGCGCCCGAGCCGCTTGCCGCGCCGGTCGTCAGCGCGTCGCGCTGGTAGGTGATCCCGCGCAGGCGGTATCCGGCACCGGCGCCGGCGAGCGCCACCGCCGCGATGCTCGCGAGGTCGGCATGCGGGACATAGACGACGGCCGGCGCCTCCGGACGTGACCCACGGTGACCGTCGATCAGCGCCGCACGCATCGTTCGGAGCAACCGCTCGCGTCCGACGACGCGGCCATCGCCGGCATCGGTCGGTTTGGCCCCGCGGATGCCGAGCAGCGCGATCGCTGCGACGGCGCTCCAGCCACCGAGCGCGTCCTCGACCGGCGCTTGGCAGAGAACGAGATCGGCATCACCGGTGTCGAGCGCGAGCGTCGCCGATCGCGGACGCGCCGGCGAAGGGTGCTGCGCCAGCCAGGCCACGAGCTCGCGTACCGTTCGGTCGAACTCGAGCCAGACGTTCGCCTCGCGCCACTGCGAAGCGTGGGAGCGGCGCGCGCGGCCCTTCTCGATACGAAGCGGCGCCGCGCGGCCTGCGAGCGTGTTCAAGCGGCTACCTGAGATCAGGATCTCGAGGACGCAGAGCAGGACGACGTCGCGGGCCGGCGATGCGGGCACCGCCGTTTCGACCGCTCGCAGCGTGGCCATGAGGGCGGTGAGATTCCGCGGCGTGTAGAGAGCCGCGGTGGTCTCTCCCAGAGCCTGCGCGTTCGGATCCGGACCGAACCGCTCGACAAACTGCCAATACGCCATGCCACGTTGCTCGAGACGCTGGCTCGACCGCTCGTCGTCCTCGGTCGTGGCCTCGATGAGAAGCGCGTGGCCCTCGCGGGCGCAGATGCCACAGCGGAATGCTTTCTTCGCAGGGGCGGGCGCGTCGCGCTCCCAGAGGAAGGCCTCGACGATCACCGGGCCGCGGCAGGTCGCGCAGGTCGAGCCGTAAAGCTCTCGCATCGCGACGCGATGCGGCGTGCCGACGAGCGCACTTTCGCCAACACGATCGAGCGCCGCGAGTATTTCGTCGCCGGCGGGCGCGAGCGCGATCGCGCGGCGAGCCCACTCGCCGAGGGGTTCGCGCGACTTCGCGACCCCGCGGCGATCCGCACGCTCGGCGGCGTCGGCCGCGGACCACGGATGCGCGAGCGGATCGAGGACCACGCCGCGCCGTGGCGCGTACGCGTTCGCGTACAGGTCGGCGAGCGGCGACGGAAACGCGGAGCCAAAACGGTCGAGCGGACGGGGAAGAGGAAGGATCTCGAGCGGGACCATGGAGCGGACACGCTCGGGTTGGCTCAAGGCAACGTGAAGAGTACGGCCCTCCTCGAGTCCACGACCACCCCGATGACGCGGCCGTCGCGCGACACGGTGAGGTCGTTGATCGTCCCGCCGACGCCCAGCTCGTCGCCGGCGCCGTCTGCTGGAGCGAAGACCAGGAGCTTGTCGGTCCCGTCGAGCACGGCCACACGCTGTCCGATGACGAGGCGCCGTCCGTCCACGAGAGGGGCCGTCCACCTGGCCGTGCCGTCCGGGCCGATCGCGGCCAGCGACGTCTGGTCGAGCAGGTAGAGCGTCCCGTCCGGCGCGAACGCGACGTCCCGAACCGTGCCGCCGACGCGCGTCAGCGTCTTCGGGTCGGCGAGGGCGAAGCGGTACGTGCCTTGGTCGGTGACGGCCGCGGCGAACCTTGCGGACTTGTCGACCGCGAGCGCGCTGCCGATTCCGGCGACGCGCGCCACGGTCTTGAGCTCCGAGTCGCGGCCGGGCCGGAACACCTCGATGTCGAAGGCGCCACTGCTCGTCGTGCCGACGTAGACGTCGCCGGCGTCGGTCGCCGCGATGCGGGCGCCGGCGGCCGGGGTCACGATCGGGAACGGATCCCCGAGCGGGTCGCCGTCGGCGGTCCGTCCACCGATGAGGCCCGGACCGCCCCCCGCCAGGCCGGTCGAACCGGTGGAGGCCGCGACGAAGACGCGGGTCGATGGCACGAACAGCATCTGGGTCGCCGCCCCGGTGAAGCGCATTCCGTCCCCGATGTTCTGACCGCTCGGCACGGCGAGGAACGTCACGACCTGGCCGCCGACCGCGAAGGTCTGATGGTCGCCGTCGACCGAGAACTGCAGCACGCTCATCCCCGCGTAGCTCTGCGGAAGGGCGGTGAGCGTGCCCTTCGGGTTGAAGAGCGCCGCATACCCGTCGTCGCTGCCGGTGACGACCCACGACCCGTCCGAGCTCAGCCCGATCTTCCGCGAGGTCGCCCGGACCTCGAGCACCCGGGACGGCTCACGCCAGAGCTCGGCGTCCGGGAGCGGTCCGCTCCGCGCGAACGAGTAGGACTGGTCATCCGTGACGATGTTGGTGACGCCCTGCTTTGTGAGGCCCGCGCTCGCGGCATCGGCGCCCGGGCGATCGGCGTACGGACCGATGCGCACGACGAACGGAGCGGTCTGCGTGTACGAGCCGTTCAATGGTGAGCCCATCCGCTGCAGCGCCTGCTTCGCCTCCGCCGCGCTGGAGTAGGGCCCCGTCGTGATCGTCGACAGGGTGGACGACTTGCTGGTCACAACGAAGGACATGCCGCGCGCGATCGTGCCCTGCAGCGCGACATCCTTCGGCAGCGTCGTCGAGAGATCGCGAAGACGCTGCCAGCCCGCGGTCACGTCGGTGATGACGCGTGCGAACGCCGCCGGGTCGCCACCATCGGCGTAGCTCTGGCCGTCGCGCGCCAGGTCGGAGAGGCCATCGGCGAGCGGGACGAGCTTCTCGCGGATCGGCCCGGTGCGATCGAGGGTCCCGGCGAGAACTGCGGCGTTGAAGGTGGAGATCGTCGCCGCGGTCCCGCGCATCACCGTGCCGTAGCGCGCGGCTGCGACGGTGCGAGTCTGCGCTCCGGCGAGCGCGCCGGCGAGACCGTAGTCGTATGCCGAGACCCCAAGGAGCACGGTACCGGCGTCACGCGCCATCTTCGGTGCGTCCTGGACATCGTTCGACGGCCCCGGCTTCGGCTGGGCTGAATCTGTGCAGGACGCGAGGAACGCAAATGCAAAGATCGGCGCGAGCGCGCGCCGTGTGGACGCGCCGCTCACTCTTCGGCTTCGTCCTCCGTATCGTCGTCGTCCTCGGTGTCGACGGCGAGAGGTTCCTCGGTGACTTCGGCCTCTTCGAGGACTTCCTCGGCGGCGGGCGCTTCCTCCTCGACCTCCTCGGCCTCTTCCTCGATCTCGTCGCCGCCGTCACGGAAGAAGGTGCCGCGCACGTACGCGCGCTCCTTCGTCTCAGCGGAGCGGTGGTGGCCGGGGAACGAGATGCGGCTTGCGTTCTCCGGGCTCGAGAAGACCTCGCGGATGGCCACGCGGGCATTCGCGGGATCGTTGCTCACGATGGCGGCCACGTACTGGTTGTTGGTGCGGATGAGATCGATGAGACGCCGGCCGACCTTCGGCTCGAGGAATCCGATGAGGTCGCCGTCGCGAGCGTGCACCGCGAGAAGTCCTTCCTGCTCGCGCAGCTCGCACTCGGCGCCAGGGCTGTATTTCGCGAGGACGTGAGTCGGCGCGGGGTTGATGAGACGGAGGATGCCCGTCTTTCCCATGTCCTCGATGAAGAGGCGCGGCTGCGTCTTGGTCGTCGTCGTAAACGCCTTGATCTTGTGCTCCTGCAACGTCGCGACACGCGAGTTGCCGCGAAGGGCGATCGAGTTGTACGGCTCGATCTTCAGGACCTCGGCGAACGCGGCCTTCGCCTCGTCGAGGCGGCCGAGCTCGATGAACGCCCGGCCCAGCCGGTTGCGCGCCTCGAGATCCTCGGGAGAGGCTTCGACGAGCTTTTGGTTCAGCTCCGCGGCGCGGGGCCAGTCCGCCTCGAGTGCAGCAGCGGTGGCCTGGTCGGCGAGTGCACGCGCGCGAAGACCAGCGTCGGTTATCTGTGGCACGGGGTGTTCCTCCAACGCGTGAGGGTACGCCCGGTCGGGCGCTCTGGGATATACGAATTGTACCGGTTACGCTTCCGGCGTCGTGCCGTACCTGTCGGAAATACAGCACCGCAGGGTCATCGAGCCGAACGGCAACGAGGTGGGCAAGCTCGCGGACATCGCGGTCGTGCCGCAGGGGCAGTTCCCGGCCGCGCAGTGGGCCATCATCTCGACGCCCTCCGGCGAGAAGGTCCTGCGCTGGGGCGATCTCGCGCAGGAGATTGGTCACTTCCGCCTTCGCAACCGCCTTGAGACGACCCCCGAAGCGCAGCTTCCGGCGGAGGCGCTCCGTCTCGCGCGGGACCTCCTCGACAAGCAGATCGTCGACACACACGGCGCCAAGGTCGTCCGTGTGAACGATCTCCAGCTCTCGGAAGTCGACGGCCAGTTGCGCCTCGTCGGCGCCGACGTGGGCCTCCGCGGCCTGCTCCGCCGGGTCGGCGCCGAGTCCGTGGCCGAGCGCGTCGCGGGGCTCGCCGGGCGGCGGCTGCCACGCGGGATCATCCCCTGGCATCTGGTGGAGCCGCTGGAGGCGGCGCACGACGCTCCGGCCAAGACCGCGGCGGTCCGTCTCACGATCCCGCACGCGAAGCTCGCGCTGCTGCATCCGGCTGACATCGCCGACATCGTCGAGGAGATGACGGCCGATGAGCGGATCGCCGTTTTCCAGCAGCTCGACCTCGAGACCGCGGCGGAAGCGTTGCAGGAGGTCGAGCCAGAGATGCAGGCCGCGATCGTCAGCGATCTTCCGGAAGAGCGCGCCGCGGACATCCTCGAGGAGATGGATCCCGACGAGGCCGCCGACCTTCTCCAGGACCTGTCCGAGGAGCGCCGCGACGAGCTCGTCGAGCTTATGGACAAGGAAGAAGCCAAGGACGTCGAAGAGCTCCTCACGCATTCCGAGGACTCGGCCGGGGGGATCATGACGACGGATTTCGTCGCGCTTCCCAGAGAATTCACCGCCGCGCAGGCGATCGACGAGCTCCGCGCGAAGAAGCCCGACCCTCAGCTCACCTACTACCTGTACGTCGTCGATGGCGAGGGAAAGCTCGAGGGCGTCCTGTCGCTGCGGGACCTCGTCGTCGCACCGCCGGAGACGAAAGTGAGCGACATCATGGATCCGAACGTATTAAAAGTGGACGCGGAGACGCCGAAGGAAGAGGTCGCCGCGCTCATCGCCAAATACGACCTGCTGGGGCTGCCCGTGGTTGACGCTCGCAAGAAGCTTCTCGGGACCGTCACCGTGGACGACGTGGTCGAGCTCATGCTCCCGCGCGGCTGGAAAAAGAGGTCGCTCCGGTCGATCGCTAGGTGATCAGGACCGCCGCCGCGGTCCGTCGCCGCACGCGCGTTCGTCGCGCCTCGATCCTCGCGTTCCTCGCGGTGATGGGCCCGGGGATCATCACCGGGTTCGCCGGCAACGACGCCGGTGGGGTCACGACCTACACCGCGGTCGGCGCGCGCTACGGCTTCGAGATGATGTGGCTCCTGCTCCTCTCGACCGCCGGCCTGCTCGTTATCCAGGAAATGTGCGCGCGGATGGGCGCAGTCACCGGCAAGGGCCTCTCCGACCTCATCCGCGAGCGCTTCGGAGTGCGCTGGACGATCGTGGCGATGCTCGCGCTTCTGATCGCGAACGGCAGCAACATCGTCGCCGAGTACGCGGGCATCGCGGCGAGCCTTCAGCTCTTCGGGGTGCAGCGCATCGTCTCCGTGCCGATCACGGCCGTCCTCATCTGGGTGCTCGTGGTGTTCTTCAGCTACCGCATCGTCGAGCGCGCGCTCTTCGTTCTGGTCCTCGCCTACATCGCGTACCCGATCAGCGCATTCATCGTCGGGCCCCCGTGGGGCGAGGTCGTCCGCGGCTCGGTCATCCCAACGCTCCCTATCGGCCAGGCGGCGCTCATCGCCGCGCTCGCGCTCGTGGGCACGACCATCACCCCGTACATGCAGTTCTACATACAGGCCTCCGTCGTCGACAAAGGCATCGACAGGGATCAGTACCGGTTCGAGCGCGTCGACGTGCTGCTCGGCGCGATCCTGACCGGACTGAATGGGTTCTTCATCGTCGTCGTCGCCGGCGCCGTCCTGCATCCGGCCGGCATCCACGTAGATTCGGCGGCCGATGCGGCGCAAGCCCTAGGGCCGCTCGCCGGCCAGCAGGCGCAGCTCCTCTTCGGTGTTGGTCTCTTCGGCGCGTCGCTACTCGCCGCGACGATCATGCCGCTCTCGACGAGCTATGCGATCTGCGAGGCATTCGGGTGGGAGTCGGGGATTAGCAAGAACTTTCGCGAGGCGCCGGTGTTCATGGGTCTCTTCACACTGCTGGTCGTAGCGGGCGCGCTCATCGTGCTCTCCCCGAACGTGCCGCTCATCCCGGTGATCCTCGTCTCGCAGAACGTGAACGGCCTGCTTCTGCCCATCGTGCTCGTCTTCATCCTGAAGCTCGCCGGCGACCGCCGGATCATGGGTGACCACGCGAACAGCCGCTTCTCGCAGTGGGTCGGGATCGGGACTGCGATCGGTGCGTCGGCGCTGTCCATCGCTCTGGTAGCGATCACGATTCTCGGCGCGGGCTAAGTGCAGGGAGCGGGCGGCGGCCCGCCGCCCCGCACGCAGAACTGCATGATGCGATTCCCGGTCAGCAAGTCGGTGATCCCGCCCACCGAGTCGTCGCCACCCACCCGCGCGAACAAGTGCGATCCATCGCGTGACCACCACATCTCGACGACGAACCCAGCGTCGCCGAGCTTGCGGGAAGATCCGTCCCTACCGCGAAGCCAAGCCGTTCCGCCGGGTCCACAGCACTCGGGCTGCTCGATCAGGGCGTACTGCTCAGCCGTCGGCCGCCACGCGGCCGCCGCGGTGAGGATGCCGGCACTCGGTCGGTAAAGATCGGTGGCCCGCTTCGTGGCAACGTCATAGAGGTACGCGACCGTCGATCCGCCGAACATCGAGCGCGAGCTCCACACGAACAGCTCTCGCCCCGAACGGAACTCCGCGCCGACGGCCGGACCGATGATGCTCGCGTCGGCCCCGATGATCTGAGTACCGCCGCTCGAGCGATCGACGCGGCCCTCCTTGGACGAGGCCGCTATCACCATCGCCTGCCACCCGCTTTCCCCGAGCCCAAGACCGAACGCGAGGAGAGCGTTGTCCGGGGAGAATGCGTATGGGCGCGGCGGCGATCCGTTGGACGATGCATCATCGGCGAGGAGCCGCCGCATCGCGCCATCGGTGGTGCCAGCCCACAGTCCAGTGATCGAGGAATCCTCGTCGTTGCGACCTATCGCGATGCGCGCACCGTCCGCCGAGATCACTGCGCCTCTGATCTCGCCACGCAGCAGCAGCGTCGCGTCGCCGGTCTCCGGGCGGACGACAAAAAGGCTGTCGCTCGCCTCGGGCACGTCGAACGACACGAGGAGGGTGCGGCCGTCCAAGGAAGCAGAGACCACGGCGGAGGGCCCGGCCGCCCCGCCCGGCGGCACCGTGAGTCGGGCGGTCGCGACCTGTGTGGCGCGTCCGGCATTAAGGTCGAGAACCACGAGACGGAACTCGTCGCCGCCTCCGAGGACGACGTAGCGGAATTCAACCGGGACGGTCGTGCGAGTCACCTGCATGGTGACGGCGCCGAGTGCGGCCGATGTGGTGGCCGATGCGGCCGGCGGTGATGCGCTCGCGGGCGGCGAGGCGGTCGCGGACGGAGGCGCGCTGAGATCCGGGGTCGGAGTCGGCGTCGGTGTCGAAACGACCGAGGAGCCCGGCCTACTGACACCCACATACGCGACCGCTGCGACGACGATTGCCAGGACCAGTGCCGCCAGTGCCGCGTTCCGCATCGTCTGAGACTAGGTCACGGTCGTCACGCTTCCCTAACCACAGCCCCCAATCGCGCAGTGATCATGTCCGTCGTGAGGCGAGTGATCTTCGCGGTACTGGTTTGCGCGGCGGCGGCCTGTTCCCCATCGGCTGAGGCGAGCTTTGCCAATCCGTCTGGGACCCCCAGTCCGACTGCGACACGGACAACTGTCGCGAGCAGGGCAGTAATGGTGCGGCGCATGGCGGTC
>DASPWX010000121.1:0-2790 GCA_035637615.1 Bathyarchaeia archaeon | reverse complement strand
TTGTCGGAGAGCTTTCGCAGCACCGCGGGCGCGAGGTCGCGGCGCAGTGGCAGCGTCATGAGTGCGGTCATGACCGAGTCGCGCCCGAAAGGCGCGACGAACCAGGGGATGCCCGCGGAGGGAAAGAACCCATCGGCGGTCTGATCGGATAGCAGGAACAGATCAAGCGAGCTGCGCTCGATCCACGCGTCGAGGTCAGGCGAGTCGCTCGCGAACTTCGTGGACGTTCGCTGCCATGCGTCCCAGTCGCGGTCCGCGATGACGGGAGAGGGAAGCGTCGAGTGGACGCGGATGTCGATCTCGATCGAGCGCCGGTCGCCGGGCGCGACCCTGACCGCGACGCGGCCAGCGGCGGGACCGTCGCCGGTCTGCCACGCATCGACCGGTGCCAGCACCTCGGTCGACTGCTTCACGCCGTCGACGGCGGTGTACCGGAAAAGCAGACGATGACCGTTGGCCGCGGCAGGCTCGCGCTGCCCTTTCGTGATCCGTTTTCGGCGGCGTACCTCGAAGAGATCCCGAAAGTCGGCGTCGACGGTGATGTCGGCTTCGAACGTCGCGTCGCTCCGACCCGAGTTCTCGATCGACCACTGGTCTTCGATCGCCGTGTCGACCCGAATCCGCCGCGCGATCTGCAGCGCACCAAGCGAGTACCGGAGCAGCGCGCCGTCCGGAAGGATCTCCGCCGAAAGCAAGCGGAGCGTTCCCTCCCGGGGAAGCACCTCGTACGTCGAAATGTGACGGGTGTCCCAGGCGTATATCCCAGCGCCACGCCGTGATGGTCCGTGTATGTCCGCGCCCCGGCTCGCGACGTAGACGATCCCGGTCCCTTTCAGGGAAAGGGATCGCGCGTCGTTTCGCTTTTCGCGCGTCTTCGGTGCTATGCGGTCTGATGCCTCGTCATCGGCTGCATCGTCGCATAGGAGAAGTAGCCCCATCCGACGACGAAGATCCCGGTCAGCACGACGAACAGCCAGCTCGCCGTGGTCGAGCCGGGTCCGAGCTGGAAGTTGATGGCGGCGGCAAACCCAACGACGGACCCGACGAACGCACCACGAATGAGCATCCGTCGATTCTCGTCGTCAGGCCAGTTGCGCGCGTACCAGCTGTTCCACGCGAGGATGAGGAACGCAGCGCCAAGGAACTGGCCGATGAAGGTGCCGGTCCGATCCGTGCTCAGCCCGTAGAGCGAAAGCACCGTGCTCGTGGCGAATATGAGCGGGATTGCGAAGGCGATATCGACGAGCGCTTGGAACAGGAACAGTGACTTCAGCATCGCGAAACCCTCCCCCGTGGCCGCCCCTCGCGGCCGCGACGGCGCGAATCCTACGCGTGGCAAGCCGATTGCACGTCCTCCGGGCGGGCAAGCGTGCGCAATTCTTATCTTTGGGCGTTAGTTTCGCGAAGGAGAACGTGACGAGGGGCATCCGCGCGCGACTGGGTCTCGCGCTTCCGCTGATCGCGGCGCTTGTCGCCGGGGCCTGCGGTGGTCTGGGCGCGTCGAACGGGAGTCTCTGCCCCGCGCCAACACTCGAGCCTGTGACCACGCCGGGCGGGTCAGGCGCGTCGGTCACCTACGGGTTCCTCATCGACCGCGCGTACACCGGCGACGCGAAACGCTCACCGTCGTATCCCTGGCCGCAGCTTCCGATGACCGCTCTCAACACCGTTGCGGGCGCGCTCGGCAACCTCGACCTGCGTCCGGGCGATTCCGTCTTCGGCACGTGGATCAGCCACAACTCCAACGACACGCGCGAGATCTTCCTGCCGCTGACCCAGGTGCCGAAGTCGTCGGCGGCCGAGTACCCCGTCGCGCCGGTCGCGCCAAAGGCGCCGATCAACCAGCTCGAGTGCAACGACTACAGCGCCAAGGTGCGCGCGTACAACACCGCAGCGAAGGAGTGGCAGACGAAGGTGAACGACATCGCTCAGGCCGCCGCCGCGCAGGATGCGCAGACCGTCGCGACGTTCATCGAGCGCACGCAGACCGCGATCCGCGGTGCGTCACCGGTGCAGGACCCGGTCGGGACCGACATCTACGGCGGGCTCGCGGTCGCCGGCGGGGTGTTCGGCGCGAATCCGGGGAAGCACAAGCTCGTGCTCTTCTCCGACATGACCGACACGATCGGCAACCCCGTCCGCCCCGACCTCGCGCAGAGCGACATCGTGGTCGGCCTCTATCACCGCGACGACCCGAGCGACCAGGGCAAGGGCCAGCGCGACTGGGAGACCACCTTCAAGACGCTGAACGCGCGCACGCCGGTCTTCCTGCCGTGGGCCGCGACGACCGCTGACAAGATCGTCGAGCAGCTGAAGGCGACCGGCCGATGAACGAGATCGTCGCCCTGTTAGAGAGCCTCCGCCCGATCCTCGAGCGCTGGTACCTGCTGCTCTTCGCGATCGTGCTCGTCACGCTCCTCGGCATCCCGGCGCGCGTGCTGGTGGGCTCACTCGCCGCGCTGCTCCGCGTGCCCGCCGTCTTTACGCGCACCGAGATCGACCCGCCGCTCCGCCGCGCGACGCCGACCGCGCCGTACCGGCTGCTTCGTAATCTCCGGGATTACTTCCGCCCGGTGCTCGATCGGCCCGGGCGCGCTCTGACAGGCGCGGCGGGCGGACTCTTCTTCACCGCGCGCAACGCGGCGAACTGGCCGGTCGCCGCCATCACCGGCGCGATCGTCGGTCTCTTCAGCCCGCTCGTCGATCAGGCCGCGACCCACGCCGAGAACGGCAGCGATCGTCTCGGCGCGCAGGCGCGCTCCGCGGCCGGCGCGTTGCGCGGGAACTCCG
>DASPWX010000120.1:0-9890 GCA_035637615.1 Bathyarchaeia archaeon | reverse complement strand
AACGTCAGCAACACAAAGGGAACGAAGGGCACCGGTTCTCAGAGCGCGGCGAACGGCTCGGCCACCGGTACGAACTCCGCGAGCAAGAACGCCGCGAGCAACACCCAGAACACCAAGGGCACCGGTTCTCAGAGCGCGGCGAACGGCTCGGCCACCGGTACGAACTCCGCGAGCAAGAACGCCGCGAGCAACACCAATAGCCAGGGAGCGGGATCGAACACCGGCGCCGCCGGCTCGAACACCGGAGCGTCGGGCACCGGTTCGCAGACCGTTTCTACGGGCGGATCTATTCACGAAGGCGACACCGGCGCGATCACGACCGCTCTTACCGCGGCGATCACCGGTGGCCTGACCGCGACGACCGAGATCGCGGCCTCGCTCACATCAGCTCAGACCCTCCAGACGACCTGCGCCACCCTGACGCAGACGCAGAAAGACAACCTGGCGGCTGCCATCAACGCGGCGATGACCGCCAAGGGCAACCTCGCAACGTCACTCGCAGCGGCTCAAACCGCAATGACGAACCTCAACGCCGCGATCGCCTCCGGAAATGCCGCAAACATCGTCGCGGCAGAAGTCGCGGCGCACCAAGCGACGCTCAACCTGAACGCGAGCGTCGCGGCGGAAGCGCAGGCGAACACACAGGTCACGAACTCAATCGTCGTCTGCACGGCGGCACCGACGACTGGCACGACGACCGGTACGACCGAGACATCGTCGACCGGAACCACAGCAACCGTTACCCCAGCGGGGGCGATCACGTGGGCCCCAGGGTTCGGACCGAACGGCGTCGTCGCCTCGGTGCAGACCGCGCCGACGGCCGGCGCAAGCACGGGCACGTCCGGCTCGGCGGGCGCAGCGGGCGCAGCCGGCGCAGTGGGCGGATCCGGCGTTAACACTGCAGTCGCGGGAGTTCAGACCACCCCGCAAACAGGAGCGCAAGGCGGCTCTACCGTCGCGGGCGTCTCGAACCTTCCGTCCACGAACACCGGCGACACGAGCGGCCTTCTCGGGCTTGGATCGGCGCTGATGGCTCTCGGAGCCTCGTTCCTCCTTCGCCTGCCGACCAAGCGCAAGTAGCGAAACCACGCGCCACAGCAAGAGGGCTCCCGGACCGGGAGCCCTCTTTTCGTGCCGGGCACAGCGTGTGCACCCGTCGGTCGGTCGGAGAGTGAGCGAGTGGCACAAGTAGCAGCCCCACCCAGGCAGAGCTGGGATCTTGGCGTCGGGCAGGAGGTCGACCGATCCCTGGTGGTGATCGGCGGTCTTGGCGGTGGTTCCCGGTATGAAGTTTTCCGCGCGTGGGATCGGGAGCTCTTCTGTCAGGTCGCCGTCAAAGTCATGCGGCCGCACCGGGTCCAAGAGGACCGCGTCATGGATGGATTCGAACGCGAAATCGCGGTTGCGTCGCGACTGCAGCATCCCAACCTGGTGCGGCTTCTCAGATGGAGCGCCGCGCCCCCTCGACCTTACATGGTCCTCGAGTACGTCACGGCGCAGACGGTCGCCGCTCACCTCGAGAACATCGGCGAAGTCAGCATTCCCGAGGCGTGTCTCCTCGGCATCCGCATGCTGTCGGCGCTCCACTACATGCATTCAAAGCACGTCCTGCATCTCGACGTGAAACCCGACAACGTCACGATGGGAGATCCGCCCCGACTCCTCGATTTTTCTTTGGCGCAGGCATTTTCAGGCCCGGTGAAGCTGCGGCACACGATGGGAACGGCCGCCTACATGCCACCCGAGCAGTTCATGCATGGAGAGGTGACGCCCCAGAGCGACCTCTTCGGTATGGGCGCGACGCTCTATGAGGCCTTGAGCGGTATGCGACCGTTCTCCGAGGGCGATGAGACCGCGATCGACAAAGCGGCTGCGTTTCCCCAACTCGTGGAGGACCCTCAGCCGCTACACGAGATCATCGACCTCCCGCCGCTGCTTGAACGGGTGGTGATGTCCTGCCTCGCGCGCGATCCGGCCAGGCGGCCCGCGTCGGCGCTCGAAACTGCGGTGGCTCTCCAAACGGTTCTGGAGTCTCTCGGCACCGAAGAGCTCTACGCCTGGCCGAAAGGGCTCAAAGTCCGCAGGTAACGATTCCTATGCGTGGTGTTCACGAAAGTGTGAAGCACGGGCCCTAACAAAAGCGCTGTCACCGTATTCATACGCCTCCGTTAGTGGAACGTCGCCTGCTCGTAGGCCACTCGTTGCCCATCGGCTGCGTGGTTGGAAAACCGCGTGCTCGGTTGCCATGCCGTTGAGCGGGGCCTTAGTCCCGCTATCTAAATCGAGGAGGCCTTTCGATGCGGAGATCAACCGGCGTGCTGGCACTCATCGCGGCGCTGGCGCTCCTATTCCTCGCGGTGAGTCCGGCATATGCCGACCCACCCGGGAACAACGGCGATGTAAAGATCCACGAGGGCGCTGGCGAGAGCAGCCCCGTCGAGGCCAACGACCCCCACGTCTGCACGTTCCACATCCACGGCTTCAACTTCGATGGCCGTGCGAGCGGCACCTGGCAAATCGAAGGCTGGCCGCCGACCGGCGGAGGCACCTACAACGGTACGTGGGGCCCTGCCGACGCGGGCGGCAACTGGCGCGAGCCGAAGGCGGGAGCGATGTCGCTTCCCGCGGGCCACTACAAGCTCTCCGTCTGGCAGAAGCTGCCGAATGACCCGCCAGGCGGGCCGAAGCAAAAGGTGTTCTGGGTGGACTGCGGCGCTCAGGCCGGTGGCGGGGGTAATTCCGGCCAGGCTCAGAAGGTCCGGGGCGAGCTGCAGACCGCGATCAACAACGCCACCACTGTGAGCGGTCAGCTGGCCGCTGAGATCGGCGTCGCGACACAGATCCTCGCGACTGCGAACCTCACCGCTCTGCAAAGGACAGCCATCCAGGCTGCGCTGAACGCTGCGACGGTGGCGCAGAACGCTCTCACCGCGGCGATCACCGCCGCGAACAGCACAATCGCGCAGCTGGTCACGGCGATCGGCTCTGGAAACCAAAGCCAGATCACCGCGGCAATCAACGCCGCGATCCAGGCGATCGCGAATCTGAATGCGACAGCCGGGGCCGCGGCCTCGGCGAACACCAGCCTCGCGGCCGCGATCACCGCCAACACGTCTGCGGCGGCACAGGCACAAGCAGAGCTCGCCAACGCCATCGCCACGGCGAATTCCGCTGCCACCACGCTGGCGGGGACGATCGCAACCGCTCAAGGGCTGAATGCGTCCGGTCAGCTGAACGCGGCGGGACAGGCGGCTTTGGCGGCTGCGCTCGTCGCTCAGGCTAACCTCGCGAACATGCTGACCGCTGCTCAGAACGCTCTCGCGCAGCTCACCACGGCCATCAACTCGAACGTGGGCGTGCCTGCAGCCGTCGCCGCGGCCGCGCAGGCCCAAGCGAACTTGGGCGCGGCCGTCGGCGCCGCCGTGACGGCGAACGGGAACCTGAGCGCTGGGATCAGCGCCAGCAGCCCGACGACGACGACACCGAGCGGCACCACGACCACCACGACGACGACCGGCGGTTCGACGAACACCGAAAGCGTCACGACGGCGGGCATGACCGGTAGCTCCGTGGTTGCCGGATTCCAGACGAGTCCCGAGATCTCGGCGGGTTCGCAGGGTGCCGCGACCCAAACACGGGGCCAGAGCCAGACTGTCGCGGGCATACAGAACCTGCCATCTACGAGCACTTCGAACGACCCGCTTCCTCTCGTGCTTCTCGGCGCCACGCTCCTGGCCGTCGGCGGAGCTCTCCTTCGCCGTCCGAAGGAGCAGCCGGCCGCGTAAGGGCGAATCCGACGACGTTCATCCGACGGAGGGAGTCCTGAGAGGGGCTCCCTCCCTTCTTTTGTCGACTTTGTGACCTTCGCTCACGTCACGGAGGTACCGCCGTCGATACTTGTCGCTGAGAGGGGGCCACCTCTGGTCTTAGAAACACAGAACCCGACGCAGCATCAGGAGCGCCGCCTCGTGACGGTGCTCTTTGCCGACTTCGTCGGATTCACCTCGCTCGCCGAGGGCCTCGATCCCGAAGAGCTCCAGATGCTCGTCTCCGGCATCTTCGAAGATCTCGCCGAGGAAGCGCTCAGGTACGACGGGACGATCGAGAAGTTCATCGGCGATGCGATCTTTGTGATCTTCGGCGCACCGATCGCCCACGAGGACGACCCCCAGCGCGCGCTGCGCTGTGCGATCGGGATGCAGAAGCTCTTCGCCGAGCACTCCGCGCGCGTCAAGGCGCAGCTCGGAATCGAGCTGGGCCTGCGGATCGGCATCCACAGCGGCATGGTGGTCGCGGGTGCGGTCCGCGCTCCCGCCGAGTACGGGGTCATGGGCGACACGGTGAACACCGCCTCGCGGCTCCAGCAGGCCGCCGCACCCGGCGAGATCTACGTGACCCAGGCGACGTTCCGGCTCACGAACCGGGAATTCAGCTTCCGCGAGGTCGGCCCGATCGAGATGAAAGGAAAGGACCGGCCGATCCTGGCGTACGCGCTCACGGGAGAACGCACGACGCCGAGGACCTCGATCGATATCCAGGCTCCACTCGTCGGTCGATGGATGGAGCTCTCTCGCCTCGATCTCGCGTTCCAGTCCGCGCGGGTCGGCCGGACAGAAGTCGTGCTCATCGCGGGCGAGCCGGGCATCGGAAAGAGCCGTCTCCTCACCGAATTCATCGGGCTCGCGACATCGGCGGAGGACGGCGTGCGCAGCGATGCGCCACGAGTCCTGCGCTGGACCTTCTCACGCGTGAACCAGCGCAGCTACGCGGGCTTCATCGAGCCGCTCCTCGTCGAGCTGCGGATCGATCCGAACGACCTGGAATCCTCCGCGAAGCTTCCGGACAAGCTCCGCGAGCTGAGCTTCGCCAATCCCGAGCTGGTCGCGCCGACCCTGGCGCAATTCTTTCATCTCGCAGGATCGACCGAGCCGCCGAGCGAGTCCGAAGAGTGGAAGCGCTCGATGTTCATCATCGTCTACGACGTCATCGCATCGCTCGCGCGAGAGCGCCCGCTCCTGTACGTCCTCGAGGATCTCCACTTCGCCGACTCCGCGTCGCTCGAGCTCCTCTGGTTCGTCGCGTCGAGAGCGTCGCACGTACCGATCCTCCTGCTCCTTGCACAGCGCGCCGGACCCGGGTCGCCCGAGCCGCGGCCGGTCCGGACGAACTTCAGCCAGCTCGTCCTGGAGCCGCTCTCGGACGAGGAGGCCGCACGGATCATCGATGCGACGTTCGACTGGATACCGGACGAGCTCCGCAACAAGATCGTCGCGCGCGCGGGAGGAAACCCGTTCTTCGTCGAAGAATCGATCCGCTCGCTCGTGGAGTCGGGGGCTGTCGCGAAGGACGAAAAGGGCGAGTGGCAGCTGCGCGAGCGGCCGGCCGCGCTCGAGGTGCCCGCGACGCTGCATGGAGTCGTCGCGGCACGCATCGACCGGCTCCCGCCGAGCGCGAGGGAGACGATCCAGCTCGCATCGGTGATCGGGCAGCGCTTCGGCGACCGTGTCCTTCGCGAGGCCGGCGGCCCGAGGGTCGCCGACTCGGTCGACGAGCTCATCGCGGCCGATCTTGTCCTCGAGGCCGCACCGGGTGAGCGGCGCGAAGGCCGGTACCGCTTCAAGCACGCTGTCGTGCAAGAGGTCGCGTACAACACGCTCCTCATGCGCCGCCGGATCGAGTTGCACCGGCGCGTCGCGGTCGCGTATGAAACCGTGCTCGGCGAGGGCGTCAGGGACTTCCTGCCGGCGCTCGCGCACCACTACCTGCTCGGAGAAGTGCCCGAGAAGGCCGCCGAGTACTCGTGGAAGGCGGCTGAGCGCGCCACGGCGATCCACGCCCACGTCGAGGCCCTCCAGCTCGCCGAACAGTCGCTCGAGCTCTACGAAAAGCTGGACCGCTTCAACGACGCGATCAAAGCGCTGTTTCTGATCGCGCGCGTGCGCCGATATCGCGGCGAGAACGACGCAGCGCTCTCGGCCTACGAGCGCGCGCTCGCGATGCTCGAGGAGCGCGACCCGAAGAACCCCGAGGTCGGGAACGTCATCGCCCACATGGCGGAGCTCTGCACGCGATGGGACGCGAAGCATCCCGATCTCGAGGGACTCGTGGCGCGTGGGCTTGCGATCGTGAATGGACAGCGCAGCCGGCAGAAGGTCCTCCTCTTGGCGGCAAAGTCGTTCCTCGCGCGGAAGCGGCCGAAGCCGACCGATGCCGACTGGGAGGACGCGCTCGCGACCGCGAAGGAGGCGCTCTCGATCGCCGAGGAGCTCGGGCTTCTGCGCGAGGTGTCGCTTTGCCTCGACGCGGTGGGCTACGCCTACGGCGAGCTCGGGAACTTCCGCGAGTCGTATGCCCATAACCAGCGGCGGCTGCCGATCGCGAAATCCCTCCAGGACAGCGACGAGCTCATCGACACGCACAACATGATCGCGATCTCAGCACTCGTGCTCGGCGACTTCAACGAAGCGATCGAGCACGCGACCGCGGGGCGCGATCTCGCGCTCGAGACCGAGAAGCCCCGTCTGGGCGCGGTCTCGCTGCAGATGGAGACACTGGGACGCCTCCTCTCGGGGGACTTCGCGGGAGTGCTCGCGAGCGCCGCGCGACGCGAGCAGTTCCTGCCGACGGGAAAAGTGCACGCGACGCTCGCGATCGCCGCGGCCGCCGCGGCGGCAATGGGCATGCCCGAAGAGAAGAGCTTCCGCGAGCAGCTGATCGACGGCGAAGCGAACCCCACCGACATCGCGGCGTGCGATTTCGTGTCCGCGTACTACGGCATGAGGGAAAGCGAGTCGAGCTATCACGCGATTCGGAGCGCCGGTTACCCGAAGGGCCTCGTGGATCAGGCCCTCTTCGGACCGCTCGCCGTGCTCGCCGCGGCGCGCTGGCGGATCGACGATCAGCCGTTCGTCGAGCGCATCGAAGCGGTCGTCGAGCGAACCGGCCACGCCCGAGGACGCGCGCTGCTGACCCAGGCGGCGGGCGTTCGCGCGATGCAGCGCGGCGAGCTCGCCAAGGCCGAGAAGCTCGTCTTCGACGCGATCCAGGCGTTCGGCACGCTACGCCTCGACTACGAGCGCGCGGTCGCGCTCGCCGACCACGCCCGCATTCTCGCCGCGCTCGGGCGCGCCGACCATCGGCAGGAGTGCGACGAGGCGAAAGCGATCGCGGAGCGTCTCGGAGCGGTCGCACTTCGCAACGCTGTGGAGCTGGTGGCGGTCGCGATCTAAGCGCGCCACCCATACTGCCGCGCATCGAGAGAGGCTCCTTCGCGCGTCGGTTTCCGATCGATCTCCTCGTTGCCGTCGGACTCTTCGCCCTGCAAGCGTGGGTCATCGCCCCACTCTTTACGGGCGAGTTCACGCAGTTCCGCGGCAGCATCGAGGCGACATTCATCGCGAATGCACGCTTCATCGCGGACCGCTTCCCCGATCTCTCCTGGTACCCGTACTGGTATCTCGGGTTCCCGTTCGAGCTCTTCTACACACCACTCCTGCCCGCGGTCGTGGCGGCGCTCGGAAAGATCGGCGGCGACATCCCGCAGGCTTATCGGATCGTCGCAGCGACCGGCTATGCCCTGGGGCTGCCCGCGTTGTACCTCGCGGCACGTGAGCTGACCGGCTCGCGCCGCGCGGCGCTGCTTTCTGCCGGAGCGTTTCTTCTGCTTCCTTCGCTCACGTATGTCTTTGCGCCGATCCGGACCGACGGAGCGGCGATCTCCGGCACGTTCCTCCCGCCACCCTGGCGCCTCGTCGCGCTCGTCGAATACGGCGAGGGCCCGCACGTGCTCTCGCTCTCGCTTGCGCTGCTCGGAGTGGCCGCGACCCTGCGCTACCTTCGCGCACCCTCAGCATTTCGACTCGCGGTCGCGGTCGTCGCGCTGGTGGCCGTGGCTCTGACGAATCTCATCGGAGCATTGGGCGTCGCCGTCTTCATCTTCGGCATCGCCATCGCCAACGGGCCGGCGGCGAGCTTCACGGGCAAGTGGAGCGGTCTCTCGAAGGTCGGACTACTCACAGTCCTCTTCTCCTTGGGCTGGTACAGCCTCAGTTTCATGCGCGCGTTCTCTCAACCGGGAGGCGGTGACACCGCCTCCTTCTATCTCGCGCTCCCGCTCGTGGCGCTCGCCGCGGTCATCGCGGTCGCAGCCTTGCCGCTCAAACGATTGCCTCCCGGCATGGACGTCGTGGTGCTGTGGCTCCTGGTTCTCGGCGCGATCCTGGTCCCAAAGCAGCTCTTCGGCATCGGCATCGCGCCGCAGCCGATCCGCTACTCGCTCGAGCTCGACGCTGCTTTCGCGATCGGCGTCGGAATCGTCCTCGCGGCGCTCATCGAGCGCGTGACTTCGCGGAGTGTCGCGCGAGGCGTGCTCGTCGCAGTCGCCGCGCTGGCTTTCGTTGTGGTGGGCGCGCCGGCGTGGCTCGGGGTCCAGGCGCGCCTCGCGCCGGATGCGAACTGGCGGGACTGGAGCGAGCGCCGCGTCGCCCTCTGGCTCGCCGAAAACATGCGAGCCGGCGAGCGCGCGTTCCTGAGCGGCGACCACGCGTTCTGGCTCAACGTCTTCGCCGATGTGCCACAGGTGCGCGGGGGACAGGATTTCGCGGCGGTCGATCCCTGGCCGGCGCACGCCGCCTTCCAGATCAGCAGCGGTCCCGATGCCGCGATCTCGAAAATTTGGCTGCAGGCGCTCTCGGTGCGCTATCTGGTCGTGACCACGCCGTCCTCGTCCGAGATCTTCCACGACTTCACCAACCCGGCGAAGTTCGACGGAATGTTCCCTGTGGTCTTCGACGAGCGCGGTGTCCGGATCTACGAGGTGCCACCCGCGGGCGATCCACGGGCGGTCGTCGTATCGTCGGCCGCCGACCTGCCGTCGCCGACGAACGGCATTGATCGGCCGGCGCTCGAGAGTTACCTGTCTGCGGTCGCGCGAGGCAGCGCCCCGGTCAGCGCAGCGAGTGGTCTCGGACACTGGCGCGTCGAGACTCAAGCAGCCGGCGACCTCATCGTGCGCGAGGCATACGACAGCGGCTGGCAAGCGTCTGTCGATGGAAAGAGCGTGACCGCAGGTCCCGACGCGCTCGGGATGCTGCGCCTCACGCTTCCCGCGGGCTCGCACATCGTCGAGCTCGATCGTCGGGTCCATCTCGACTTCCTCGCGGGGCTAGCCATAGCCGCGCTCACAGCGCTCTTTCTTCTGCTCCGCGCGCTGCGCCGAGGCCGATCCACGTGATCACCAGACCGGGTGGCGACGCGATCGCGCGGACCGGGATCGTCGCCGTGGTCGTCGCCGTGGGAGCGCTCCTTCGGGCGTGGGATGGCTTCCCGAAGGGTGTCGACGCCGCGAACCACCTCACGCGGCTGAAATTCGTCTCCGACTGGTTTCCGAACCACGACTGGTTCTACGTGTGGGCGGCGGGGATGCCGACGTTCGACAACTATCCGGGACTCGCCTACGTCATGGCGTTGCCGGCCGTGCGCGCCTTCGGTGCTGAGCCAACCCTCAAGGGGTTGGCGTTCGTCGCGATGGTGGCATTCGCGCTCGGCCTGTACGGCCATCTGCGCCTCCGCGGCGTTCCGCTGCTCGTGTGCGTGATCGCCACGCTGCTCGCGCTCACATCCATGTCGGTGTGGCAGTTCATCGTGTCAGCGGGCGTTTACGCGCGCGTCGTCGCGATGGGCTTCGGCGCGCTCGCGTGGTGGGCCCATGCCGGCGCGATCCGCAATGCGAGCGGTCGGCTCTACGCGCTTACGGCGCTCCTGCTCGCGCTGACCGTCGCGGCGCATCCGGTGACCGGCGCGTTCGCGGCGGGCTACGTCGTCCTCGTTCAGCTCGCGGCGCAAGGGTGGTCTGGCGTGCGCGCCGTGATGGCTATCGCCGCGATCTCCTT
>DASPWX010000119.1:0-20465 GCA_035637615.1 Bathyarchaeia archaeon | reverse complement strand
AAGGGGTTGCTGCACGGCGCATATGTGGTGCCGACCGTAGACCACTTTTATCCGGCAACCAGCACGATTCCACTGCTCGACGGCAAGACGACGACGGTCGAGGGAGTGATGGCGGAGTTCTTCGCTACGTACTTGGCGCGGGTCGATCACGCCAGAGCGCCATCTGCCCGAATTTGATGCGGATTCCCACGATCCTCGACCCGAGTGGTAGCCGCCAGTGTCCGCTATTGCCGATTCTGTTGAACGACTCGTTTTCCACCGACCGTGAAAAAATTTTAGCCGTCTCCGCAGCCGAGCCTGGTCCTCGCTCTCGACAAACCGATCTGACCGGGGCGCGAGGGTAGCAATCGCCCAGAGGGTTGACCAAGTGCTCGCGAGCCGCGCGACGACCGGCGCGAAGTCTTCGATGAAGCGAGGGTTGCGAAAACTCCTGCTCAATTGCTCAAGCCCGCTGCGGTGGTTTTCTCTCGGTAAGGTCGAATCGGGGTGCTGCTTTTTCGTTGACACTCCGCGCTCATGAACACGTCTTCCCTCTCCGGCAATCCGGATTTCATCAAGCTGTGGACCGGCTTCACGATCGCGCGGGTCGGAAGCCAGATCACGGTGCTCGCGTTACCGCTCACGGCCGTGCTGCTCCTCGGCGCCGGCGCAACCGAGACGGGCCTCCTCGTCGCGGCGCAGATGGCGCCGTCGATCGTGGCGGGCCTCTTCATCGGTGTGTGGGTCGACCGTCTCCCGCGGCGTCCGATCATGGTCGTCTCCGACCTCGGGAGTGCGATCGTGATCGGCACCGTCCCGCTCGCAGCCGCCCTCGGAACGCTCAGTCTCACGCAGCTCTACATCGTGTCGTTCGTCGGTGGGGCGTTCGCCGTCTCGACCGACCTCGCTCGTGCCGCGTTCGTCCCCTCACTCGTCGGGCGAACACGGCTCGTTGCGGCGAACAGCCGGTTGCAGGCCTCGAACGCCGTGGCGCAGGTCGCAGGGCCGTCGCTCGGGGGCATCCTCGTCCAGGCCCTCACCGCACCGATCGCGATGCTCTGGGACGCGGTGGGCTTCGTCGTGTCGGCCGTCTTCATCGCGGCCATCCGAGCAGCCGAGACGCCGCGCCCACGCGAGACCGCACGGAGCGTCTGGCACGAGGTCACCGACGGCCTGCGCTGGGTCCGCGAGCAACCGATCGTGCTTCGCTCCATCACGGCGATCGCGCTCGCGAACATCGAGTGGTTCGCGGTCCAAGGGGTGCTCGTCGTGTATGCGACACGCGAGCTCGGCCTTTCGCCGGCGCTGCTCGGCATCTCGCTCGCCGCGATCGGTCCGCTCAGCCTGCTGGGGGCCGCGCTCGCGGGACCGCTCACGGCGCGATGGGGTCTCGGGCCGGTGATGATCGCCGCCCTCTTCCTCGAAACGTTGAGCCGGCTGCTGCTTCCGTTCGCCGGGGGAACGCCGGTACAGGCGGCGACCGTGCTCGGCCTCTCGCAGGCGCTCCTTGGCCTGACCGTACCTCTGTGGGTCGTCGGGTCGGCGAGCCTGGTGCAGGCTCTGACGCCTGAGCATCTGCTGGGCCGGGTGAGCTCGGCGACGCGCTTCGTCGGGTTCGCAGTCGCGCCGCCGGCCGCGTTCGCCGCCGGAATCGTCGGTGACCTGATCGGCTTGCGGCCGACGCTCTTCGCGTGCGCGGCCATAGCGGCCCTCGCGTTCCTGTACCTATTCTTCTCGCCCGTCCGGCGGTACCGGCAGCCGACGCCGCAACCGGAGCCGGCTTAGCGACACGCCGCCCGCAGAAGCGCAAACTCAAATGGTGGCGCCGCAGCTCTGCTCGCATCTTCGTAAAGCGCGCGATCACCGCCCGAACACACCGGACGGCTGCGAGGAGTGCCTCGCGTCGGGAGACTCCTGGGTGCATCTTCGGCTCTGCCTGGAGTGTGGTCACGTCGGATGCTGCGACGACTCGCCGAACAAGCACGCGACGAAGCACTACCGCGCGACGACGCATCCGGTGATCCGCTCCTTTGAGCCGAGCGAGCGCTGGCGCTACTGCTACCCCGACGATCTCTTCGTCGAGTAGCAACGCTCAACGAGAGCTCGTCACCCCCACCCGCGGGCAGAGATCGCGGAGCACGCACGCCGAGCACCGCGGTCGTTGCGCGACGCAGACCTCGCGCCCGTGCCGGATGAGGTTCATATGCAGCGCGTACATCTGGTCATCGGGCACGCTCTCCTGAAACGCGGCCTGCGTGGTGACCGCATCCGCTCGCGGCGGTACGAGCCCGAGCCGGATCGCGACACGGTGCACGTGCGTGTCGACCGGGAAGAACGGGCGGTCGAGCGAGAAGAGCAGCACGCATGCCGCAGTCTTGGGTCCTACCCCCGGTAGCGCTACCAGCGTGTCCCAGAGATCTTGGTCCGGCATCGCCGTGAATGCGCGGTCGTCGAGAGGAACGCCGCTCTCCCGGATCGCGCGAAGCATCGCCCGGATGCGGACGGCCTTCGTGGGCCCGAGACCGCCACTGCGGATCGCCCGGGCGAGGGCGGGGAGCGGTGCGTCCGCAACCTCGTCCCAGTCGGCGAAGCGTCGACGGAGATCGGCATACGCGCGGTCGCGGTTCGTGTCGCTCGTGTGCTGCGACAGCACCGTGAGAACAAGCTCCTCGAGCGGCGGGAGGTGTCGAGGTGGTGGCGGAGTGCCGTACGCCGTAGCGAGACGGCGCGCTATGGCGCGAAGACGGCGCCGGTCCACGATTCCCCGAGCGTATCGGGAATTGCGGGAAAGCCGGCAACGTTGGGATAAAGTGACCGGATGGCCGAGGACGCCTTCGAGACCGAGGCGCTCACGTTTATTGATGCGCTGTACCGAACGGCACTCCGGATGACCCGATCGGAGGCGGACGCCGAAGATCTCGTGCAGGAGACATATATCCGCGCTCTTCGCTTTCGCGAACAGTTCACGCCGGGGACCAACCTCAAGGCATGGCTCTTCCGGATCTTGACGAACACCTTCATCAACGCCTACCGGAAGCGCTCCCGGCAGCCTCAGACGGCCGAGCTGGACGACGTCGACGAGTTCTCGCTCTACCGGCGGATGTCTCAGGAAACGCCCGGGTCGAATTCTTCTGATCCCGAGAAGGAATTCCTGGACGGGATCGTGTCGAGCGAGGTGAAAGAGGCCCTTGCGGCCCTTCCGGAGAAGTTCCGGACGACGGTACTGCTCGACGTCGAGGGGTTCTCCTATAAGGAGATCGCCGAGATGGTCGGAGTTCCGATCGGGACGGTGATGTCGCGGCTTCACCGCGGGCGCAAATTCCTCCAGCAGCGACTCTTCGACCTCGCCCGCGAGCGCGGCATCGCCGCGCTCCGGACAAGCGGGCCACGGCCGGACTAGGAGGGCGGGATGGACTGCGACGATTGCCTCGAGAAGCTCTACGAGTTCCTCGACCAGGAGCTCGGGTCAAATGAGCGTAAACAAGTCGCGAGCCATCTCGAAGGGTGCACCGACTGCGGCGACAACCTCGCGTTCGAGGAGCGCTTCCTGAAGGTCATCCGCGACTGCGGGACCGCCGATGTCGCTCCCGCGGAGCTTCGACGACGCGTCGCGGAGCGGCTACGGAGCGACGTTCCCCCGACGACGGCTTGAACTCTTTCCGGTCAGGTCTGTTGACATCTGCAACGTGAGTGTGTCTATATAACCGTGCAATGCGTGGCCAGAAGGAGGTGATTCCCTAATGCCAGCAAAGAAGAAGGCGAAGAAGTCCTCGAAGAAGAAGCACTAAGGTTGTCTTGCGACGACGAGAGTCGTCGCTTTTTTGATTTTCGAGCTTGGCACCTTTCGCGAACCCGCCGATCCGCGTAGGCCTCGCGGATCGGTTTCTTTTTGTCCGAGTACGCTCGATCGCATCCCACAGCGGCGTGCACTCCCACCCATCCAGCGGCTCGCGGTCGCGGCCGGTGTCCTCGTGGCGGCCACGATCGCCTCACTTCTCCGGCTCGCCGCTTCGCCCGGCGCATCGATCTTTGGTATCGCCGCGCCGCTTTGTGGTATCGCGGTTGGGGCGCTTTTGGCCGGAAAGATGGCCAAATATGCGGGTCTTTACCACGGCGCGCTCGTGGGAGTCGGTTACGTGCTGGTCGAGGCGATCGGTCTGGCGCCGGCGCCGCTCGAGCCTTCGGGCGATGGGCTGGCCGAGGGAATTTCGATCATCGCGGGCGACGCGCTGGTTCTCGCGGTCGCAGCAGTTGCTGGTTGGATCGCAGCGCCGCAGGTAGCGTCTTCGTCTTCTTCGGGTACGGGCAGAGGTCGCTGATCGGACAGATGGGGCAGAGCGGCGTCGGTCGGCATACGCGACGACCATGGAGAACGAAGCACCAGGTCGCCTTGATCCAGTCCTTCTTCGGGTAGATCACCCGGAGGCTCGCCTCGATGTCCTTACCCGCGCGGTGCAGGCGAAGCCGCTCGGCCACGCGAGCGACGTGGCGGTCGACGGCCACCGCGGGGACTCCAAAGGCCGCTCCGAGGACGATCGATGCCGTCTTGCGACCGACCCCATGCAGCCGGGTGAGGGCGTCCATGTCGGAGGGCACCTCTCCATCGAACTCCTCGAGGAGGCCATGGGCCATCGCGCGCAGCGACTTCGCCTTCTGGTTGTAGAAGCCAGTCGCCTTGATGTCCCGCTCGAGGACCCCCGCAGGCGCCGTCGCGTAGTCGGCCGGGCTCCGGTACTTCGTGAAGAGAACCCGGGTGACCTCGTTGATCCGCTCGTCCTGCGCCTGCGCGGCCAGGATCGTGGCGACCAGGAGCTCCAGTGGAGACGAGAAGAGGAGCGTGGGTCCCCAGTCCGGATACGCCTTGGCGAGGCGGGTCAGGATCTTCCGGGCCCGCGACCGGAGCGGGGGATCGGGGCGCGCGATCGCACGGGGCTGTTGTCGCTTGGGCCGCGCGGGCATCGCTGAACCATACTCGCGAGGCGACTAGGCGAGAGCCGCGCCCTCCCGCAGATCGGCCCAGGTGATGAGGACCCGAAACGCACGGCACCACACCACGACGCTTTTGTAGCTTCCCACATCCGCGAGTGCCGGGAGCTCGTAATTAAACGACCCGTTCGTGGCCTTCAGGGCGCCGAGATAAAGACTCGTTCTCTCGTCCCATCTGCCTCCGCTCTCGGGTGAGAGGTAGACATGGACGTCCGGAGCGTTGGTCAGCATGACGTCCTCGAAACGAACGTAACGGATGCCGCCGATGTCGACGATCCGCACCACACCTCTGCCGTTGTGGATCGCATCGACATATCGAAGCTGGCCTGAGCCCAGCACGCGCGGACCAACCGGCCTGGGTGCCGTTTGGGCGGCCTCCGCTTCGTTGGGGGTGAGGCTCGGTGATGGCAGCGCCTCATTCATATAGGTACGAACGAAGAGCGGTGAGGCTAGGTACCAGACGATGGCGGCGACCGCTACCAGGGTCACGAATGCGCCGGCGAGTCGCGCAGGGTGGGCGGAGAAGGAGCGCCCGGTGCCTGTCACGGTCACATGCTGGCACGGCCCTTGATTGACGCCTGCTCGGCCGCCTCCTACGCTCGTCCGTCAAACGCGGGTCGCTCGATGCGTGAGGAATGCGCGAAGGCCCGAAGACGCAAATCGCATGTGGGAGGATCGAATGCAGCGACGTTGGTACACAGCGGGTGCGATCATCGCCGGCCTCGCGATGGTGGCAGCGGCATGCACACCAGGGACCGGTGGTGGTGGCGGTGGCACGACGAAAGGCGAGATCATCATCGCCAGCGACCAGCCGACATCCGGTGGCGACGCCTCGGACGGCCTGCCCGCCCAGAACGGGATCCAGTACGCGGTTGAGACCGCGGGCTCGATCAAAGGATTCAAGCTCACCTTCAAGGGCTGGGATGACACCGTCAACGGCACCCACGACCCACAAAAGGGCGCGCAGAACATCCAGGAGATGATCTCCGACTCGAAGATCCTCGGGATGATCGGGCCGAACAACTCGAATGTGGCGCGCGCGATGATCCCGATCGCGAACCGCGCGAGCTTCACGATGATCAGCGCAGCGAACACCAACGAGTGCCTCACGCAGACGTTCCCGTACTGCGAGGCGGACACCGGCACGACGCCGGCGAAGCTCCGGCCAAACGGCGTCAACAACTACTTCCGCGTGGCCGCGGCTGACACCTTCCAGGGACCCGCGGCGGCGGACTTCATCGTCGATACGCTCAAGATCACGAAGGTCGCGGTCTGGTCTGACAACGAGACCTTCGGCAAGGGCGTCGCTGACAAGTTCACGGCGGAGTTCACAAAGAAGGGCGGTACGGTCGTCCTCCGTCAGGACTTCGACACAAAGACCACCAACGACTGGAAGCCCTTCCTCACCGACGCCAAGAACAAGGGCGCGCTGGCCGTCTACGCCGGCGCCACCAGCGGCACCAAGATCTGCATCCCACGCGCCCAGATGAAGGGCATCCTGGACGCTCCCTACATGGTCCCGGACGGTGGCGTGAACTCGCAGTGCATCAAGGACGCGGCCGATAACGGCGCGAACCTCTACGGCACCGTCGCCGCGGCGGACGCAAACCAGAACCCCGACGCTAAGGCGACGATCGACGCGTTCAAGGCCAAGTTCACCAAGAAAGAGGACATCGGCTCGTACACCTTCCCGGCCATGGACTGCGCGAACATCCTCATCGACGCGATCGGCCGGGCCATCGATGCAAACGGCGGCAACCTGCCGAGCCGCGAGCAGGTCCGCGCCGCGGTTGCAGCGACGAAGGGCTTCAAGGGCACGACGGGCACGTACACGTTCGACGCGAACGGAGACCCGACCTCGCCCACGATGGCGATCTTCCAGACCAAGGGCTCACCGCTCGACTGGATATTCGTGAAGCAGTTCGGAGTCGGGGGCTAGCTAGCAGACACACGTGAGTGGAGGGGGCGGAGCTCGTCCCCTCCCCGCTTGGGGGGGCATGTGGTCGGCTCGCTGAAACAAGCACGGATCGCGTTCGTCGAGGCTCCAATCGGTCGTCTCGTCAACCTGTTGGTAATCCTTGCCGTTCTCTACGCGATCTTCATCCTGGGAACGAAGATCTTTGCGCAGGGACCCAGCTACTTCCTGCAGATCCTGACGTTCGGGGTGGCCAACGGGGCTATCTACGCTCTGGTCGCTCTCGGCTACACGATGGTCTACGGGATCATCGAGCTCATCAACTTCGCGCACGGCGACCTGTTCACGCTCGGCGGGTTCATCTCCGTCTTCCTGCTCCCGATCTTCGGACTTGACGCGAGCAAAGCCGGCACGGCGGGGATCATCCTGCCGCTCATCGCGGTCTTCATCGTGACGATGCTCATCTGCGGCGCCATAAACGTGACCATCGAGCGTGTCGCCTACCGACCGCTCCGCCACGCACCACGTCTGGCTCCGCTGATCACCGCAGTTGGAATGTCGTTCGTCCTCGAGGGAGTGATGTTCCTCTGGAAGGGTCCCTTCAACGTGCCCTATCCGAACCTGCTGCCCACGACTGGCTTCGTGATAGGCGGTGCCACGATCGGCGTGAAGGACATCTTCGTCATCGTGGTCGCAGCCGTCCTCATGATCGTGCTGGCCCTCTTCGTGAATCGGTCGACGCTCGGGAAGGCCATGCGCGCGACAGCCCAGGACCAGGACGCGACCGAGCTGATGGGGATCGACATCAACCGCACGATCGCGGCGACCTTCTTCATCGGCGCGGTTCTCGCCGGCGCCGGCGGAACGATCTTCGGTCTCTACTACAACACGATGGTCTTCGATCTCGGGTTCTCGGCCGGTCTCTTCGCGTTCACCGCGGCCGTCTTTGGCGGCATCGGGAACATTCAGGGAGCGGCCCTCGGCGGGCTCCTCATCGGTCTCACCACCGCGCTCTGGGACGGGTACATGGAGTCGACGTGGACGCAGGTCATCATCTTCGCGATCCTGATCCTCGTCCTGGTCTTCAGGCCCACCGGCCTTCTCGGGATGCGAGTACCGGAGAAATGAGAACGCTTCTCTCACGCCTCGGATCCATCCTGGAGAACGACCCTCGGAAAAATCCGAACGCGGTCGTGTTTCTCGTCCTCACGGTGGCGACGATCGCGTTTCCGATCGGGGTACAGGTCGTCACGCGAGGCAGCGGCAGCTTCCTCATCTCACAAGCCGCCGACGCCGGCGTCTACATCCTTCTGGCGATCGGATTGAACGTGGTCGTGGGATTCGCGGGCCTCCTCGACCTCGGCTACGCGGCGTTCTTCGCGATAGGCGCGTACACCTACGCGTTCGTCGCCTCGGACCACATGGAGTTCACGCCGATCCACCAGGCCATCCACATCCCGTTCTGGATCGCATTGCTCGTCGGCATGTTCGCCGCCGCGGGCGCCGGGGCGATCCTGGGCGCGCCGACCCTTCGGCTGCGAGGCGACTACTTGGCCATCGTGACCCTCGGCTTTGGGGAGATCGTGCCGCGCCTCTTCCGGAACGCTTCGACCTGGACCAGCGGCGTCAACGGCATCTCCGCCCTCGACACTCCGGCGCTGCCGATCTGGCTGAATGGCCCGTGGTCCGGCGATGCGCTGGCGATCGTTCCGAACTTCAAGATCATCGACCCGCTTGCCTACTACGTGATCATGGCCATTCTCGTCGCGATCTCCGTCGTGCTCGTGAACAATCTGCGTAGGTCGCGCATGGGTCGCGCGTGGATGGCCGTCCGCGAGGACGAGGTCGCGGCGGCGGCGATGGGCGTGAACACGGTCGGCGTCAAGCTGCTCGCCTTCGGCATCGGCGCGGCGTTCAGCGGCTTCGCCGGGACGTTCTATGGGGCCAAGCTGTCGCTGGTGTCGCCCGAGAACTTCGGGTTCACGGTCTCCATCACGATCCTGATCATGGTGGTACTCGGGGGGATGGGGAACATTCCGGGCGTCATCGTCGGAGCGCTCCTCATCTACTACGTGATCTTCAACATCCTGCCTGGCCTCCCACAGCAGGCCGTCGACTTCGCGAACTCGCTCGGCGCCACGAGTCTCAATACCCCAAGCGGCGACTGGCCGGGTCTCGCCGGGGAGGTGCAGCGACTGAAATACCTCATCTTCGGTCTGATCCTTGTGCTCACCATGCTGCTTCGACCGCAGGGCCTCCTGCCGAGCCGGCAGCGCGCGGAAGAGCTCCAAAAGGGTGTCCACGAAGACACCACGATCGAAGACGTAAACGCGGAGACGGCATGACCGTCGAAGCCACGGCCGAGCCGATCCTGCGCATCGACCATGTGACCAAGCGCTTTGGCGGCCTCGTGGCGGTGGACGACGTCACCTTCGACGTCAAGAAGGGTGAGATCTTCGCGCTGATCGGACCGAATGGCGCCGGCAAGACGACGCTCTTCAACGGCATCACCGGGATATTCCCGCCGACCGAGGGACGGATCGTCTTCCAGGGCCGCGAGATCACCGGCGCAAAGCCACACCAAGTCGCGGCGTTCGGCATCGCGCGGACCTTCCAGAACATCAGGCTCTTCGAGTACATGTCCTCTCTCGACAACGTCCGTCTGGGCCAGCATTGCCGCATGCACGCGAAGCTCTGGGACTCTCTTTTCAAGACGCCCGCCGAGCACCGCGAGGAGCAGCGCGTAACAGACCGCGCGATCGAACTCCTCCAGTTCGTCGGAATCGAGCAGTACACCCACGTCTACGCGCGCAACCTGCCCTACGGCTCGCAGCGCCGTCTCGAGATCGCCCGCGCGCTGGCCACGAATCCCGCTCTTCTGCTCCTTGACGAGCCCGCTGCCGGCTTCACGCCGCAGGAGAAGGTCGAGCTCATGGGACTGGTGCACAAGATCGTCGACCAGGGGATCACGGTCTTCCTCATCGAGCACGACATGAAGGTCGTCATGGGCGTGTCCCGCCGGATCGTGGTGCTCGACCACGGCGAGAAGATCGCCGAGGGAACGCCCGAGCAGGTGCGGCGCGACCAGCGCGTCATCGAGGCGTACCTCGGGACCCAGCACTAGATGGGGCTGCTGGACGTCGCGGGCATCAACGTCTTCTACGGCCGCGTGCAGGCGCTCCGCGGCGTCTCCCTGAGCATCAACCCTGGAGAGATCGTCGGGCTGATCGGATCGAATGGCGCGGGGAAGACCACGACGCTGCGCACGATCTCCGGTCTCAACCACGCGACGACCGGGCGGGTGGTCTTCGATGGCCGCGATATCACCGCCGTACCGGCCCACGATGTCGTGCGCGCCGGGATCGGCCATGCCCCCGAGGGCCGACGCCTCTTCCCGCGGATGATCGTTTTCGACAATCTGATGATGGGGACGTACGCGCGGAAGGATCGCGCCGGTATTCAGGCGGACATCGCGCGCGTCTACGATCTCTTTCCCCGTCTCAAGGAGCGCACGAAGCAGCTCGCCGGGACACTCTCCGGTGGCGAGCAGCAGATGCTGGCGATCGGACGCGCGCTCATGGCACGTCCGAAGCTCCTCATGCTTGACGAACCCTCGCTCGGCCTCGCCCCGATCCTCTGCGAGTTGATCTTTCGCGTGCTGACCGACATCAACGGGCAGGGGACGCCGATCCTCCTGGTCGAGCAGAACGCGACCAAGGCGCTCGAGATCGCGCATCGCGCATACGTTCTCGAGACTGGCTCGATCGTCCAGACCGGCACCGGCAAAGAGCTCCTCTCGTCGCCCGACGTGCAGCGCGCGTACCTCGGTATGTGATCGTTCGGCTTCCTTAAACTTCGCGGGTGACACCGAACATCCAGGTGCCCGCCGACGTCGAGCGGGTTGTGGCTCGGCTCGTCGCGGCGGGGCACGAAGCCTACGTCGTCGGTGGCTGCGTTCGGGACGCGCTGCGCGGCGTCGATCCGCACGACTGGGACATCGCGACGAGCGCTACGCCTGACGAGATCCAGAAAGTCTTCCGGCACGCGCTCTACCTGAACCGTTTCGGGACGGTCGTCGTGCGCCAGGGCGATCACGACATCGAGGTCACGACCTACCGGGTCGAGGCCGACTACGCCGACCACCGCCATCCGGCCACCGTAGCCTTCACCGACTCGCTCCACGAGGATCTCTCGCGGCGCGACTTCACGATGAACGCCATGGCCTGGCGGCCCGGGGTCGAGGGACGGTCGGGCGAGCTCGTGGATCCGTTCGGCGGGCAGCGGGACCTCGAAGCCCGCGTCGTGCGAGCCGTCGGCGAGCCGCGCGAACGCTTCGCGGAAGACGCATTGCGGATGCTCCGCGCGGTCCGCTTCGCGACGCGGCTCGGCTTCGTGATCGACCCGCGTACCGCGGACGCGATCCGCGACTGCGCGGCCCTCGCGACGAGTCTGTCCGGCGAGCGGGTCCAGCAGGAGATCACGAAAATGCTCGAGGCGCCGAAGCCGTCGGAAGCCTTTCGCCTGCTCTCCGACCTCGGACTCCTCGAAGTGATCTGCCCGGAGCTCGAGATCGCGAAAGAGACTCCGCAGGACAAGGCGGTCGCACAGAACGTCTTCGAGCACTCGCTCGCGACGCTCGACGCGACGCCGTCCGACGACCTCGTGCTACGGCTCGCCGGACTCTTTCACGACATCGGAAAACCGGCGACCTTCGCGGACGGGCACTTCCACCAGCACGAGTTCGTCGGCGAGGCGACCGCACGAGACATCCTGCGCCGGTGGCGCTTCGACAAGGAGACGGTGACGAGAGTCACGCATCTCATCCGGAATCACATGTTCTGGTACCAGAGCGAGTGGACACCTTCGGCGGTCCGCCGGTTCGTGCGAAAGGTCGGCCTCGAGAACATCCCGGCCCTTTTCGCGCTCCGCAGGGCCGACAACATCGGCAGCGGCGCGCGATCGCCGCGCATGTACGCGCTTGAGGCGCTCTGGGAGCGGGTGCAGGAAGAGATCCGTGCCGCGTCCGCCTTCTCGCTCAAGGATCTCCTCATCGACGGCAACGACGTCATGAAGGAGCTTGGTATTCCGCCAAGTCGGCGGGTCGGCGAAATCCTGAACGAGCTCTTCGAGCGCGTCACCGATGATCCGAAGCTCAACACACGCGAAAGCCTCTTGAAGCTGGCGCGCGAGCTAGGCGCGGGCTAAGACTTCAACGCGGCCGAGAGAGGGGTCGCGGCTAGCGCGCACAAACCGGGCCGAGGGGGCTGTCGTGCTCGCGGGTCCCTCCCTCGACTACGCAGGGTCTCGGGTCCCACTGCGCGCGCCAGCCCCCTCGTCCCGGTTCTAGGTCACCCCGCGGCTAGTTTGCTGTGTTAGCTCGTCGGGTAAGCGCTGCTTCCGACAGTTGAGACCGGTCGGGTCGAGCCGTTGCCGGCTTTGCCCGCGGGCTCGGTCGTGCGGACCTTGTCGACGCTCTCGCTGAGACGACGACGCGCTTCGTCACCGGGGAACGGCGCGAAGAGCAGGGCGATCGCGGCGCCGACGATCGCGCCGAGCACGAGCCCGAGCGCGAGCGTCCCGAAGATCGTTCCATCGGAGTGGCCACCGACGGCGCGGCGCACCTCGCTCTTTCCTTCACCGAACAGATCATTTGCGCGCTTGGTCGCTTCACCCTTCAGGTCATCGACGACGTCCTGAAGATCCTTAACGCTCACCATGGCAGCAGCCTCCTCTCGCGCTCGAAGCGCGGATCAGGCCTGTGCAGGGCCGGTGCCACCGTCGCCTGTCGCTCCGCTGGGCGGCCGAGAGAGCGCGGCCTCGATGAAGGGATCGATGTCGCCGCCGAGCACGCGAACCGGATCGCCGATCTCGACGCCCGTCCGATGGTCCTTCACGAGGGTGTAGGGGTGAAGGATGTACGAGCGGATCTGGCTTCCCCAGTCGGCTGACCGCATCTCGCCTCGTTCCTTCGCTTGAGCCGCCTCCTGCTCCCGCACCTGTCGCTCCAGGAGACGCGCGCGGAGGATCTTCATCGCGGTCTCCTTGTTCTGGAGCTGCGACCGCTCGTTCTGACACGCCACGACGATGCCGGTCGGGAGGTGGGTGATGCGGACGGCCGTCTCGGTCTTGTTGACGTTCTGCCCGCCCGCTCCGGTCGCGCGATAGGTGTCGATCCGGAGGTCCTCCGGCCGCACCTCGACCTCGGCCTCGCTCTCGACCTCCGGTGTGGGATCCACGAGGGCGAACGAGGTCTGGCGCCGCCTCTGGAAGTCGAACGGCGAGATGCGCACGAGCCGATGCGTGCCTCGCTCGGTTTTCAGGTAGCCATACGCGAACGGTCCCTCGACGGTCAGCGTGGCACTGCGGAAACCGGCTTCATCGCCCGGAGTGGACTCGAGCAGCTCGGCTTTGAAGCCACGCCGCTCGGCCCAGCGGAGGTACATACGCACGAGCATTTCGGCCCAATCGGCGGCGTCGGTGCCTCCGACCCCCGCCGAGATCGCGAGGACGGCGCTGCGCTCGTCGTACGGTCCCGAGAGCTGCGCTTCGAGGCTCGCGCGGGCAACCTCTTCGCCGAGCTCAGCGGTGTCGTGCGCGATGTCGGCTTCCATCTTGGGATCGCCGTCGGCGAGCGAGGCAAGCTCGCTCAAGTCTTTCGCGCGCGCGCGAAAGCGCTCCCACCGTTCCAGACGATCGCGCTGGTTGCCGAGTCGTTTCAGGATTTTCTGCGCGCGCTGCCGGTCCTGCCAGAGATCCGGCTTCGCGGACTCGGTCTCTAGCTTCGAGACCTCACGCGAGAGAGCGGGCAGGTCAAAGGAACACCGCCATGCGTTCGATGCGGTCACGCAGCGAGGAGAGGGACGCCTGGTCGATGGTCAAGGCCTTACCGTTTGCGCGGTCGTTCGAACGTGGTGGTCACCGGCTGGACGACCGGGGCCAGCTTGCCCGCCGCGAACGAGACGAAGGTCACGCAGGGGCAGTAGGTGTTGCGCGGACAGCGCGGGCAGTCGCCATCACAGTCGAGGGTCGCTCCATAGGAACACTTGAGGCAGTTGTCCTCGCAGACGATCCATTCCTTCATGCCGCGGATTCCTCTCTAGGGCGTGCCGGGTATTGACCTGTCGTCACAAGACCCGCCCACGCTCTCCCCACTGCGATTGTGTCGGTTTCCGTACGAATCTTATCCATGCGGGTGGGGCTTGAGAAGAGGGCAAAACACCAAAACACGGCCCGAAAATCTGTTCTTTTTAACGCTGGCGAGGTTTCCTCAGGTAATCCAGGGCGCCCTTGAACGGGCGCGGGCGGACGCCAAAAACGGGCTCGAGGGCGTTCCGGCGGGGCGTGTTGTCGACGGCCAGAAGGTCCAGCTGTGAGATCGTCACCGGCGGGTCGGACATGACGAGGCCCATCACAAAGGCCGCCGGCTTCATGAGCGGGACCGGCACGTGAAGGGTCGGCCGGCGTTTGCCGGTGCCGCGCATCGTCTCGGCGAGCATCTCGTCGTAGGTGACGGGCTCGGCGCCGCCGATCTGGTGCACGCCCGCGATGTCGGAGCGCTGCACGGCGGCGACCAGCGCCTGCGCGATGTCGTCGACATGGACCGGCTGGAAGCGGGCCTTGCCGTCACCGGGTACCGGAACGATGGGGAAGATCAGGCTGAACGCAAGACGGGGAAAGAAATCGTCGCCCTCCCCGAAGAGGAGCGACGGCTGCAGCACGACGTGCGCGATGCCAGATCCGGTGACGAGCGCCTCGCCTTCGCCCTTGCTGCGGAGGTATGGGTACGGCGAGGCCGGGTCGGCGCCGAGCGCACCCATGTGCACGATCCGGCGGACCCCGGCACGGCGGGCCTCGGCCACGACGTGCGCGACTCCCGCGACGTTCACCTCGGCGAAGCGCTGCTTGCGCTCGGTCGGAACGGCCACCGTGTGGATCACCGCATCGATGCCATCGAACGCGCCGTGGAGGGACTCGGGCTTGCGCACGTCGGCACGACGGACATCCATCTGCGTGCCAGCTCCGGGGAGCTCCTTCTCGGCACCGGAACGCTCGCTGATCAACGCGCGCACCTCGTGCCGGCCGAGGAGGAGCCGGGCGATCACGTGCCGACCCACGAACCCGTTCGCGCCGGTGACGGCTACGCGCATCGGCTCACCGCCTTTGTACTACGTGACTGTAGTAGTAGCACTCTGCGAGCGCGAGTCAAGACGGCCGCGCGCCGTCAGAATCGGGAGCATGATCCCTCCGCCAATCGAGTAGACGAGGCCGAGGAGCTGCGCTTCCTGGAGCCCGTCCACGAAGAGAGGGTCCAACCGCAGGAACGATGTGAGGAAGCGGAACCCGCCAAAAAGCAGCAGGTAAGCCCAGTACACGCGGCTTTCGGGAGGCTTTCCGCGGACGCGGCGCCAGTAGGCGACGAGCACGATGAAGATGAGCACCATGACGAGACCGTCGTAGGCCGCGACCGGGTGCACGTAATCGGTCTGACCGAGCGTCGCCGGATTCGTGTAGCGGACACACCAGGGCAGGCCGGAGCACGCGATCGCGTGATGCTCGCCGTTGATGACGTCGCCGATGCGCCCGATCGCCTCGCCGAGCGCGATGCCGATCACCGAGATGTCGAACATGAAACCGAGCGGAAGGCGCAGCCGGCGAGCGGCGAAGTATCCCGCGATCGTCGAGCCGACCGGCGCGCCGGTGGTACCGATCCCGCCGTTCCAGAAGGCGAGGACGTCGATGGGATGCGAGGCGTAGACATTCCAGTTGTCCAGAACGTGCGCGACGCGGGCGCCCACGAGGCCCCCAATGACCACGGCGATCGCGAAGGGATAGATCCGATCGTCGCGGATGAGGTAGCGCGCGGCGCGGAAGGAGACGAAGCTCCCGACGATCATTCCTACCAGCGAGAAGATCGAGTGCCAGGCGAAGCTCAGCGATCCGAGGTGTAGGTTCGGATCGAACGGGAGGTCGATCAGACCGCGAAAGTACGCGCCTGCGCGCGCGGGCGCGTAAGCAAGCGGAACAGCATCGTGACCGCCGCGGCGAACACGAGAACCGCGATGGTCTGGTCCTGCCGCAGACCGAACGCGTACGTCGGGTCGCCGATCCGGAGGAAGCCGAGGAGAAAGCGGCCCACCGCGTAATGCAGGGCCCAGATCCAGAAGATCACCCCGTCCGGCCAACGACCGATGAAGCGCCGCAGCCAGAGCGTGAGCGCAACCGCCGACAGGTCCCAGACCATGTCGTACGCGACGACGAGATGAACTGGTCCAGCCTGACCGAGCGTGTCCGGATGGGTGAAGCCCACGCAGATCCCTTCGGGCGGCGTGCAGGGCGTCGCGTGGTGCTCGCCGTTGATGATGTCGCCGATCCGCCCGATCGCGAATCCGAGGGCGATCCCGGGCGCGGCAGCGTCGGCGCCATAGCCGATCGGCACGCCGCGCCGTGTCGCGGCGATGAATCCGCCGAGCACGCCTCCGATGGCGGCGCCCCAGATCGCGATGCCGCCGGTCCAGATGAACAAGATCTGCACGGGATTTGCGAGGTAGTACGGAAGCTGGTCGATGACGTGGACGAGGCGCGCGCCGACGATCCCGCCGACCACGCCCCACGTGGCGACAGCCCACCCATCGTCCTCACTGATCTTCCCCCGAAGCAAGCGCAGCGGGAGCCAGACGCCGAAGAAGATGCCGACGGTCGTGAAGATCCCGTGCCATGCGAGCGTGATCGGGCCGAGATGAACATTTGGGTCGAACGGAATCTGAATCACGGCGAGCGACGGCACGAGGCGCCACGGGTGGCACGGGGGAGCGGGTTGCGCGCGAGCCGTTGACCGGCCGCGTCAACAGCGACGGGTCCAAAGTGGTGGGGAGCGGACCGGTAGGCGAGCGCGCGACCCCGACCCCGGGACAGGACCCGTGGCGCGCTGAGCCTCAGCGAGATCACTTCCCGTGACATTTCTTGAACTTCTTGCCTGATCCACACCAGCACGGCTCGTTCCGGCCGGGCAATTTGCTTGGCGCCGTCTGAGATGTCGGCCGTCCGTTGCCACTCGTCGTTCGTGTGGTCGTCGTGTTGCCGGCGCCAGTCTTGGTCGTCTGCGCCTTCTGCCCCTGCTCTTCCTGTTCGGCTTGTTCCGCGGTCCGCACGGTGACGCGGAGGATGGTCTGGGCGACCCCACTCGCGATACGTGTCTCCATCTCTTCGAAGAAGCCGTGCGCCTCGCGCTTGTAGGCGACGAGCGGATCCTGCTGGCCGTAGCCGCGGAGATAGATGCCCTCGCGGAGCTCCTCCATTGCGGTGAGGTGCTCGATCCAGTGCGTGTCGATCGTGCGAAGGAGGACCCACCGCTCGACCGCACGGCTGAGCTCCTCGCCGAGCTCCTTCTCGCGCGCCTCGTACGTCTGCTCGACGATCTCCGCCACACGGTCACGCAGCTCGTTTTGGTTGCGCAGCTCCCCGAAGCTCGAGGCCACGAGGTCCGGCCGATTGAGCATCGCCCCGAGCCCGGCGGCGAGCTTCTCGCGGTCCCAGTCCTCGGGGTCCGGCGTCGGAGCTGCCGTGTCGACGAGGCCGTCCGCCTCCTGCCGCAGGAACTCGACGACGGTCTCGCGGACGTCGCCCTTA
This sequence comes from Bathyarchaeia archaeon, assembly GCA_035637615.1. GTDB lineage: Bacteria > Chloroflexota > Limnocylindria > P2-11E > P2-11E > 3-1-20CM-2-70-9. The sequence goes on along the minus strand of DASPWX010000119.1, from coordinate 2,959 downwards.
TCGAGGATGAGCCGGCGCTGCCCGTAGATCACGGTGCGCTGGTTGTTGAGCACATCGTCGAACTCGAGCGCGCGCTTCCGGATGTCGAAGTTGCGCCCCTCGACCTTCACCTGGGCCTGCGTGATCGCGCCCGTGACCATCCCGGATTCGATCGGCGTCGTGTCGTCGAACCCGAGGCGCGCCATAAGCCCCGCGACCCGCTCCGAGGCGAAGATGCGGATCAGGTCGTCCTCGAGCGAGCTGAAGAACCGGGAGCTGCCCGGGTCACCCTGGCGACCGGAGCGGCCGCGGAGCTGGTTGTCGATGCGCCGCGCTTCGTGACGTTCGGTGCCGATCACATGTAGGCCGCCGAGATCGGTGATGCCCTCTCCCAGGAGGATGTCGACACCGCGGCCGGCCATGTTCGTCGAGAGCGTGACGGCGCTTCGCTGGCCGGCGTCCGCGATGATGAGCGCCTCCCGCTCGTGGTTCTTCGCGTTCAGGACCTCGTGCTTGATGCCGTGCCGGCGCAGCTGATCTGAAAGCCGCTCGCTCTTCTCGACGCTCGTCGTGCCGATGAGCACCGGCTGCCCGGCCTCGTTGCGCTCCTTCACCTCGGCGACCACCGCGTCCCACTTGCCCTGCTCGGTCTTGTAGACGAGGTCGGCGTTGTCCTTCCGGACCATCGGCTTGTTCGTGGGGATCTGGGTGACCTCGAGCTTGTAGACCTTGAAGAGCTCCTCGGCCTCGGTCGCCGCGGTACCGGTCATCCCGGCGAGCTTCGTGTACATGCGGAAGTAGTTCTGGATCGTGATCGTCGCGAATGTCCGCGTCTCGCGCTGGATCTTGAGCCCTTCCTTCGCCTCGACAGCTTGATGCAGGCCGTCGCTCCACCGCCGGCCGGGCATGAGCCGGCCGGTGAACTCGTCGACGATGATCACCTCGCCGTCCTTGACGACGTACTCCTTGTCCTTGCGGTACAGAGCTCGCGCCCTGACCGCGTTGTCCAGGTAATGCACCGCGGTCACGTCGCCCTCGTACATGTTCTTGACGCGGAGGAGCTTCTCGGCGCGCGAGATGCCCTCCTCGGTGAGCGTGACGGCGTGCTGCTTCTCCTCGATGACGTAGTCGGTGTCCGGCTGGAGCTGCGCCGCGACGCGCGCGAACGTGTAGTACGTCTCGGTCGCGTCCTCGGCCGGGGAGCTGATGATGAGCGGCGTGCGCGCTTCGTCGATCAGGATCGAGTCGGCCTCGTCGACGATCGCGTAGTGCAGCCCCCGCTGCTGCACCTGGTCGTTCAGGTCCATGGCCATGTTGTCGCGCAGATAATCGAAGCCGAACTCGCTGTTCTGCCCATATGTGATGTCGGCCGCGTACGCCTCACGCCGGCTGACGTCGCGCCAGTGCCGGTGCCGCGGATCGACCGCGTCCAGCTCCACGGCGGGGTCGTAGATCGCGCTTTTCTCGTGAGCGATGTAGGCGACGGTCGCCCCGAGGGCCTGATAGATCGGCGCCATCCACCCCGCGCCGGTCTTGGCGAGGTAGTCGTTCGTCGTGACGAGGTGCGCCCCCTTCCCCTCCAGGGCGTTCGCGTAGAGGGCGAGCGAAGCGACGAGGGTCTTGCCTTCACCGGTTCTCATCTCGGCGATGTGCCCCTTGTGCAGCGCCAGGCCACCCATGAGCTGCACGTCGAAGTGGCGCTGCTTGAGCGTCCGCTTCGCGGTCTCGCGGACGGAGGCGAAGACCTCGGGGAGGATGTCGTCGAGCGTTTCGCCCTTCGCCAGGCGCTCGCGAAAACGCGCCGTGCTCTGGGCGAGCTCCTCGTCGCTCTTCCCTTGAATCTCGGGCTCGAGCTGATTGATGCGCGCGGCGATCTTGCGAAGCTTGCGAAGCTCGCCTTCGTTCGAGTCGAACAACCCGCCGATGAAGCTCACGGGACTGCGAGTTGCGATCGCTAGGTGACCTGCAGCGGCAGCTGCAACCCCGGCGGGTTGAAGAGCGCGCCGACGGACTCGCCCTCGTGGATGCGGCGGATGGCCTCGGCGAACAGTGGCGCCACGGTGAGGACCTCGAACTTGCCGGTATTGGCGGCCGAGGGCCTGAGGGGCACCGTGTCGGTCGTGATGAGCTTCACGATGCCGCTCTCGGCGAACCGCTCCGCGGCGTTGCCCGACAGCAGCGCGTGCGTGCACGCGACGTAGATCTCGTTGACGCCGCGCTCCTGCAGGATGCGGATCGTGTTGAGGATCGTCGTGCCCGTGAGGATCTCATCGTCGATGATGATCGCGCGCTGCTTGTCGATGTCCCCGATGACCCCAACGACCTGGCTCTTTCCACTGTTGTCACGGTGCGTCTTCTGCATGAAGACGAGCGGAATGCCCAACGCCTCGGCAATGCGCCGTCCGACGTTTGCGTAACCGAGATCCGGCACGACAAGCGTGACGCCGTCCGGATCCTTTTCGACGATCGAGCGGAACGACTCGACGAGGAGGTTGCGGGCCGAAAGCTCGTCGCCCGGGATCGAGAAGAATCCCTGGATCTGCATCTGGTGCATGTCCATGGTGAGGAAGCGGTCGGCGCCGGCCACCCCGATGATGTCCGCCAGCAGACGCGCGGTGATCGGGACCCGCGGCTGGTCCTTCTTGTCGCTCCGGCCGTAGGCGTAATACGGCATCACGGCGGTGATGCGGCCCGCCGAAGCGCGCTTGAAGGCATCGAGCATGATCAGAAGCTCCATGATCGCGTCGCTGACCGACGGGCCCACGAGCGACTGGACGACGTAGACGTCGTGCTCGCGCGCGTTCTCGTTGATCTTGACGAAGATTTCGTCGTTGGGGAATTTCGTGACGTCGGCATCGCCGAGCGGGACCTCCAGGTGGGCGGCGATGTCTCTCGCGAACTTGGGGTGGGCGTTTCCGGTGTAGACGGACAGTCCTCGGAACACGGCTCCCCTCCTGCCGCGGATCGCAGGTCGTCCTGC
>DASPWX010000118.1:0-3141 GCA_035637615.1 Bathyarchaeia archaeon | reverse complement strand
GGCCGCGCGGCCCTGGTGCGTCGGGATCACATGCCGGAAGGGGAAGAGCCGCTGGACCGCCTCGAGGAAGCGGAACCACGACGGTGATCCCGCGTAGCTCTCGTCGCCGTGCTGGATCGCGGCCCATTGATCCCGCGACATCGCACCGGTTCCGGAATCGGTCAACAGGTCGATGAGCACATCCTCCGCGCGGAGAGCGAAGACGTTGTATCCCGCGGCCTTGATCTTCTGGCGGCGCTCGTCCTCTGTCGTCATGCGGAGGGGTTCCACGGAATGGATGCGGAACGGCTCGATGATGGTCTTGAATCGGTCCGGCACTGCGGCGCCGATGCTAGTGCGGCTGCGCTCCTTCTCGGATGCGACGGACGGCCTCGGCGACGCCGCCGGTCCAGGGCTGGCCGTGTCCCGGCAGGACGAGCGCCGCGTCGAGGCGCTCGAGCCTTCCGAGCGACTCGCGAGCACGAGGGAGGTCGGACCCGAACGGCGCGAGCTGCGGTCCGGTCTTTCCGGACAGGACGTTCAGGGTCGCGAAGGCGTCGCCCACGAAGAGGGCGCCTTGCGCCGGTACGTGAAGGACCGCGCTGCCTTCGCTGTGCCCCGGCACGTGGATCACGCGCGGCGCACCCGGGACGTCGAGGGTGGCGCCGTCGCCGAAGGTGGCGACTTCGGCGATCGGTGTCGCTCGAAGCATCCCGTTCGCAAGAGCGAAGCGGATGAAACGCAGCGCGGCGAGGCCGACGCCGAGCATCTTCTGGTTCTGTGGCTTCACTTCACCGCGCGCCATCTTCGCATCGAGCTCATGCACGCTCACCGGGACACGCCGCTCGCTCCGGAGGCGCTCCGCGAAACCGACGTGATCGATATGCGCGTGCGTAAGGACGAGCGCGCGAATGTCGGCCATCGATCGGCCCATGGCGCCGAGCTCCGCCGGAAGATCGTTCCAGTAGCCGGGCGCGCCGGCGTCGATGATCGTGACCTCGCCGCTTTCCTCGAGGAGGTATGAGTTGACCAGGCCCTGGCCGATGCGATGGATCCCCGGCGCGATCTTCAATGCGCCTTCCGCTTGGGCAGTGCCGCCGCGGCGACCGCCTCGTAGCTCTCGTCGATCCAGCTTCGCAGCAGCGCTATCGGGATCTCCTCGCCTTTGGTGAATCGAGCCACGACCCAGCCTGACTTATCCATGCCGTAGCCCATCTTCTGTACGAACTTTTGGGCGCGGGCGAAGAGGAGCGACCGCGGCAGCTTGACCCCTACGGATACGTCGGGACCTTCTCCGCCGAGAAAGACGAAGATCTTCTTGCCGACCTTGGCGACGTGGTCGCCGGGCCAGGGCTCGTCCGCCCAAGCCTCAGGATGCTTCAACGCGTGAGCGCGAAGCTGCTTGCGTGCGGCACTCGGGGTGGTCACTCGGGAATGTCCGCGAGGAGCCTATCGTTGTCGGGTCGTGGTCTCTCCCGAGAACTTCCCGGACCCCAAGCTGGACGAGCCTGCCTCCAAGGACGGGGAGGCGGTCGCGGTCCTCGCCGGTGGCTGCTTCTGGTGTGTCGAGGCCGTCTACAAGCAGCTCGACGGCGTCCGCTCGGTGACGTCCGGTTATGCCGGCGGCACAGCGGAGACGGCCGACTACGACGTGGTCTCATCGGGCCGCACCGGGCACGCCGAGGCGGTCGAGATCCGCTTCGACCCCGCGAAAGTCACCTACGGGCAGCTCCTCAAGGTGTTTTTCTCCATAGCGCACGATCCGACGACCCGCGACCGCCAGGGACCGGACGTCGGAAAGCAGTACCGGTCAGTGATCTTCTATCTGGATGATGAACAGCGGCGTACCGCCGACGCGTACATCAAGCAGCTCGACACGGCGAAGGTGTTCGACGCACCCATCGTCACCGAGGTGACCAAGCTCGATCGCTTCTACCCGGGCGAGGACTATCACCAGGACTACGCCGAGCGAAATCCGTCACAGCCGTACATCGTCTACAACGCCGCACCGAAAGTTCAGAAGGTCCGCAAATACTTCGCCGATCGCATGAAGGTCGGCTAGCACGACGACGGCACTATCGCGGAGGCTGCGATGAAGATCGGCCTTCAGATCCCTTCATTCACCTGGCCCGGCGCCGCCAAGGAGATCGGTCCCACCCTCGCGAAGATCGCGCGCACGGCGGACCAGGGCGGTTTCGAGCTCGTCGGCGTGATGGACCACTTCTTCCAGATCCAGTCGCTCGGCCCGCCCGAGCAGGAGATGCTCGAGGCCTACACCACGCTCGGTTACCTCGCCGCGAACACCTCGCGTGCCCGGCTTGTGACGATCGTCACCGGCGCCGTCTACCGCTACCCGGGGGTCATCGCGAAGATCGTGACGACACTGGACGTGCTGTCCGGCGGACGCGCGATGCTGGGTATCGGCGCCGGGTGGAACGAATACGAAGCGAAGAGCCTCGGCATTCCCTTCCCGCCGGTCGCCGAACGATTCGACTGGCTCGAGGACACGCTCCGACTCTGCCTGCAAATGTGGAAGGGCGACGACTCACGGCTCGAGGGCAAGAAGTTCGTGTTCGAGCGCCCGTTGAACTCGCCGCAGAGCATCAGCCGGCCGCACCCGCCGATCATGATCGGGGGCATGGGTGAGCAGAAGACGCTCCGCCTTGTCGCCCAATACGCCGATGCCTGCAACCTGTTCCCCACACCCGAGGTCGCGCACAAGCTCGACGTGCTGAAGCGCCACTGCGAGCGCTACAAGCGGAACTACGACGACATCGAGAAGACCACGATGTTCGGTTTCGACGTTGGCGATCGCGGTGAGAACGTAGGTCAGATCGTGGAGCGGCTCCGCGGTCTGTCTCGAATGGGCTTTTCGACTGCGATGGGCGGCGTGAAAGACGTCTACAAGATCACGCCGCTCGAGATCATGGCGCGCGAGGTCATCCCCGCCGTCGCTGGCTTCTAACTAGCCGACACGGTAACCCGCGGGATCGATCCGCGCCGCGATCAGCGTCGGACGATCGTGCGGAGCCTGTCCGAACGCGTCGCGACATTCCGCGACGGTACTCACGGTTCGGGCCTCGATCCCAAATGCGGCGCCAAGCTTCGGGTAATCGATCGCGCCGAACGTCGTGCCGATGACCGGATAGCCCTTTCGCTCCT
>DASPWX010000117.1:0-4668 GCA_035637615.1 Bathyarchaeia archaeon | reverse complement strand
AGGCCGATCGCGGACGCGCCGGACGGGTCTCGGTCGAGGTACGCGACGGCGCGGGAGCGCGGCTCGAGCTCATCACCGATGTCGCCTCTCCGGTCGTGAGCGTGGTCGAGGGCGATGCGTGGGACGGCGCGTTCGAAGTTCCCGCGGGCGCGGCATACGTGCGCGCCCAGCTCATCTCGGCGCGGGGCAATGTCCGTGCGCTCGCGAATCCGGTATGGGCAGAGCGTCTCTGAAGATAGGTAGGCTGCGATGACGCGCGACGGCATTGGCGTGGGCGTTGTCGGCGTCGGGACCATGGGACGAAGACACGCCGAGAACGCTGCCCGTTCGATCCCCGGGGCCCGCCTCGCCGCGGTCTTCGATGCCGATCGCGCCGCCGCCAACAGCATCGCCGTAGAGCTCGAGGCCGCTGGATGCGCGACGCTCGACGAGCTGCTGGGCCGCGAAGACGTGCGTGTAGTGGTGATCGCTTCGCCCTCGCGTTTCCACGCTGAGCAAGCCGTGGCGGCGCTCTCGAGAGGAAAGGACGTGCTGCTCGAGAAACCGATGGCGCATTCCATCGCCGAGTGCGACCGCATCATCGCGGCGGCGGAACGCGGAGCCGCCCGTCTCCAGATCGGTTTCATGCGACGTTACGACCCGGCGTACGCCGATGCGAAGCGGCTCATCGCCTCGGGTGTCCTCGGCGAGCCGCTCCTCTTCCGCGGAGTACATCGCGATCGAGAGGCGACCGTTTTGCCGGCTTCGGCCGGCGTCACGGAGATGATGTTCGAGTCGACCATCCACGACTTCGATCTCTCCCGATATTTCCTTGGCGACGAGATCGCCGACGTGACGACGACGGCGTCGGTGCTCTGTCACACGCGCGACGCGCACGGGCACGCCCCGAACGCGGCGCTCAACGCGGTGCGGTTCGTGCGTGGCGCGGTCGCGGACATAGAGACTTATTGGGGCGCGATCTACGGGTACGACGTCCGGAGTGAAGTCGTTTGCGCGACCGGGACGGCGATGATCGCCCCGCACGCGCGCTCCGGACTGGCCGTCTACACGACGGATGGGGCAAAGAGCGAGCTCTTTCCGGGATTCCTCGAGCGTTTCGCCGATGCCTACCGCGCGGAGCTCGCGGACTTCATCGATGGCTCCCTTGAGCGCCGCCCACCCGCGGTCACCGGGAGAGATGGTCGAGCCGCGGTGGCGGCTGCCCTCGCGGGAGTCGCATCGTTCAAGAGCGGTCGGGCCGAGGCGGTACCGGGCTAGGAGCCGCGCTCTGCCGCGATGAGGTCGAGGACGAGCGTCGACCATCCGAAATCGCGGGCACCCTGTCCCTCGCCGGTGAACGGGTCGTAAAACTCGCGGACCCCGCTCATCGCCATCATCCGCACGGTGCGTTCCGCAAGCTCGGTGGCTACGTCGGCCCGCCCGTGCGCGCGCAGTCCCCAGTAGAGGTACCAGTTCACGTTGACCCAGGTCGGCCCGCGCCAGGTCGTGTCCGTGCGCCACTTCGGATCGAACGACGGCTCGGTCGCGGCCACGCTCGGCACCGGGTAGGGAAGCCAGAACTCGCGCTCGTTCAGGAGATGATCGTCGATGAGGCGTTTCGCTTTCGATGGATCGAGGCCGTGAAGGATGAGCGGGAAGAGCGACGAGAACGTCAGCACCTTCACGGGGTCCTCGTTCCAGCCGGCGAGATCCCAGAACGCGCCCGCCTTCTCATCCCAGCACTTTGCCTCGAGCGCCGCTCGGACCCGATCCGCGCGCACGTTGAACTCGTCGGCCTCGTGCGGAAGATCGGTGAGCCTCGCGAGGCACCGGAGTCCGTCCGCGTAGATCGCGTTCACCATGACGTCCTCCCAGGTGAACGTGTCGAGCGCCGGGATCCGCGCCGGGTCGGCGCGATGCGGTGCGTACGCCTCGAAGAGGCGCTTCATCGATCGCCGCAGCTGCGGCAGCGTTTCTTCAGGTGGCCCGGACCCTATCTCCATGAGACGGTCGTACTTTGGGCTCGCGTCGAGGCCCGATTCGTCAGGTTGGATGATCGCGATGAGCGCGTCATCGTCGGGGTCGCGGTAGGCCTTGAGCCAACGGAAAAATCGGCGGATCGGTGGCAGGACCTCACGGACGAACTCGTTGTCGCCGGTCGCTTCGTAAATGCGTAGCACCGCGCGCGCGACCACTGGCGGCTGGATCGTCGCGGTATAGAAAGGATCGGCGAGCGTGATCGAGTACTCGCGGATCGCGGCTGCGTGCGCGCTCTTTTCCCAAAGCAGCATGTGTGGGACGAATCCATCGGGCCTCGCGCCCTGCATCAGACAGCGAATCTCCTGCTTGGCGAGCTCCGGATCGACATGCAACAGCGCGATCGCGTGAAACGCGCTGTCCCAGAACCACTGGAACGGATACGTCGTCGGAGACGGGCAGACGAAGTCGTAGCGCTGTCCGGCCCATGCCGAAATCCCGCGCTGCCGATTGCCCGCGAGGACGCGGCGCGCATCCGCCGCGACCTTGTCCCAATCTGTACGCATGCCCGCGGATTATCCCGTGAACGGGACTCCGAACCCGGATTCATTCTTCCGCGTCGGCGATCGGACCGTCGAGCTCAAGGTCCACCGGTGTCTTTGGAGCGGCACGTTCTCGGAGAACTCGCCGCTCGCGATCGCCGAATGCGCCAGCGAGCGGGTGATACGCACCGAGATCGACGTGCGCTCGACCCGGGACGGCGAGTTCGTCGTTCTCCACGACGACCGGTTCGATCGCGTGACCGATGCGAGCGGCCTCGTTCGCGAGGCGACGGCCGTCGAAGCGACGCGCTCGAAATTCAAGGACGGCTCGCACCCGCTGCTCTTCTCGGAGGCGATCCAGCTCATCGCCGCGAACGAGTACCCGCGGAGCATCGAGCTTGACCTCAAGGATCTCGCTCCCTACACGCGGCCCCAGGCCGTGGCACTCGCACGGGCGGCCCAGCCCTTAAAGGAGCGCGCCCACTTCTCCACACCCGCCGACTGGAATCTTCGGAGGCTCCTCGCCGTCGACCCGACGCTTCGCGTGAGTCTCAATCCGCACTGCTACATCGACACCGAGCTCGACGACGACACCCGACTGCCTGTCGGAGCGTACGGCTATCGCGACGCGCATCCGCTCGCACGAAAGCGCGTCTCGACGACGGCCGACTACCTGCGCGACCGCTTCGGCGGGATCATGCGGCTGGTTCCCGGGATCGTCGAGGTACACCTACGCATCGGGATGCTCGAGCGCATCCTCGACGACGGCGTCACCGACGTCGCCGAGATCTTCCACTCGCTCGGTCTGGGGGTCGACGTGTGGACGCTGGACGCCGGCACGCCGCGCTGGCGGGAGCGCTTCGCGCGGATCGTCGCCGCCGGCGCCGACATCGTCACCACGAACACCCCGCGCGCGCTCGCATCAGCGGCACGCGAGCTCTCGTAGCGCTAATGCGTGCGGAGCCACTCCGCGAGGCGGTCCCGGCAAAAACGCTCGCGCTCGGGTAGGTCGTTCGAGCGGTACCACACGATCCCGGCGAGCAGCAGGTAGACCTCGTAGATCTCGGCGCGACGGCGGCTCCGATCATCCTCGACGCGCGCGTACGAATCGCGGAACGGCGTGATCATCGCGGGACAGGCGGGCAGGGTCCAGCTCTCGATGCGTACGAGGTCGAGAAGTGGATCGCGGCCGCGCGCGCGCTCGAAGTCGAGGAACGCCACGAAGTGCCAGCCGTCGGACCGCCGCTGCAGGAGAAGGTTGGCCAGGTTCAGGTCGTCGTGCGTGAGGCGCCGCTCAACGCCGTCGAGCGCATCGCGCCGCTGTTCGTAGTGCTTTATGACGGTCTCGTGCGACTCCTGATCGAGCGCGTCAAGGAAACGGCACTCCGCGGCCCGCGTGCGGAGCCTTTCGTCGAGCTCGGTCGACCATGGCATCGGGGTGTCGACGTACTCGACGCGGTGCATCACCCGAAGACCCGCTCCGAGCTCCTCGCCAATCCGATGCTGATCGGTGAACGAGAGCAAGCTGAGCGAGCGCGCCGCGTCCTCGCCCGAAATGAAGTCCTGGATGTAATAGGGAACGTCGAGCGTGCGCTTGTCGACGTCGTACCAGCGCACGGCAGGGTGGGGGACGTTCTTCTCCCGCAGGAGGTCGGCGAGGTGAAGGAACCGGCGCATCCGGCCCGGATGCGGGCGGCGGTGAACCTTGAAGAGGAACTGCTCTCCGCCGGGCGTCGTGAGCACGTAGGCGTGATGCGAGCGCCCCCGCAGCCACGGCTCGACGCGAACACGGGCGAGCGCGCCGCCCGAGATCTCGTCGGCCGCCTGGGCGACCTCGTCCCGCGAAGGCGGGACGGTGAGCGTGCGCATGGCCATCAGCGAATCTAGCGGCGCGGCGCCCTACGCGCAGAGAGCGAGCGCGAGCTGTGCAGCGACCTGAGCGTTGGCCCGGAGGAGCGCGATGTTCGCGTCGAGCGCGCGGTAATTCGTCGCCTCACCGAGTGCGCGCAGCAGGTAGGGCGTGAGGTCCGCCCCGCGGATGCCATCGCGGTCCGACGCGGCGATCGCCTTGCGGACCTGATCCTCGACCTCGTCGCGTCCAAGCGCGGATTCGGCGGGCACGGGGACGCAGAGGAGCATGCCCGCGCCTCGCGCGAGCTGCTCCGTCGCG
>DASPWX010000116.1:0-20337 GCA_035637615.1 Bathyarchaeia archaeon | reverse complement strand
CCCCTCCATTTGGGTTGTTTTGGGCGCGGCGAAGGGCCGCAGACCCACGGATACGGATTAGCACTCGCCGGGCTTGACTGCTAAGGACTCTAGAAGACTGGGAGAAAGACTGTCAAGCCGCGCCCTCGCCGTCGCCGACCGTTACAAGGCCCGTTTCGGCGAGAACACGGTCTTTGCCGGCTCGCTTGGCCGCATAAAGCATAGCGTCGGCGGCCTCCAGGACCTGTTCAGCACTCCGGCCGGGCCGCCAGGCGGCAACTCCAGCGCTCACGCTGATCGCGATCTTTGGGTCGGCGCGTCCCTGCAGCTCGACGGCTTCGCGCACGCGCTCCGCGGCGATCCGCGACTCCTCGAGGCCGGATTGGGCCATGAGCACGAGAAACTCGTCGCCACCCGTTCGCACGCCGACGTCGGACGCGCGGAGCGTCTTGCGCATCGTGTTGGCGAGTCCGCGGAGAGCGAGGTCGCCCTGTTCGTGGCCGAACGTGTCGTTGACGTTCTTCAGGCCGTCGACATCGATGGCGACGACGCTGTAGGGCTGGCCATGGCGGACCGCGAGCGAGTGCATGAGCCGCAGCTGCTCCCCCAGGAAGTGGCGATTGTGCAAGCCCGTGAGCCCATCTGTCGTCGCCTGGCGCTGGGCCGTCTCGAGCACCCGGCGTGTCGCGAGGCTCAGGGCGACGCGATCGGCGGCGGCACGCAAGACGGTCACGTCGAGGATCGACTTCTTGTCGGGTTCGAGGAAGAGCGCGCCGACGGTGTCTCCGCCGGCGACGAGCGGCACGCACGAGTAGTGCGAGCGGAACGGCATGTACGGGCAGACGACCGGATCGTCAGCCGACGTGACCTCGAAGAATCGGCCGCTCCGGATCGCGGGGCAGCTCGTCGGGCCGTTCACCACCGGATGCGGCGTCGCGCGCCCGGCCGTGCCGACCGGCTCGAGGATCGCGACCGATGGGTCCGTGAAGAGGACGGTGGCCGCGGGGAGATGGAAGCCTTGCTGAAGGCTTCGCGCCGCGGTCTGCGCGAGGCTCGCTTCGTCGGTGGTCAGCGCGAGCGCGTCGACGAGGTTGTCCATGCTCTCGAGCACTTTCATGCGCGCCTCAAGCCGTTCGCTCTGGCCACGCACCTCCTCGAACGCGAAGAACGACGCCACGGCCGCGGCCGATGCGTCCGCGATGACCTCCGCGACCCGGATCTCGTGGGCCGTCCACTCGCGCTTGTCGTGGCTGGAAACGGCCATCAGACCGATGACCTCGCTCCGGTGCACTAGAGGAACGAAAAGACCCGCCGCGAAGTGCAAGTGCTCGCGCGGATCCGCGCCCTTTTCATCGCGCGAGTCGTTGACCGCGACCGTGCGCTTCTCACGGACGGCCCGGCGGCGCGGCGTGTCCTCCGGGAGCGTCGGGTCGGCGTGGAACTCCTCGACTGCGCCGTCGGGTCCGACCGTGAAGCCGTCGGCGAAGTCGGGTTTTGAAGCGAAGAGGTAAAGGCGATCGACGGCGAGCGCGTTCTTGGCCGATTCGTAGACCACGCGCACGAGCTCGTGCAGGTCGCTTACTCGCGCGAGCCCGACCGCGGTGTTTCGCGCGACGGAGAGCTCGGCGTTTTGCGTCGCGAGCTCCTCGGTCCGCTGGCGGAGGGTGAAGCGCGTCTCCTGGATCGTGCGAGAGATGAGAGCGGTCATGGCGATCACCGAGAGAAGAGCGAAGAGGCGAATCACCCCGACGTCGATCTGACCGGGCTCGCCCCCGAAGAAGACCTCGGCGACGAGTGTCGCGAGGTACGCGACCACCGCGATCGTGCCGGTGAAGAGCGTCCCCGAGATGCGCATCCCGAAGACCGTGGCGAGGATCGGGAGCACGTAGTAGGGGAAGTACCGCGAATCGATCCCGCCGGTCAGGACGAGGAGGATCGCCGCGATGACCTGCGTGATCGCTGCCCCGACAGCGAAGCGGCTCTTGCCGAGCCAGTTGTCGGGGAACACATGGAACCAGAGCGTCGCGAAGAGAAAGAGGAGGAGCGAGCTCGCCACGAGCCCGATCCGGGAGGCCTGGTCAGTCGTCGGCAGCGCGGCCGTGCCGAGCAAGGCGGCGCCAATGCCCCAGCTCGCGGCCTCCGACGCGATGCGTATGCGGCGTTCGTAAGAGGCCCGCGACCGCGGGTCACCAACCACCAATTCGCCGCCATGGTGCGTCAACTCGGTTGGCCTGTCGCCCCCTCGGGAGGAAACCGAGCCCGAAACTAGACAAGCTCGCCACCTAGCCCGTTAACGGGCCCTTTTGACCCCCGGAACGGCCCTTTCGGGGCTTGGCACTGGACCGCAAAGCGCTCCCCGGCGGACTGTTACGAACCCTGGAGAAGCCCGAGCGGATCGATCGGGGCGCCGTCCTTCATCACTGCGAAGTGGAGGTGCGCTCCGGTCGTGATCCCGGTAAGTCCGATGAACCCGATCACCTGTCCGGCCTTCACGGCCTGGCCCGCCCTCACCGGCGGCAACGCGAAGGTGTCGTCGAGATGCGCGTACTCCGACACGTAGCCGCCCGCGTGAGCGACAAGCACGATCATCGCGCCGTCGGGGAGGTGGCCGACGAACGCCACCACACCATCGCTGGCGGCGGTCACGGGAGTCCCGAGGGGCGCGGCGAGATCGATCGCCGCATGGAAGTGCGCGTACGAGACGCCCTTATACGTCGCCGACGGTTCGAGCTCGAACGACGTCGGGCCGAACGGCTGCGTGAGCACGCCGCGCACCGGAAGCGACCACGCCCCCGCCGTGCCGTTGCGGACCATCGCCGAGGCGACGAGCTGGGCCAGAGCGGTCTGCGCGTTGGTGGCGTCTTGCGCGAGTGCGGTGAGGACCGCGATCTGGGCGGCCTTCGCATCCGAATCGCCCGATGCCGCGGCGGCCGCGAGTGACCGGGCCCGGTCGCGCAGCCGGGCGATGTAGGCCTGTTTCGCACCGACCGATCCCTTGAGCGTGCTGAGCAGGTCGGCGCGCTCGGCCAGCTTGGTTTGTGCGTCGAGCAATCCGCTCTGCAGCGAGCGAAGGTCGTCAAGAGCCTCGCGCTGAGCATCGCTCAGATTCGCCGGTACGGCGGCGGAGGGCAGAGCCGCGAGGCGGAGCGCCTCGCGCTCGAGGCGGTCACGGAGTGAGCGCCGTGCCTCGGACTTCGCTTGCAGAGCGGCGATATCGGCGTTCACCGCATCGAGATCGCTCGCGACCTGGGCGATCTGCGGGTCGAGACCCGCAAGCTCGTCTTGGGCGACGCGGGCCTGAGCCTCGATGATCTGCGCGAGCGATCGCGCATTCGCGAGGAGCGCCGCATCACGGGCGCGCGCGGCCTCGGCGTCGGCGCGCGCGGCGTCGGGATCCGGACTGGCGGACGGAGTGGCCGCCGGAGATGCGGAAGCCGCGGCTGTCGTATCGGAAGGAGAGGGCGACGGTGAGCCGGACGGACGGGCAGACGGCGAAGCGGAGGGCGACGTGGACGGCGATGCGGACGAGGAGTGCGTCGGAGTCGGTGTCGGAGTTGGCGACGGACTCGCGAACGGCGTGGACGTGGGTCCATCAGCCATCGCCGGCGTCGCCAGGAACGACGCTACGAAGGCGACCGCGAGCAGTGGCGGCGCCAGCAAGCGGTGTAGCAGCAACTCTCTCGCGGAAAGTTTGCCCGACGTGCCTCAGAGACCGGACACAAGTCTCCTCAGCGAGCGTGCGAGCCCCGGTTAGGTCTCTTCGCCGACCTTGCCGGTCGCGCCGATCCGGTTCGTGGTGACCTCACGAGCGTCTCGGTCTCGCAGCACACGTTCGGCTTCCGCCTCCCGATCCTTCGCATTCACTGTGACCATGAGACCGCCCGGCACGAACGTTCCGGAGTCATCGGTGCCGGCACCGCGGGCGACGAGCGAGATCTGATCATCGGTGAAGCCGCGTTCCACCAGCGCATCGACGGCGGACTCGGCCGCATCCCGGTCCGAGAACATTGCGACGACGGCGACGTGCTCGCTCGGCACTTGGACTTCTTGGACCTCGTCAGCTCTTGTTTCCATCACGACCTCCGCGGTGGAGGCCGCAGGGACCGTGCCAGCTAGGACTCCGGGGTCATCTCGCCGGCCCGGATCGCGACCGTGAGCCGGTTCTCCGGCGGCGGCACCGGGCAGTTGTAGTGCGGCGAGAACGCGCATGCCGGGTTGTAGGAACGATTGAAGTCGACGAGATAACCGCCGTCGTCGAGTGGGTCGAGATCGAGGTAACGGCCGATGTGGTAGGACTCACGGCCGTTCGTCCGATCCTTGAAGAGGATCTGGAGTGAATCGTCCGGAACGCCCGGCTCGAGAAGGCGGATCGCGGCGACGCGGCATTCACGGCCTTCGATCGAGAACGTGAACCACCCCATCCGTTCGGCCGAGCGATCGCGCTCTCGCGTCGACTCGAGCGCGATCTTCTCGGGATCGGGCTCGAGCGCGAGGATGAATCGAAGACCGGGCGCGTATGGAAACCATCGCGGGACCGCCCGCTCGCGCTTGGCTTCGGGATCGATGATCACGACCGCCGGCGCGTTCTGATGTGAAAGCCGTAGCCGGTAGCGTCCGAGACGCACCATCCCCGGCCCGCGCTTGAAACCATCGACGCGGAAGCCGTCTTCCGTCGCGGCCACGGTGACCATCGCCCCCGCGTCAGGAAGCTCGACATCGCCCTTCAGGCCGAAGCGGAGCGACTGTCCGACCGGCAGCTCGTGTCTCGCAACGGCGGCGAGGAACGACTCGGGCCCCGAGAGCCATTCCCGATAGCTTTCGCGGCTCTCCTCGACCTCACGGGCATTCTCGTCAGTCGGGGTCACGGCGGGAGTATCGCGAGGCGGCGGGCCGCGGTCGAGAAGGCCGCCGGGACACCCTGGCTTTTGGCAACCAGGTGCCCCGGCGGCCGCGCTAGGTCTTAGGCGCGCGCGGTCTGCTGCTCGGTCTGCATCGTGACGCTTGGGTCGCTCTGGAACAGCGAGAACTTGTTGCCCTCGGTGTCGACGCATGACGCGAACCAGCCCTGCGCTGGGATCGCCATCTTGTCGTCAGACTTGCCGCCAAGCTCGCGGACCTTGCCGATCGACGCCTCGATGTCAGCCGTATCGAAGTAAACGACGATTCCCGGCTCCTGCGTATTCGGGTTTATGGCACCCCCTGGATTCGCGCCGTCGACGAGGTAGTACTCCATCTCCGGCATATCGGAGTCCCTGTACTTCCATCCGAACAGCGAGCTGTAGAAACGCTTCGCGCGATTTGCGTCTTTCGTGTTGATTTCGAAGTGCACAATGTTTCCGGCCATGTGGTTCCTCCCCTGTGTTTGTGATCCAAGGGTAGACCCTCGACCCGGCGCGAGGCTCGGTAACGTGAACGTAACTGGCACGCGATCCGCGGCGTAGCGCCAAGGTGAATGATCTTCTCCACGAGTTCACGAGCGAAGTCGGAGACCAAGACGGCCACCTGTACCTTGCGCGCGCGATGGGCCACCAGCGCAAAGGCGCGACCGTCTGGGAAGGCTGGCTCGAGTTCTCTCCGCGGGGCGGCGGCGGAATTGTTCGCAAGACCCCGATCGAGACAACCCAGCCGAATCGCGAAGCACTCGTGTATTGGGCGAGTGGGCTCGAGCCGGTCTACCTCGAGGGCGCCCTCGAGCGAGCCATAACGGCGCGATCCGAAGGTCGCACCCGGTCGAAGTAGGCGCGCCGCGCAGTGCTATAACCCTCGCGATGACGACGGTCCGGCGCGCGATCCTCGCGACGCTGTTGGTTGCGAGCCTCTGCGCGGCTTGCGGCGGCGGAAACGCTCCGAGCCCGTCGCCCTCGCTCTATGGGAGAGCCGAAACCAGCCGCTGAGTCAGGCCGCGTCCGGGAGATCGAGGTCGTCCGGAGCGAACAGGTCCGATAGCGATCGCGCCCAGGCGAGCTGCTCCGCGGCCAGAGCGACGTCTTCGACCTTCACCGCGTCGATCGCCACCTCGACCTGAATCGCCATGAACTGACGCTCGCATCCGGCGCAGGTCACCTCGAGGAGGCGCGTCTCCTCGTAGTGCCGAACCTCGCGCACGACTGCGCGCTCCAGCGTCATGCCGCAGGCCTTGCACGATCCGGTGAGTCCTTCAGCGCCATTCACGACGATCGAGATAGGCATAGCGGGTGCCAAGCGAGCGTGGCCCATCTTGACGGTTGAGTAACGGACCGGCAGCGCGCTCAGCGCATCGTCACCTGATGAGCGAGGCACTCCGCGAAGTCTTGGATGAGCTGATCGGCCTTGCGCTTGATCGACGCTTGCCCGAACTCGCCGAGTCGCCCCATGACGGTGAGATCCGTACCGATTCGCAGCTGCGTCTCGGCCTCTTTTTGCGCGAGCGCGAGGTCCAACGTCGCGCGGATCGCGCCACCGACGCGCGAATCCTTCGCATCCGCACGGATCGAGGCCGTACCGGCCGCCTCGTCGCGCGCAACGATCGCGAAATCACCGTCAAGCACCAAACGGACGGGACCGATCTGCACGGCGAGCGTGCCCTGGTACCGATCCTTCCCGTTGGGGCGCACCGACGCTACGCCCGGAACGCACCGCGCGGCGGCCGGAATGTCCATGAGCCGCGCCCAGACTTTGTCTTTGGGCGCCGCGACCATCGCGGTGTGCGTGAACCTCACGCGCTAGACGTTAATCCGGCCACGCGGCCGCCGTCGACGCGGCTCAGTTGGCAGCGGACTCCTGAACCCAGCGGACCGACTTCGCACATGGGCAGCCGCCGCCGATGCGCGCAAGGCGAGGCATCGAGCTGATGGCTTCCTTAAGGGGCATTTCGCCGCGGCTCACCTTCCGCTGCAAGTCCGCCCAGTGCTTTACGTCGATCGATGCGCGATAGGCATCGGGCAGATTGGCCAGGACGTGCGCCACGTACTGCTCGACGTCAGCGAAGCTCTCTCCTCTGGTGCCGATCATCTGGTACGCGTACTCGCCGCGGCGCCGGAAGAAGCGGCGATCGGGTAGCCGCAGCAGCTCGTCGGCACGGACGCCTTCGACCGTCTCGCCTGCGTTGATCCGCGCGAACGCTTTCTCGGCCTCGTCCCGCGAGAGCTTCGGCAGGCGCGCTCGCACGTACCGCTCGCCGAGATCGTCGTACATGCGCTGACATTCCTCGACGTACATGTCCTGCGCTTCGCGGTTGGCCATGTCTTTGAGACCGAAGCGGACGTTCGTGTCACCGCCACGCTCGTCGCCGAACATCTCGAGTCCGCGACCGAACCACTTATGGGTCGCTTTTTGGATGTCCTGCATCGTGATGTACCCGTCGCCCCGGGCCGCGGCCTCGACCCAACGCCGGAGCGGGATCACGCCTGCGGCCAGGTGGAAGGCCTCCTCGCGAAGCATCGGCGGCATGCTCGACGCGTACGGCTTGTACGCGGAGATCTTCTGCATGGTGAGCTGGTACTTCCCCACCCGGTCGATAAACGCGGCGAACACCACGTTGTCGAGAAAGCTGTCGTACTCGAGGTTGAACGCGGCGAGAACGTGCGAGCCCGTCTGCATCGACAGAATCTCCTCGACCATGTCGGCGGCCTTCGTGTTCGTGACCGGCGACCAGTCGGCACTTGTGAGCAGGTGGACCATCTGGTAGCCGTGGCGCAGCTCCTCGGCCATGACCCGAAGTGCCCACGCGTGGTCCTGCGGCTCCTGCGCGCGAGCGAGCGTGCCTTGGTGCTGCTGGATGGATCCGAACTCCGTCGACGCCTGCGCCTTGATCTGCATGAGGAGATGCTGAGCGGCCTCCTCGGGCAGATCCTTCGGCGCGAGCGCCTTCGCCTCGCCCTTGCGCTCGCCAACCTCTATCTCCGCCGAAACGTCCTCGGCGATCTTCGCGCAGAGGCAGAACGGCTCGTCCTTCGGGAAGAAGCGGTCCCACTCCTCGGCGAGCTTCGGAAAGTCGGGGAAGTTGTGGCGCTGCCAGTGCTCGATCGCCTCGTGGTAGTGCTTCGGCAGCGTGCGAACCTCGTCTTTCACACCCCTAGCGTACCGACTCTCGATCGGCGTTCGGTCCGGCGCACGATTGCGCTCCCCAGGGCCTCCCTGCGGCACGCTCGGTGCAACAAGCCAGCCGATGCAGATCGGCTTTTGGATTTCGAGCGAGGAGCACGGTCCGCTCGAGATGGTGCGAGCGGCGCAGCGCGCCGAGCAGGCCGGATTCCCCTACGTCCAGCTCTCGGATCACTTCCATCCGTGGATCGACCGACAGGGCCAGAGCCCATTTGTCTGGTCGGTGATCGGCGCGATCGCGGCGACGACAAAGCTGACGGTCGGCACCGGCGTCACCTGTCCGATCATCCGCATCCATCCGGCGATCGTCGCGCAAGCGGCGGCGACGTCCGCGGTGATGCTCGATGGTCGGTTCTTCCTCGGCGTCGGCACGGGAGAGAACCTGAACGAGCATGTGGTCGGCCGCGGCTGGCCGCCGCTCGAGACGCGCCGCGAGATGCTCGAGGAGGCGATCGACGTCCTGCGCCTTCTGTTCCGCGGCGGAGAGCGGAGCTTCCGGGGCACCTATTTCACCGTCGAGGACGCGCGCTTGTACACGATCCCCGACCAGCCGCCCCCGATCTACATCGCGGCGGGCGGGCCGAAGATGGCGCAGATCGCCGGCCGTATCGGTGACGGTCTCATCTCGACGAAACCCGATCGCGAGATCGTCGCGAAGTTCGAGGGAGCCGGCGGTGCCGGTAAACCGAGATGCATCGAGGTGCAGCTCTGCTGGGGACGCGATGCCGCTGCCGCGCGCCGCCTGGTGCACGACCTATGGCCGACCGGCGCGCTCCGGGGCCAGCTCGCCCAGGAGATCCGCCGCCCCGCGGACTTCGAAGCGGCGGCGCAGCCGATCACGATGGAGACGTCGACCAAGGACGTGCCGGTCGGACCCGACCCCGAGCCCTATCTGCGCGCGATCGAGAAATGCACCGATGCCGGGTTCGATCACATCGGTCTGCATCAGGTCGGCCCGGACCAGGAGGGTTTCCTCACGTTCTGGGAAAAGGAGCTGCGTCCCGTGCTGGAGCGGGAGCGCACCGCAGTCCGAAGCTAGCCCGCTCTCAGTACAGCCGCTTCTTGTCCAGCACGTTGCGGAGCGGTTCGCCGACCAGATAGCGGCGCAGGTTCTCGCAGAAGATGTCGGTGATCCGCGCGTTTTCCTGCGTGACCGTGCTCGCCGAATGCGGGCTGAGGATCACGTTCGGCATCTCCCAGAGTGGCGAGCTCGGCGGCGGTGGCTCGTCGCGCAGGACGTCGAGCGCCGCGCCGGCCAGTCGTTTTTCCTGCAGCGCTCGGATCAGCGCGTCCTCGTCGAGGAGGGCGCCGCGGCCGATGTTGATCACCACGGCGCTCGGCCGAAGCTGAGCGAGCTCGCCTTCGCCGATGATGCCCTCGGTCTCGGGCGTGTGTGGCGCCGCGAGCACGAGGAAGTCGGCCTCGCGAAGCATCGTGTGGAGCTCGGCACGGTCGAACAGCCTGTCGGTACCCGGCACTGGTTCATCGGATCGGCGCATTCCGGTCACGCGCATGTTCATCCGGTTACCGTGGCGTGCGACCTCCTGGCCGACGCGGCCGAGACCGACGATCGCGAGCGTCTTCCCAGTCAGCTCCTCGCCGCAGTACCGCTCCCATCGCTTCGCCTTTTTGTCGCGCTCCATCCACACGTAGTTCTTCGCGAACATGAGCATCGCCATCAGACAGAAGTCGGCGAGCGGGCGGGCGTGGACGCCACTCGCGGTCGTGAACGTGATGTCGGTACGGTCGAGGCCGACGCGCCGGACGAACTGGCCGATCCCGGCGCTGGTCGCCTGAAGCCACCGCAGACGCGGCGCGACGGCCGGTAGGTCGCCGACATGCCCGGCTGGGAAATCGAAAAGAACCTCGGCGCGCCGCAGCATCTCCAGGAACCGCGCTTCCTGCGGCGGCGTGCGCGTCGTGGAGGGGCCGGTGTGGTCCGAGCGATAGCGAGGCTGGGGCAGCAGCTCGGGATCGTGAAGGACCTCGATCCGCGGATCGACGGCGCGGATCCGGTCGACATACTCGACTTCGAGAGGCGACCCGATCAGCACGACGAGCCGGCCGCCCATCGCGGCGCCCGTTAGAGCCGTTTCTCCAGGGCCGTCAGCGGGGCGGGCGCGAAGCCCATGGCCGTGATGAACGCCGCGATGTCCTTGTCCTCTGCCGCGACCATCGTCCGCGCGACGTGCGCCCCCTTCGACCGAAAGTGGCCGAGCAGCGCTTCGATCAGGCGGCGGCCGACGCCTTTCTCGCGCGACGACGGATCGACGCCGAAGAACTCGACCCACCCTGTCGGCTCCTCGAGACCAAACTCACCGCCACGGACCTCGCCGAGCATGAAGCCAACGACGCGCCCGCCCGCCTCGGCGACCTGCGAGGAATCCGGATCGCGGCGGAGGTAATAGGCCGCGCGCTGCTCCCAGACCTCGGGCCGATATTTTCCGGTGATGCGCTCGTCGATGCGGCAGATGCCCTCTATGTCGAGCTCGGTCATCGGTCGAACGCGCGGATCCGCCATCGCCGGGAGTTTAGTGGCGCGTCAGGAGGAACGCGGTCAGGTCGTCGAGCTCCGACGGCGTGACGCTTCCTGCGAAGGCGGGCATACCGCCGCCTCCGGTCGCGATCCGCGCGGTCATCTGGTCGCGATTCATGCGCGAGGCGACGTGACTCAGGTCCGGACCGCGCCGGCCGCCCGCGCCCTCGATCGCGTGACAGGCGAAGCACGCCTTGGAAACGAACAGGTCGGCGCCTCGGCGTTCCGCATCTCCCAGGCCCTGCGTGACAATCGCCGGCAGCGTCCCGCCCTCGAGCTTCGGGACCCACGGCGATTCGATCCCCGCCACGGTGAGCGACGCGTACGCGATGAAAGGGAGCGCGACCGCCGCGATGGCGGCCGGCCGGCGCGACCAGTGCCGCTCGCCGTCGGGCCAGAAAAGTGGGACGAGGAACAGGAACGTGAAAGCGAAGAGTGGGAGCCCAACAATGACGAGAGCTTCGGTCGCCGGTGGGATCAGCGCGAGGATCGCGAAGTAGCCGAGGAAATACCAGTCGGGGCGCGGATCCGCGACGACATTCGTCGGGTCGGCGGGTTTGCTGAGATCCGGTGCGCCAAGGAGTGCCGCCAGGAGCACGACCGACGCGACGACGACAGCCGCGGCGACGGCGTCGCGCCACGCGGAGTCCGGCCAGAACGGAATGCCGCGGCGCAGCATCTCTGCATAGCGCACGCGGTACGTCGGCCGATCGACTGGAATCCCCGGGACGGGCGGCTCGGAGATCCCGCGCTTCACGACAAGGTACAGGTGCATGCCGATAAGGCCGAAGATCGCGGCGGGGATGAGAAAGACGTGCGTCGCGTAGAAGCGCGTGAGAGTGGCTCCGCCGACGTTGTTCCCCGCGACGATGAGACGCGTCAGCCACTCGCCTACGAGCGGGGCGCGCGCGGCCTGCTCCGCGGCGACGACGACGGCCCAGAACGCGTCCTGATCCCAACGCAGGAGCTGACCGGTGAAGGCCATGGCGAGTGTCGCCAGCAGGAGCAGCGACCCGGTGAGCCAGTTCGCCTCCCGGGGGAACTTGAACGCGCCGAAGAGGTACACCTGCGTCATGTGCGCGAGGACGAGGACGACCATCGCGCCCGCTCCGAAGTAATGCATCCCGCGCACGACCGCACCGAGTGTCGCGTCATGGCTGATGAATTGGAGCGAGTCGTACGCCGAGTTCGGCGCGGGCACATAGGTCATCGCGAGCCCGACGCCGGTGACGACCTGCATGACAAAGATCGCGAGAGTGGCGCTGCCGAGGACGTACCACCACCCCACGGGCCGCTCGAGCTCGCGTGGCACGGGATGGCGGAGGACCGCGAGGACCGAGTCCTCGAGCTCGAAGCGTTCCCCGAGCCAGCTCGCGATCTCGCGTGGGATCTTCGCGATCCCGCGCAGCCACCTCATCCCTGCTTCACGGTCGGAAGAGGCTGCTGCCGCACCAGCAGTCGATCGCCGCTCACCTGCCACCCGCGCTCGAAGAGGGGCCGCGGCGGCGGACCCCCCGCCACCGTGCCATCGCTGTAGAAGACACCGCCGTGGCACGGACAGAGAAAGAGCTTCGCTCCGGCTTGCCAGTTCACGGGACATCCGAGATGGGTGCAGTTCACGTTGAAAACCTGGAACATCTGCGGTCCGTCGGTCTCACGGCGGCGCACCCAGAGCGCCGTGTCCGCGGTTTGGCCGGCCCACGCGAGCGGGCTTGGGTCGCGGATCGAAACAAGCTTCGTCTCCCCGATAGGGAAGTCGGTGATAGCTCCCACCGCCACGAGCTCGTCGGTCGGCGCGCGGAAGAGCGGGGCGAGAAGATATCCGAGGATGGGCAAGCCGACGATGCCGCTCATGCCCACGGTGAGCGCGACGGTGAGGCGCGAGAGGAACCGTCGGCGTGAGAATTCATTCACGGCGCGGCCTCATCCACCGCCTGGCCGATCCAGCCAACAAGCGCGAGCGCCGCGATCAGCAGACCCGTCACGAGAAGGAGCGGGCTTGTGACGACGCCGGCCGCGGCCAGCCCGACGCCGGTCGCGAGCGTCACCGGCCAGATCGACGGCGCGGGCTGGTGGGACGAACGATGCTCGTTCACAGGAGCGTGCCGAGGTAGACGACGCTGAAGACGACCACCCAGACCGCGTCGACGAAGTGCCAGTACATGCCAACGGCCTCCCACGCGACCGCGTGGATCGCGCGCCGGCGGCGGACGTTCGCGGCGACGAGCGCCAGCAGCGCGACGAGGCCCGCGAGGACGTGCAACCCGTGAAGACCCGTGAGCGTGAAGAAGGTGGTGCCGAACAGCGCGCTGCCGGGGCCGATCCCCTCGCTCAGAAGCCGCCCGTACTCAGCGCCCTGCCCTGTGAGGAAGATCGCGCCGAGGACAATCGTCGCGGCGAGCCAGCGGACACTCTGCGATCGCGCGGCCAGGGCCATCGTGCCGCTGCTTCCGAAGAGCGCCACGGAGAAGATCGCGGTTCGGCCGATGTCCAAGGTCGCCCTGGCCGTCGCGAGACCCGCGTCGCGGTAGGCGACGTAGGCGAGCACGATCGCGAGGAAGAAGATCGACTCCGAGGCGATGAAGATGGCCACGCCCAGAAGCGTCCGGTTGGTTACCACCGCCGGTCGCACCGCGATCATCCCTTGTCCCTCGCATCGGGGTGCTTGCGATCCCAGAGCGGACGGCGCCCGGTCACCACGGGGATGCTCGCGAAATTCTCCGGCGGGGGCGGAGATGTCGTGGCCCACTCGAGTGTGAAGGCGTCCCACGGGTCGTCGCCCGCGATCGCTCCCGAGCGGAGACTTCGGATGAGGTTGACGAAGAAGATGACCATCGCGACCGCCAGAATCGCCGCGCCGATCGTCGAGATGAGGTTCAGCGGACCCCAGCCGGTCTCCGCCGCGTAGGTGAACACCCGCCGCGGCATCCCGACCGCGCCGAGCCAGTGCTGCGGCAGGAACGTGAGGTTGAAGCCCGCGAACGTCGTCCAGAAGTGCCACCGGCCGAGAACCTCACTGAGAAGGCGCCCCGTCATCTTCGGGAACCAGTAGTACGTGCCTGCGAAGACGCCGAGCATCGTTCCCCCGAAGAGAACGTAGTGAAGGTGTGCCACGACGTAGTAGCTGTCCGTGACGGCGAGGTCGATCGGGACCACTGCGAGGGACACGCCGGAGAGCCCGCCGATCACGAACATCGCGATGAAGCCGACCGCGAACAGCATGGCGGTCGTCATACGCAGGCGGCCGCCGATCATCGTCGCGATCCAGTTGAAGATCTTCACGCCGGTCGGAATCGCGATGAGCATGCTCGTCGCGGAGAAGATCGCGTTCTCGGTGTCGCCGAGACCCACCGCGAACATGTGGTGCGCCCACACGCCAAACGAGAGGAAGGCGATCGCGACGCTCGAGCCCGCCACGAACCCATAGCCGAAGATCGGCTTGCGGCTGAACACCGGGATGACCTCGGAGATCATCCCCATCGCGGGCAACACCATGATGTAAACCTCGGGGTGTCCGAAGAACCAGAAGAGGTGCTGCCACAGCACCGCCTGGCCGCCGCCGGCCGGATCGAAGAAGTGGCCACCGAGCTGCCGATCGACGAGGAGCATCACGAGCGCCGCGGTGAGCGCGGGGTACGCGCCGAGGATCAGGATGCTCGTGATGAGGGTCATCCAGACGAAGAGCGGCACGCGCGAGATCGCCATGCCCGGGCAGCGCATGAGCAGGATCGTCACGGCCAGGTTGATCGCCCCGATGATCGTGCCCGCGCCGTTCACCGCGAGCCCGAGGATGTAGTAGTCGACCCCCGTGCCTGGCGCGAAGGCGCGTTCGGAGAGCGGCGCGTATGAGAACCAGCCGGTATCGGGAGCGCCACCGGCGAGGAAGCTGAAGTAGAGAACGATCCCGCCGAACAGCGACAGCCAGAACGACAACGCGTTCAGCCGCGGGAACGCGACATCGGGCGCGCCGATCATCAACGGGACGAGGTAGTTCGCGAAGCCCACGAGGAGTGGGACGACCGCGAGCAGGATCATCGTGACCCCGTGCACGGTGAACGCCTGATTGAAGGTCTCGGGGTCAAGAAGCCGCTCTTCGGGCGTTGCGAGCTGCGCCCGTAAGAGGAGGGCCTCGAGTCCGCCGATCGCGAAGAACGCGACGCCCATGCCGATGTACAGGACGCCGATCGCCTTGTGATCGACGGTTCGGAGCCACCCGACGCGCTCTCTCGCCGGCAGACGGACCCAGAGCGGTACGGCGGTCACCGCAGGCTCACGAGGTACGCGGCGAGCGCGTCGAGATCGGCAGCGGGGAGCGGCACGCTCGGCATGAGCGCACCCGGCTTGTATCGCTGCGGGTCCGCGAGCCAGGCTCGCATTCGCGCGACATCATTTGGCAGGACCCCTGCTCCGATCGTCGCGCGAGCGCCGACGTGCGTAAGGTCGGGTCCCGCGGTCCCCGCCGCCGAGGTACCCCGGACCGTGTGGCAGTTCACGCAGATATTGGAAAGGAAAACTCGTTCGCCGTTGCCGTCCTGCGTCGGTGCCGGTGGTACTTGCCCCCTGAGCCACTGGTCGAAGTCGGTCCGGGTCTGCGCGACGACGCGGATGCGCATCCACGCGTGCTCGATCCCGCAGAACTCGGCGCACTGCCCGTCGTACGAACCGACGCGGCGTGCGAAGAGCCGGAGGTGATTGGTGACGCCGGGAAGCATGTCCATCTTCGGTCCGAGCTCGGGCACCCAGAAGCTGTGGATGACGTCGGCCGAGGTGAGCTCGAGGTCGATCGGCGTGTCGACCGGGATGTGCAGCTCGTTCGCTGTTTTCACGCCGTCGTAGCTGAACTCCCACCACCACTGATGGCCGGTGGCCGCGATGCGCATGGCCGGCGCAACACCCGCGCCATTTATCTCGGCCATTGTGCCGAGCGTCAGGGCAAAGATCGCGGCGAGGATGAGGGCCGGCGCCGCGGTCCACGCGATCTCGAGGCGTCTGTTGCGCTCGAAGGTCGCGGGCTCTCCCGCGGTGTGCCGCGACGCGCGGTAGCGCCAGATCGCAAAGACCAGCGCGCCTTCGACGCCGATGAAGATGGCGGCTGCGATCGCACCGACGATGAGCGAGAGCGTCCCGATCGCATCAGCCGGTGGTCTCACGCTTGGTGAGGGTAGGACTGCACGAATCGGACGCAAACGAAGAGCCCGCCTCGGTCGAAGGCGGGCCCTGTCGCGAAAGAGCGTGGTGCTTGGTTACACGGTCGGTGCGGGAGGCGCTGTCGGCCGGCGAGCGCGGGTCACGAAGACGACGGCAGCGAGCGCGAGCAGAGGAAGCCACCCGAAGATCAGGAGCCAGATCACGACGTCGGCGAAGACCTGCATCATGGCGCCGAGCGCGGCGAGCGCACGGGTGACCGTCTTTGCCGGGTCCCAGGCCTTCGTCGTCGTGTCGCCGGGGAGGACCGCGATCGTCGCGATGGACATCGAGATCGTCGAAAAATCGGTCCGCTGCTTGATGCTGTTGATCTGACCGGTGAGCTGTTCGATCTGGGTGCGGACGTTCGAGAGCGACGCGTCCACCTTCAGGATTTCGTCGATCGTGTTCGCCTTGGTCAGGATCGCGAGGTAGCGCTGTTCCTCAGCCTGCTTGGCGGCAAGGCGCGCCTGCAGATCGACGAACTGGTCGGTCACATCCTGGGCACTCACGCCTGAGGTCTGGATCTCGCCCTCGAGGGTCCGGAGCTGCTGCAGCGCGTCGGCGAACCGGCTGGACGGCACGCGGATGGTGAGGCTCGCGCTCCTCGTGTCGCCGCTGCCGCTCTGGGTCAGATTGAGGACATCACCGCCGAGGCCGCTTGCGATGGCCTGAGCGCGGTCGCTCGTCGCCCATGGATCCTTCGAGCGCATGTCGATCTTCGCGGTGAGGATCAGGTTCCGGTCGGCCGTGACGACGACCGTCGGTATGCCCTGGTTCGTCGTGGTGGAGGCGACCCCGCTGTAGCCGGAAGCGGCGTCCTGCGCCGGCGCGGGGGCGGACCCGGTGTAGTCGGCCTTTCCGGCGGAGCTCGGGGCATTCGCGGACTGGGCACAGGCCGCGAGAAGGAGCGGGGCCGCGATGAGAAGGGCGAGCTTGCGCATCGTCTTCACCAGCTTTCAGCGGTCTTGTCTGCGTAGAGACGTCAGGCGGGCTAGCTAGGTTCCCAGCGCTCTCCGAAGAGCATTCGGGCGTTCCCGGCGATCTGCGCGGCGAGGTCACCGATGTCGACGCCGCGCTCCCGGGCGAGCGCCGCGTGGGTCGCCGCGACGTACAGGGGCTCGTTCCGGCGGCCACGGGCATTCTGTGGGGCGAGATACGGGGCGTCGGTCTCAGCCAGGAGACGATCGACGGGGACGAGCGCCGCCGCCGCGCGCAAACGGTCACTTCCGGGATACGTGACCGTACCCGCGAACGAAATGAAGAGCCCGAGGTCGAGCCAGGCCGGTAGCTCGTCGGGCCCTTCGCTGTAGCAGTGGACCATTCCGTGGATGCCGAAGCCTTCGCCGAGCATGGCTCGCACGCGGTCGCCGGCGTCGCGCACGTGAATGACGACGGGCAGGTTGAGGAGCGACGCGAGCGCGAGCTGACCGCGGAAGGCGGCTTCCTGAACGGGAGTCTCCGAGCTTCGCCCGGAGAAGTCCATTCCGATCTCGCCGATGGCGACGACGCGGGGATCGCGGGCGAGCTCCGTGAGACGCGACAACGCGTCGACGTTCCACGACGAGGCACGATGCGGATGGATACCCACCGCGACGCGGATGTCACTGTGGCGCGCGGCGAGGGCGAGCGCCTCCTCGCTCGAGGCGAGATCCTCCGCCGCTGTCAGGATCCTCTTTACGCCGGCCTTCCGCGCGCGATCGAGGACCTCGGCGATGTCGGCCGCGAAGCGCCGATCGGTGAGATGCGCGTGCGCGTCGATCACGGCGCTACGCGGCGGTGGTGCGCTCCAGCCGCGGGAAGAGCGGAGCTCCCACGCGCACCGCGGTGCCTTGGGTCAGGACTCCCCATCTTGCGACATCCGACCAGCGACTAGTGCTTGCAGCTGAGACACCGAGCTGCTCGGTGACGCGGTCCGCGATGGAAGGCATGTACGGAAAAAGCATGTACGCGGTGAGGCGCACCGCCTCGAGCCCGGCGTAGAGCGCAGCCTCGAGTGCGGGCCGGTCGGCCGAAGCCTTTGCGAGCTGCCACGGCTGGGTCCGCTGGTAATGCTTGTTCGCGGCGTCGACGAGCGAGAAGATCGCTCCGAGCGCGTCCGAGAAGCGTAGGGCCGAAGCCGCTGCGTCGTGATCGCGGAGGGCGCGTTCGGCGGCCCCGCGCACGGCCGTCTCCGAGTCGCCGGGGCTGCCGGGACCCGGCACCCGCGACTCGCAGTACTGCTCGGCCATCCGCAGCGTGCGGGATACGAGGTTGCCGAGACCGTTCGCAAGGTCCGCGTTGAACCGCGCGTTGAGGAGCTCGGGAGAGATCGGCGAATCCTTTTCGAACGGCGCTTCGCGCAGCACCAGGTAGCGCGTCGCATCGACACCCCACTCGGCCGACGAAGCGAACGGGTCGATCATGTTGCCGCTGGACTTCGAGAGCCGCTGACCTCGGTATTCGAGAAAGCCGTGGATGAAGACCTGTCGCGGCAGATCGACCCCCGCGGACATGAGCATCGCCGGCCAGTAGATGCAGTGGAATCGGCTGATGTCCTTTCCGATCACGTGGACGTCTGCCGGCCACCACTTTTTGAAACGCGCCTCGTCGGTACCGAAACCGACGCCGGTGACGTAGTTGATCAGAGCATCGAACCAGACATAGACGGTGTGGTCCGGATTGCCGGGCCAGGGCACGCCCCACTTGAGGCCCCGGCCGCGGGACACGCTGATGTCTTTGAGGCCGCGATCGAGCCAGCCGAGAACTTCGTTGCGGCGGTATTCAGGAACCGCGAAGTCCGGGCGCTTCTCGAGTAGATCCCGCAGCTTCTTCTCGTACTTCGTCAGCCGAAAGAAAAAGTTCTCTTCCTTGACGCGCTGGACGGCATCAGGGTTGTCCGGATGGAACTGACACCGGCCGTCCGGCAGGAGATCCGACTCCTCGTAGAACGCCTCGCAACGCGTGCAGTAGAGACCCTCGTACGTATTGAGATAGACGTCGTCATTCGCGATCCAGCGACGGACGAACTCCTGGACGCCGGCGATGTGGTCCGGATCGGTCGTCCGGATGAACCGGTCGTATGAGATCTGCCAGGTGTCCGCGAGACGCTTGAACTCCGCCGCGTTGCGATCCACGAACGCCCGTGTATCGGTCCCGGCGGCCTTCGCGGCTTCCATGTTTTTCGCTCCGTGCTCGTCCGTCCCTGTCAGGAAGAAGACGTCATCGCCGCGCTGTCGATGAAAGCGGGCCAGCGCATCGGCGCCCGTCGACTCGTACCCGTGGTGCAATCCGGGCCGGTCATTTACGTATGAAATGGAGGTCGTGACGTAGAACTTCATGGCCTTGGACTCACTATGTTAGGTGTAGTGCGATCGCTGCGACGCCTCTGTCTCATCGCAGCGATCGTCGTTTCGTGCGCGACGCCTGTTCCGGCGGACACATCGCCGAGCGCATCGGTTGTGGTCGGGGCACCCGCGACCGAGTTCGACGCGGCACGAGCGAAAGCTCATGTCAACTATCTCGCCGATGCCGCGCGCGGTGGCCGCTACACAGGGTCCGCCGGGTATCGCGATGCCGCGACGTATGTCGCGGACCGGTTCCGCGAGATCGGCCTCGAGCCGCTCGGCGACGATGGCACGTTCTTCCAGCACTTCACGATGCCCATCGTCGACCTCACCGAGATGTCGACTCTGACCGGTGCCGGCGGAAAGACATACCTGCCGCGCGTCGATTTCACTGAAAGCGTCGGTGGCCGGTCGGGGTCGGGCAAGGCCGAAGCGGAGATCGCCGCGGTTGGCGGTGCCGCACGCAGCGGCGGCCTGAACGATTTCGCCGGCGCGGACGTGCGCGGGAAGATCGCGCTCGTGACCGGCCCCGCGGCACCGAACGGAGGGAGCTCTGTCGAGAACGCCTATCAGGAAGGAGCCATCGGGGTGCTCCTCGTGGGCGGCGCGACGCTGCGCTACTCGTACATCCCGCGCCTGCAGAGCGAAACCATCCCGACCTTCGTGATCAGCGAGGACGTCGCGAACGACTTGCTCGGACGAGCTGGGAAGACACTCACGACGGCTCAGGCTCTCGTGCGCGCGCACCGCGCGAACGCGAGCGCCCCCGCGTCAGGATTCGACATTCCGACCACAGTACGCATGAGCATGTCGCTCACGGCGATCCACGACGTCGACGCAATCAACGTCGTCGGGGTGCTCCGTGCGCCGGACCCGAACAACGCGGCGCGGGCGGTCATGGTCGGCGGTCATCTCGACGGCGTCGGCACGGATCCGAACGGCGCGGTCTTCCAAGCCGCGAACGACAACGCCTCGGGGCCGTCGGTCACCATCGAGGTCGCGCGGGCGCTCGTGGCATCTCGCTCGTCGCTCAACCACTCGATCGTGTTCGTCGCTTTCGCCGGCGAGGAGGAGGGCTTGTACGGCTCGGAGGCGTACATCGCCCAGATGGCGGTCGCGCCCGGCCGCGTCGAGAGCCTCGTCGCGGTGCTGAACCTTGACGTCATCGGGTGCTGCAGCGACACGCTCATCGTCTCGAATGAGGCGCCGGAGCTGCAGCATCGGGTGCTC
>DASPWX010000115.1:0-12620 GCA_035637615.1 Bathyarchaeia archaeon | reverse complement strand
AGAGCTCCATGCCGCGCGCGTAGAGGACGGTGTCGGGGGCATAGAGGTTCGTCGTCGCGAAGGGAAGACGCGTGAGAAGCGTGAGCCCGAACAACGCGAGGGCCACCCGCCAGCTCAACGCAGCCTAGTTTGACGGACCGGATAGGACTCCGGTACCGGCCGATCGTCCCATGCCCGTGCGAGCGGCGCCGCCGCAGCCTCTGCCGTCATCGCGATCACCGCGCCGGACCGGCCAGCGACCGCGCGCTCCGTCGCGCGCGTGACCGCGTGCGCGCTCTGGGGTCTCGAGACGGCGCTCGTCACCGTCGAGGTCGACGTCGCGAACGGCCTGCCGGCGCTCGTCGTTGTCGGGTTGCCCGACGCGGCGGTGCAGGAAGCCCGCGAGCGCGTTCGCGCCGCGGTGCGGAACTCAGGCTTCGAGTTCCCTCTCCGTCGGGTCACGGTGAACCTCGCGCCCGCGGAACGCCGCAAGGAAGGAACCGGGTTCGAGCTCGCGATCGCGCTCGGCATCCTCCGCGCGAGCGGGCAGCTGCGGGTGGACGTCACGGCGCTCTGTCTCGGCGAGCTCGCGCTGGACGGGGCGCTGCGTTCCGTGCGCGGGACGATGCCTCGCGTCCGTTACGCCGCGACGCGCGGAGTCAGCCAGGCGCTCGTCGCGGCCGCGAATGCGAGCGAAGCGGCCGCTTGCGGTGTCGAGGCGTTCGGCTTCGCGTCGCTCCGCGACGTGGTCGAGCACCTGGAGGGTCGCGCGAAAGCTGCTCCGACTGCGGTGCCGCCGCGCGCGGACGCACCACCGCATCCAGTCGACCTCGCGCACATCGCAGGCCAGGAGACGCCGAAGCGCGCGCTCGAGATCGCCGCGGCCGGCGGGCACAACCTGCTCTTCGTCGGGCCACCCGGGACCGGGAAGACGATGCTCGCGCGAGCTCTCGAATCGATCCTCCCACCGCTCGACGACGTCGAGGCCATCGCGGCGAGCGCGGTGCACAGCGTCGCCGGGCTTACCGATCCGCGTCATCCTGTGCTGACCGCCCGTCCGTTCCGCGCGCCACATCACACCGCGTCACACCTGTCGCTCGTCGGCGGAGGATCGCCGCCGCGTCCCGGAGAGGTCAGCTTGGCGCATTGCGGAGCCCTCTTTCTGGACGAGATCGCCGAGTTCTCGCGAAGCGTGCTCGACACGCTGCGCGAGCCACTCGAGGAGCACGCTGTCACCATCTCGCGCGCAGGCGGCGCCGCGACGTACCCGGCACGGTTCCTCCTCGTCGCTGCCATGAATCCATGCCCCTGTGGCTTTTGGGGCGATGCCGAGCGCGAGTGCAGCTGTTTACCGGAGCAGATCGAGCGGTATCGCGGCAAGCTTTCGGGTCCGTTGCTCGATCGCATCGACCTCCGCGTGCATGTTCCGCGCGTCCCCTTCGAGCGCCTGCGGGACGACGGACGCGAACGTTCCGCGGTCGTGCGCGAGCGCGTGCTCGCGGCACGGGAGCGGATGCGCCGCCGCCTCGCCGCGACCGGCCGGCGCGTGAATGCCGACCTCACCGTGTCCGAGGTGAAGCGCTTCTGCGCCGCCGACTCTGAGACCGAAGGTCTTCTTGCGGAAGCGGTCGCGGCGCGGCGGCTCTCCGCGCGTGGATATCACCGCGTTCTGCGCGTAGCGCGGACCGCGGCCGATCTCGCCGGCAGCGATTCCCTGCGCGCCGAGGATGTCGCGCTCGCGCTGCTCCTGCGCTCCGATCCGTGATCGGTATCGGTCCGGCCGATCCGCGCTACCCGCCCGGCCTTCTCGACCTTCGCTCTCCCCCGGACCCCCTGTGGGTGGACGGCGAACAGGCGCCTCTCGCATCGCGCGCCGTCAGCATCGTCGGAACCCGACGCATGACGCCGTACGGCGCGCGGGTTGCCCGCGAGCTGGCCTCGGCCTGCGCCGAGGCGGGGCTCGTGGTCGTCTCGGGGCTCGCGCAGGGTGTCGACAGCGCCGCGCACCAGGGCGCGCTCGACGTCGGCGGTAAGACGGTCGCCGTGCTCGGGGCGGGAATCGCGTCGTATCTCGGGGACGCGCGCGGCCGGCGGCGAAGGCTCGCGCACGCGATTCGCGCGAGCGGCGCCCTCGTTTCGGAATTCCCCCCGGATGCGCCTCCGCAGAAATGGACGTTCGCGCAGCGTGACGCGACCATCGCCGCGCTCGGCGACCTCACCGTCGTCGTCGAGGCACCCATCGGATCCGGAGCGCTCATCACCGCCGAAGAGGCGCGCCGACTTCGGCGTCCGGTCTATGCGGTGCCGGGACCCATCGGCGCGTCAGCGTCTGCCGGTGCGAACGCGCTGATCGCTATGGGTGCGGCGAAGGCGTTGACGGGCCCGGCCATGTTGCTCGATGCGCTCGGCGCGGCGATGCGCGTGCGCGCGCCAGACCGCGATGACCTCGAGTCGCGAATCCTCGATGCGCTCGCGAGCTCGCCCGCCGGCCCCGATGCGCTGGCACGACGTGTCGGCATCAACTCCGGCCCTTTGTCTTCGCATCTCGCCCGTCTCGTCATCCGCGGAGTCATCGTCGCGACTTCGGATGGACGATTCGCGCGTCGTTAGCGCGACGGCGTGATCTTCACGATCCGGTCCCCGCTCCCGCTGCTTGTGGTCACGAGCAGCGAACCGTCAGGGGTCGACGTGACGGCGCGAAGGCGTCCGTATTTCTGATCGAGAAGGATCTCGCGCTCGGTCGCGTGTGTCTCCTCGACGCTGAAGCGCCGGAGATCCTGCTCCTTCAGCGTCGCGACGACGAGCGACCCTGTCCACGCACCCCACCCCGGACCCGAGAGGAAATCCGCTCCGGCGACGGCGAGTGACGGCGCGCCGGAGCTCCAGGCCGGATCGGCGAAGCCGCGACTCGATCCGGCAGGTCCGAGCACCGTGGGCCAGCCGAAGTTCGCGCCCGCCGAGACTTCGTCGATCTCGTCCTGCGTCTGGTCGCCGGCATCGACGACAAAACAGGTCCCGGTCGCCGGCTGGAACGTGAGGCCTCCCGGATTTCGCAGCCCGAGCGCGTAGACAGCGGAGGGTGAGGACTGCCCCTTCAAAACCGGGTTGTCGCTCGGCACGGTGCCGTCGGAATTTATGCGGAGCACCTTTCCGTTGAGCGAGGTGGCGTCCTGCGCGCGAGCCGGCTGGCCACCGTCGCCCGTGGCGATCCAGAGCTTCCCGTCCGGCCCGAACCGCATGCGACACACATCGTGTAGGCCGCTTGCCACGATCCCTGCACGCAGGATCGTCGTATCAACAGTGAGCGCGTCCGCAGATGCGTGGTAGCGCAGGACCTGATTCCGCCATTCGCCCTGGTCGAGGCGCGACGCGCAGACGTAGAAGAGCTGATTTCTCGAGAAGTCCGGGTCGAGTGCGAGGCCGAGCAGGCCGGCTTCGCCCATCGCGCGAACTCCCGATACCTGCGCCGACGCGACTCGCTTGGCCATGGCGGCGGTGCTCTCGAAGACGCTGATCGTGCCGGGCCGCTCGGTGACGAACATGCGTCCGTCGCTGGCGACCGCGACCTCCCACGGGACGATGAGCCCTGATTGGATCACGGTCTCGGTGAACGCCGGGCCGACCGACGGACTCGAGCGCCCGACGATTCCGCCGCCGGATGCGCAGGCGCCCGCGAGGAGCCCGAAGACCATACCCGCCGCGAGCCCGCGACCACCCACCGAGGCCCATTCTCCACGACGCCGTGCAAGACTCCGGCGGTGCCCCCTTCTCTGATACGGATCCTCGACGCGCGCGGCGCCTCGCGTCTCGCGCTCTCCCCCGATGCGGGGACCCTCTACTACGTCAGCGATCTCACCGGAACGATGCAGCTCTGGAGCGTTGCGGTGGCCGGCGGCGTGCCGCAACGCCTCTCGTACGAGGCCGATCGCGTGGGCGCCTACAGCCTGTCGCCCGATGGAACAAAGATCGCGTACGGCGCCGACGAAGGCGGCGACGAAAGGTGGGCGCTCTGGGTCATGAAGGCGGACGGCACCGAGGCGCGACGGCTTTCGACGGTTCGCGATCGTATCCACCACGTCGTCGAGTGGCTCCCCGACGGCCGCGGCGTCCTGGTGTTCGCCAATCTGCGAGACGAGAGGTTCTTCGATCTGCACGAGTTCCCCAGCGAAGGTGGTACGCCGAAACTGCGCTTTCGTCATGACGGAACCGGCTTTGGAGCGACGGCCCTCCCCGATGGCCGTGTCGTGGTCACCACCAACCGGGCGCGCGGCGATCAGAACCACCTGTCGCTGGTCGAGCGCGACGGTTCGACCAGGCGGCTCACACCCGAGGCGCCAATTGCCATGCACGCTTCAGCGCACGGATTCGCGGGCGGCGTTCTCGCGCTCTCCGACCGCGATCGCGACCTGACCGGGATCGCGCGGATCGATCTGGACGGATCGTTCCGCTATCTCGTTGCGCCGGACCGCGTCGTCGACGAGCTCGAGATCGCAGGCCAGCAGGTCGCCTACGCGCTGAATATCGATGGCCGCTCCGAGGTCCGACTCCTTTCGAACGGCTCGGACTTGGCGATCGCGGGACTGCCGCCGGGCGACCTCGCGACCGATCTCATCGGCAACAGCCTCGCAGTGGCGCCGGATGGCACCGTTGCCGTCGCGTGGGCCCGGTTCGACGCGCCGTCCGCCGTCTACGTCGCCGCGCCCGGTCGTCCGGCGAATCTCGTGGTGCCGCCGCAGATGGCCGGCCTTTCGTCCGAGGGGCTTCCTGAGGACGACCTCGTGTCGTGGCGGTCGTTCGATGGGCGGACGATCCCAGGGTTTCTCCTGCGTCCGCGCGGCGCGCCGAAAGGTCCACGGCCGACCGTCGTCCAGGTGCACGGCGGTCCTGAGGGTCAGGCGCGCCCGCTCTGGAACCCGCTCACGGTCGCGCTCGTCGGCGCCGGATTCAACGTGCTCCAGCCGAACGTCCGCGGCTCGAGCGGGTACGGCCGCGGGTACATGTCGCTCGACGACGTGCGGCTGCGCATGGACTCAGTGCGCGACCTCGATGCGGCCGCGGCGTGGCTCGCCGAGTCCGGTATCGCGCCGGCCGATCGGATCGGCGTAATCGGCGGCTCGTACGGCGGATTCATGACGCTCGCAGCCATCACGTTCTGCGCCGAGCGAAAGTGGGCGGCGGCCGTGGACATCGTGGGCATCGCGAGCTTCAAGACATTCTTCGCGCGCACGGCCGCGTGGCGGAGGCCGCTCCGTGCGGCGGAGTACGGCGATCCGGAGAAGGACGCCGACTTCCTCGAGTCGATCTCGCCGATCAACTTCATCGACCGCATCGAAGCGCCGCTCATGGTGATCCACGGCGCGAACGATCCGCGCGTCCCCGTGCAGGAGGCCGAGCAGATCGTCTCGACCCTTCGCGCGCGCGGTCGAGAGGTGGAGTACCTCCGATATGAGGATGAAGGACATGGACTCGCAAAAGCAAAGAACCGCGCCGACGCCTGGCCCAAAGTCGTTCGTTTCTTCCAAAAACATATGGGCACGGCGGGCTGAGCGGGGGCCGAAGCAGGTTGAGCAGCGTCGGGGTCCTCGGAGCGAGCGGCCCCTAAACGGCGGTCCAGAGCGATCCCACGAGGGGCCGAGCGAAGAAGACGCCGGCGCTGCTCGCACCCGAGGGACAGGACCCGCCGCGCTAGGTCGTAGGAGCAGCTACTGCTAGCGGCAGCGTGAAGGCGAACGTGCTGCCGCGGCCGGCGCCATCGCTTTCCGCCCAGATCTTGCCGCCGTGCGCGGTCACGATCTCCTTGCAGATCGAGAGACCGAGGCCCTGCCCGGCGACCGCATCGGCAGTCCCGCCGACGCGATAGAAGCGGTCGAAGATGCGAGCCAGATGCTCGGCCGCGATGCCGGTTCCATGGTCGATGACGCTGACCTTACCGACGCTCTCCTCGACCGCGATCGACACGAGGATCGGCTCGCCCGTCGGCGAGTACTTGATCGCGTTGGAGATGAGGTTGTCGAGAAGCTGCGCGAAACGCGCTTCACCGATCGCGACGCGCACCGGTTCGGCCGGTGCGTCGAGGTCGATCCGAGCACCACGAATTCGTGCGCGGGCGATGGCCTGGCGCGCTTCCGTCGCCGCATCGACCGGCGCCTCGTCACCGGGCGTCTGCTGCTCCGCGCTCAACAGGTCGGCCATCAGGCGCTCGAGCTGGGTCAGCTGACCCTGCACGGCCTGCAGGTTCCGTGACATGAGGGTCGCGTAGCCGTGCACGGCGGTGAGCGGGTTGCGGAGCTCGTGCACCGCGGTGGTCAGGGCGTCCTCCTTCGCGCGAAGGGCACCCCCGAGGCTTTGGACGTCCCGGCCGAGCTCGGTCGCGGCGAGCTGCAGAGCGTCTCGTTCGGCGAGGATCGCGAGCCGGTCGCGCGCCGCGCGAGCGACGCTCTCGAGGGACTCGAGACGCACGCTCAGCACCTCCGGCGGACCGAGCGCGGCGAGGACGCGGCCTTCCGAGAGGGTCACGAGCGCGATCGTCGTGTCCACCAGGGTCCGTGCCGCGAGCGGCACGGCGCTCGCGCTGACGATCGCCGGTAGGCGGCGGTCGCGGGCGAGCTCCGCGATTGGTCCGCCCGGAAGATCGCCGACGACGACCGTGCCATCCGACGGGCGGACGATGGCCGCCCGCCCGCTCGCGATCCGTCCGGCACCCAGCACGGTCGATGCGAGGACGCCCGCCTGCGTGCGCTCGCCGTCGATCTCCGCGATCGCTCGCGCGGCGTCATCGAGGGTGCGCAGCTCGGCTTCACGCTGGGTGCGCTCGAACGCCGCCGATAGGAGCGAGGCGGCGTCGCCGACGAGGTCGTGGATCGCGCCTGCGGTCGTGGCGCGGTCTTCCTCCTTGATCGCGCCGAGCGCCACTCCGACCGTCAGTGGCGGGTCGACCGATATGGGGATCGACAGGCCGGTCAGGTCCGGGACGATGCGTTCGAGCGGCGACGGAGCCTGCAGCGCTCGCATGGACTCGGCCGAGACGACGATCTCGGCAGGCGGCGCTGCGCCGGTCGTGACCGTCGTCCGCAGTCGTTGGTCGGGCCCGAGCGCCCACACCCATGCGCCGTGCACGCTCTGCAGCCGGGCAAGCTCGTGGACGAGCGCGCGAAGCACCTCGTCTGGTTCGCGCTGGCGGGTGAGTCCGCTGAGCGCGCGGGCGTGGATGCGCGACCAAAGCGTATCGACGTCCTGGCGCCCGAGGGCCCACACGATCTCGGCGATGACGAGTCCGATCGCGATGAGCGCCTGCACCGGCCAGAGGTCGGTCGCGCGGGCCTGCTCTCCCCGCACGACGAGCGTCGCGTCATACCCGACGACGGCGAGAGCCGTCGCCGCGACCGCGCCGACGGGCCCAGAACGGAGGGCCGCCACGCCGATCGCGAACGCGTAGAGGATCCATGGACCGAGTGAGAGCGGCAGCGCGAAGACGAGTCCCGTCACCGCGGCGAGGTCGAGCACGGGTACGACGAAGGGGATCCTCTGAAGTGGGGGGTAGTACCGCACGCTGACCGCGGCTGCGAGATAGAGCACCAGGACGAGCGCGGCGAGGGAGGTGGCGCCGACTCCGGCGAGCAGCACGAGGGTTCCGCCGAGGGCGATCGCTGCGAGACGAACGAGCAGGAGGGCGCGCTCGCGCGCTACGGTGGCTGCCGCCGTCCGTCCCACTGCGCCCGTCTAACGCATGCGAGGCGGCTTGCGATGCGCTCCTATCAGTAGCTCGCCACCAGGATGCGACTCGGGTCGTTGTCGAGCTCTATGACATGCGCGACACGCAGATGCGGCGCGTCGAGCACGGCGATGGCGTGGTCGAGTCCGGCGAGGGCGACGTAGAGCTGGTCACCATTCGGCGATACCGCAAGATCCACGACCGAGCCGAGGAACGCCGCCGAGGAGACGACCGACCGATCGCGGATCGTGACCGCCTCGGCGCCGTTCGGGGAACCGACGTAGAGGGTGTCCTCGCGCGGCGAGATCGCGAGCGAGGTGGGGAAGACGTCGGTCACGATGCGGTCGACGACGGCGTACTGCTCGGTGTCCACGACGTCGACCAGGCGCCGGCCCGCGATGGCCGCGTAGATGCGCGTGCCGGACCCGGCCATGACCATCGCGGTCGGCTCGCCGTCGAGCGGGATCGTGTACGGGGTCCGTCCGCCGAGGTTCAGGTAGAGAAGGTCGATCCCACCCTGTGTCGCCACGAAGACGTGGTTGTGCTTGTAGCTGGGCGCGAGCGACTCGGCCGAGCCGTGGTAGTCGAAGTATTCGGCCTGTCCCGTCGTGAGGTCGATCTGCTCTGCACCTGTATTTCCGACCACCATGACGGAGTGTCCATCGCGGTTCGCAGCCACCACCCCGTCCACGGTCACGCCCTGTTTGGTCTTTGTCTCGCCGGTGACGACGTCCTGCGCCACCACCACTCTGTCGACGGACGAGTAGACCGTCCGCTCGTCAGTGCCG
Source organism: Bathyarchaeia archaeon (assembly GCA_035637615.1). GTDB lineage: Bacteria > Chloroflexota > Limnocylindria > P2-11E > P2-11E > 3-1-20CM-2-70-9. The sequence goes on along the minus strand of DASPWX010000115.1, from coordinate 4,142 downwards.
AGTGCGATCTGCCGCACGTTCTTCGAGTCCGCGGCGAGCATCGCGCTCGCCCGGGTATCGCCGGGGCGCATCGACTGCACGGCGCCACCGACGAGCGCGACGATGGTGACGCCGCGCGGCGGGCGCGCGGCTGCGGGCTCGTAGTGGTCGATCGTCGAGCGGCGCTTGGTTTTCCAGCCGTCCTTCGCGACGAAGGGATAGGGGTCGACCATTCCCCCCGGGCCGAGGATCGGGTACGGCGTGTCGCCGATGCTGTCGTTGTCGGCGTCCTTGCCCTTGTAGTCCGCCCACCAGTTGCCCTCCTTCGTCTGCTTGTCGTACCAGACGTTGGATCCCTCGGTGTTGTCGCTGACCGGCGGATTGTTGCCGACCACGTTGTTGTGGAAGATCACGTTCTCTTTGGCGTCGCTGAACCAGATGCCCCAGTTGATGTTCGAGTCGATGGTGTTGTCGGTCACCCGATTTCGCGAGCTCGCGTAGAGGTAGAGCCCGTAGCCGCCAGGGCTGTTGTACGTCTGCCGGGCCAGCAGGTTGTTCACCAGGACGCAGTCGTCGGAGTTCTGGAGGTGCAACCCGTAGATGTTGAACTCGACATCGGAGTCCTTGACGGTGATCTTCTGCGACGCGTGGATGTAGAAGCCGAAGCGGTTCCGCAGCGTGGTCACGCTCTCGATCGAGCTCGACACCATGTCGATGAAGTAGATCCCCGTCGAGAACGCCGTGGTCTTGCCGTTGCGGATCGTCACGCCGGTGTGCCCGCCGACCCGAACACCGACGCTGTCGAGCTGGGGAAGGGGCCACGTCTGCGGGCCCATACCCGGGCCGGTGAGGGTGTGCCCGCCGAGATCGACCGTCACGTTGTCGGAGACGACGACCATCCCATCACCCGCGCAGGTGAGGTCGTTCGCGAGCGTGAAGCTTTCGCTCACGCGCATCGCGCAGGTGCCCTCGCGCGACGGGTAGCTCACGGTCGGCGAAGGCGCAGGCGTCGCCGACGCGCTCGCGGCGACGGAGCTCGCACCCGGGCTCGGCGACGGTCCAGGCGCTTGAGCGGCCTGGCAAGCGACCGCGGCGACCAGAGCGAGCACGCCGAGTCGCGCGACGAGCGGCCGCATGTCGCAAGCCTATACAGCGTCTTAGCGGCGGCGGTTCCCGCAGACTTCGGTCATGCGTGAGGAGGCGCGGCGCATCGACGAGCGGCTCGAGGCGACGCTGCGCATCCCCGATGTCGACCCCACCGCGATCGTGGTCATCGCGCACGCCCTTCCGACGCATGGCGGCACGATGCGGACCCCGATCATGGCCGCGATCGCACGGGCGTGCGCCGAGCGCGGGTGGTACGCGCTGCGCTTCAACTTCCGCGGCGTCGGCGCGAGCGCCGGCGAGTGGACCGGCGGCCGCCACGAGACCGACGACGTCGAGGCCGCCGTCGATTACGCGCGAACGCTGGCGCCGGAGCTACCGCTGGGCCTGGTGGGATACAGCTTCGGCGCCTTCCAGGTACTCGCGTTCCTCGAGCGCGGCGGGCGCGCCGACGCGGTCGCCCTCGTCGGCGTCGGAACGAAGGATGTGACCTTCGCGCCGCGCGCGTTGCCGAAGATCCCCGACGGCACGTTCATCGTCGCCGCGGAAAACGACCAGTTCGGAAACGCCGCGGAGCTCCGCGCCGCGATTCCGCACGTGCGCATCGCGACCGTGAACGGCGTCGACCACTTCTTCGTCGGCAAACGAGACGAGGTGGGGACGCTCGTCGCGGACGAGCTCGCGCGCGTGCTGCCTGTACCATCGCATCTCCCATGAGCGCTCAGGCCACTGCTGTCGGCCAGCCATCGCCTTCCGCGAAGACGACGCGGAAGCGCATCCTCACGGGCGATCGCCCGACCGGAAAGCTCCACGTCGGGAACTATGTCGGCACGCTCGCCAACCGTGTGAAGCTGCAGGACTCCTACGACACGTTCCTGCTCGTCGCCGACCACCACATGCTCACGACCCGTCTCGATCGCCTGAGCGAGATCGAGCAGAACATCCGCGACGACGTCATCGACAACCTCGCGGTCGGCGTCGATCCGGAGAAGGTCAACTACTTCCTGCAATCTCTCGTACCGCAGATCCCGGAGCTGCATCTTCTCTTCTCGATGCTCATCTCGGTCCCTCGGGTCCAGCGCATCCCGACGCTGAAGGATCAGCTGCGCGATCATGGACTCGCGCAGCCCACCTACGGCCTTCTCGGCTACCCGGTGCTGCAGGCGGCCGACATCCTCATCGTGAAGGGTGACCTCGTTCCGGTCGGGCGCGATCAGGAATCGCACGTCGAGCTCACGCGGGAGATCGCGCGTCGCTTCAACGAGCTGTTCGCCCCGATCTTCCCGGTGCCCGAATCGTTGATCCCCGAGATGGGTCTCCTTCCGGGCACCGACGGCCGGGACAAGATGGGAAAGAGCCTGGACAACGCGATCTTCCTCGCGGACGACCCGAAAACCGTAGAGCGGAAAGTCATGCGCATGTACACCGATCCCAATCGCGTCCGCGCTGACACGCCCGGCCGAGTCGAGGGGAATCCGGTGTTCGTCTACCACGACACCTTCAATCCGGACAAGGCACAGGTCGACGAACTGAAGACCCGCTACCGCGCCGGGCAGGTAGCCGACGTCGAGGTGAAGCGCCTCCTGCTCTCCGCGCTCGAGCGATTCCTCGCGCCGATCCGCGAGCGACGCGCCGAGCTCGAGGCCAAGCCTCGCCTCGTCGACGAGATCCTCGCTGCGGGCAGCGAGCGCGCGCGGCGCGAAGCGGCGGCGACGCTCCACGAGGCGCGCCAGGCCATGCGGCTCGACTACTTCGGGCGCTAGGCCCGGCGGTGCCGCGGCTCTACGTTCTGGTCCTCTCGGGCGGCGCCGGGACGCGCCTCTGGCCGCTTTCCCGGCGCGACCGGCCCAAGCAGTTCCTGGACCTTCTGGGCGAGCGCAGCCTTCTGCAGGACACCGTCGACCGTGTCTCGGAGTTCGTTCCGAGGGAACGGATCTTTGTCGTCGCGCCCCCGGAGCACCGCGCGCTGATCCACGAGCAGCTGCCCGAGCTGCCCTCGGACCACCTCGTCGTCGAGCCGTATCCGCGGGGCAACGCCGCGGCGATCGCGCTCGCGATGGCGGCCCTCGCGGCTTTCGACCCCGACGCCGTCGTCGCCGTTCTCCCATCGGACCATGTGGTCGGCGATCGGGCGCAGTTCCGTAAGGTCCTCATCGCGGCGACCGCCGCGGCCGAGCGCGGGCACCTCGTGACCCTCGGGATCACGCCGGAGCGACCGGACACCGGCTTCGGTTACATCGAGGCGGCCGACAAGCTCGACATCGAGGCGCCCGTCGAGGTGCGCGCCGTCAAGCGGTTCGTCGAGAAACCCAAACGCGACGCCGCCGAGCGGATGGTCGCCGCGGGTGGGCACTACTGGAACGCCGGAATGTTCGTCTGGCGGGTGGAGGAGATCGTCCAGGCCTACGAGAAGCACCTTCCGAAGACGGCCGCGGCGATCACCGCGCTGCGCGATGCGATCGGCTCGCCGCGCTACGAGTCGGTGCTCGCCGAAGTCTGGGAGGAGACGGACCGCACCACGGTCGACTACGGGATCGCGGAGAAGGCCGACAACGTTGCAGTTGTGCCAGCCGACATCGGCTGGCAGGACGTCGGCTCCTGGGCGCGCCTTTCCGAGATCGTCTCCAAGGCGGACAACTGGGCTTCTGGGGATCTGGTCGCCGAAGACTCCCACAGCAACTACGTCTGGGCTCCGGGGAAGACCGTCGCGCTAGTTGGCGTCGAGGGCCTCGTTGTCGTCGACACCCCGGACGCCCTCCTCATCACCACGAAGGAACGGTCGGAAGAGGTGAAGACAGTCGTCGACCGCCTCAAGCGAGAGGACCGGGAAGACCTCCTCTAACCGACGCACGCTGGCACCGCCGAGGGCCCCCGCGCGCTGGGGAGCCGGCCGAGGCGTCCGAGGCCGGGGGGACCCCGGCGCGAACAGAGGGTTTCGGCCGCGACGGCGGAATCAGGGGCCGGGCCGGTATTCCCGAGTGTTTGGGTCCTTTCTGAGGCGCTCGACGTCGTCTGTCTGCCTGCTTCCTGGTGGACGCCGACGTTAGAGTGGTGTGGGG
>DASPWX010000114.1:0-43232 GCA_035637615.1 Bathyarchaeia archaeon | reverse complement strand
GGACGTCTCACTGACTAGGCAGCGAGAGCGTAAGAAGTGTTGGCAGTTGTCTGCCTGCCGTTCGGATTAACGAGGAGGAACGGCGTTCCTCGGCTCGCGGCGGTCCGTCTGCCTGCCCTGTCGAAACCACGCATCCCCGTGGCCCCTACGGGCAACACAATTGTACTGATGTGGAGAAGTGAGGTCGCCGTCCTCACCGTGATCTGCGCGGCATTCGTGGTGGCGTGCGCCGCCGCTCCTGCTGCGCGCCCCTCGGTAACGCCCGAGCGGACGGCGACATCGACGAGCCCGGCGACGACCGCACCGGCGACCGCGACCGTGGGCGTGCGCTACGTCGCCGTCGGCGCGTCCGACACCGTCGGCGTGGGTGCGAGCGATCCCGCGAACGGATCGTGGCCCGCTCTCGTGGCATCGCGGTTACCCGCGGGCTCGCCGCCCTACACGAACCTCGGAGTCTCGGGGTCTCTCGCGCTGCAGGCGGTCGCGCAGCAGTTGCCGGGCGCGATCGCGCAGAAGCCGGACGTCGTCTCGGTCTGGCTCGCGGTGAACGACCTGAACGCGACGATCGAGCCCGCGTCGTTCGCGGACGCACTCGGTCAGATTGTCGACGGCCTCGTGGCGAAGACGAGCGCGACCATCTTCGTCGGCGACGTCCCTGACCTTCGGGCCGTGCCGGTCTACGCCGGCGTGGACAAAGCGCGGCTCCTCGCTGGCATCCAGGGGTACAACGACGCGATCGCGAGGATCGCCTCCCGCAACCCGGCGCGCGTCAAGGTCGTCGATCTCTTCACGGGCAGCGCGGCTCTCGTCTCGACCGCAACGGTCTCGCAGGATGGATTCCATCCGTCTGACGAGGGCTACCAGCTTATCGCGGACCGGTTCGCGAGCGCGATGCGCGCGAACGGGGTTCCGCTCCGCGCTTAGTCGGCCGGGCTCTCTATCGCGACGCGCGCGCTGGGCATCGCCGTCGGCGCGAGGAGGCGCACAGCGCCGGCCATGATCGCGCACCCGGCCGTCATGAAGACGACTCCGATGAGGAGGACCACGCGCGGGTCCGCCACGGCGAGAAGGCCCGCCGCGACGAAGGGGGCCGCGGTGCCGCGGAGGCCCATGAGGAGCGACTGGGCGGTGGCGTACTCGCCGATCTTGTCCCGGGGCGCGATCTGCACGATGTTGGTGAAGAACGTGATCTCGCCGCCGGCGTTGACGATTCCGGCAACGATCGCGACGGGAATGAGGAGCCACACATCGGCTGCGGCGATGTAGCCGATCGGCACGAGCAGGGTCACGACGGTGTTGAGGAGCGTCAGGCGGATCGACGACCCGCGATCGATCATCCGACCCCATACGAGGTACGCCACGATCATCGTGGCCGACGAGACCGCGCTCATCGCGCCGACGAAGGAGTTTGACGCGTTGAAGTGGTCGACGAGCAGGATCGGGTAGACCGCGACATTGATGAGGTTGCCGATCCCGAACACCGTGAAGGACAGGAGCAGGCGGCGGTATTTGTGGTCTGCCCACACGTCGCGCGCGATGGTCGGGAGCGACCTGCGAGCGGCGACCTTCGCGGCGCCGTCGTAGCGGACCAGAAAGAAGGCGACGGCCCCGGGAAGGCCGACCAGCGCGGCTGCGGCGAAGACCCACGCCGCAGGAATGACGTCGATGAACGTGCCCGCCACCGCGGCTGCGGCGATCCCCGCGATCGCGCCGCCGATGCGCACGTTGGCCATGGCCGACGCACGTTCCCGATCCGGGTAGATCCCGTGCATGAGGGCCGTGTATGCGCTGATGTTGGCGACGCTGATCACGAACGTGACGACGGTCGTCATCGCGAGCATCAGCGGCGTCGCCGCGACGAGGACGCCCGCCAGGAACGTCGCGCGAGCCAGCGTCACCGTACCGGCGACGACCCGCACTTGCGGGAAGCCCATGAGCAGGTAGGCCGAGATGGGAGAGAGCAAGTGCCCGACGAAGGGCGCGGCGATCACGATCGCGACGTCGATGGTGGATCCGCCGAGCCGGCGCACGACGATCGGCATGAAGGTGACGAGCACGGAGATGTACACGCCCCCGCAGATCGCGCTGAACGTGTCGATCCGGAAATTACGGCGAACGCGCGAGGGCGCCCAGTTGACATCCATACGAGGACTCGAACGCTAGCGCCCTCAACCGCGCTTCTGGAAGGCCCCCGAGGGGGCTATTTAGGGTCGATCTCGCGGACCGAAGTTCGACCCGGGGCGGTATCCACCCGGTCTCGGGCCGAAGCCGCGCCGCGGACCGTAGCGGCTCGGGCCTCCTCCCCCGCGGAATCCGCCCTGAGGTCCCGGGCGGAACGGCGCCGGTCCGCGGGCGCCTGGCGCGGTCGAGCTGATCACGACGCGGCGGTTCGGATCGACGCCAACTGACTCCGTCTTCACCCCCGGCGTGTCCTGCACCGCAAGGTGCACGATCCGCCGCTCGTACGCGAGCATTGGCTCGAGCGTCACAGCCTGGCCGCTCGTGCGGACGCGGCCGGCGACACGCAGGGCGATCTCGCGAAGCTGCTCCTCCCGGCGTTGCCGATAGCCCTCGATATCCAGCGGGACGTGCACCGTCCGGCCGACGCGACGCGACGTGATCGCGGACGTGATCTGCTGCAGAGCCACGAGGTTTTCGCCGCCGCGGCCGATGAGCGCGCCCAGATCGGGGCCCAGGACTTCGATGCCCTCGTGGCGCGGCCCGTCGTCAAGCGCGACCTCCGCCTCGACGCCCATGAGCGCCAGCAGATCCCGAAGGACTTCGGCGCCGGCCGCCAAGTCCTCAGCCAGCGCGGGGGCCGACTCCTCGCGCTCGGCATCCTCGCGCTCCTCGCGCCGCTCCTCTCGTTCGCGGATCGCGTCGGGTCGGCGCGGCACCTCCGCCTCGTCGATCACGGGCTCCGGCTCGGGCGGCGCCTCCTCTTCGACGAACGTGATGAGCACTCGGGCGTCTTCGCCCCCGATGCCCAGTACGTTCGCCGGCTTTCCCTTCTCGAGCACCTCGTACTCGACGTCCGTGCGCTTCTTGCCCAGGGCCCGCAGCCCCCGTTCTATCGCTTCTTCCACCGAACGGCCGGTGAACTCCTCCCCACGAACCGGACTCATCGCTTTCTCCTCCTCCCGCGTCGGCGGCTTCCACCGCCGTTGCCGTTTCGCCCTGACACCGCAACCTTTTCAGGCTCCTCCATGTCGCGCTCCGCCTCCGCAATCGCCGCCTGCTCGCGCGCCCGCATCGTTCTGTCCGCGGGCGTCGGAATGTTCGCGAGCGGCGGAATGAAGCGAGGCAGCTGACCCCAACCCATGACGAAGTACTGCTGGATGATCTGGAAGATCGTCGTCGTGATGTAGTAGATGAACACGCCCGACGCCAACGTCCTGAAGAAGACGATCGTGATGAGCGGTAGGTAGTAGGTCATCGATTGCATCGTCCGCTGCGTGGGATCGTCGGTCTGAGCGGGATTTCGCGGCAATGCCTGGATCGAGGCGACCAGCTGCAACAGGGACGAGATGATCGGCAGCGGGCCGATGAGTCCGAACCACGCGAGATCCGGCTCGGCGAGATTCTTCACCCATGGCAGCCAGTGCGCCGTGAGATCGATCGTCGCGTTCGGTGGCAGGTCGGAGACCGTGAAGCGGAGGACGGGCCATAACACCGTGTCCCTGAGCTGCTCGACCGTGAGCGCGTGGGCTCCGGAGAGGCCGCCGACCTGCTGGAACGCGGCGTACATCGCGAAGAGCACAGGGAAGAACACCACCATGGGGAGGCACCCACCGATCGGATTGATGCCCCGCTCCTGGTATAGCTTCATCTGCTCCTGCTGCAGCTTCGCGCGATCGCTCCCGTGCTTCTTCTTGAGGTCATTCAGAGCGGGAGCGAGCTCCTGCATCGCGCGCGACGAGCGCACCTGCGCGCGGAACACCGGGAAGAGCGCGAGGCGGATCGCGACCGTGACGATCACGACGGAGAAGCCGAAGTCGTGGACGAAGTAATCGGCGAGGACGAGCAGGTTGACGAGGGGATAGACAAGAAGCGCGTTCCATACTTCAGTGACGATCGGGGGCATCAGCCAGCTCGCCGTTCCGGCACAGGGTCGTAGCCACCCCGGCTCCACGGGTGGCACGAGAACAGGCGCTTCGTTGCGAGCCAGCCTCCGCGCACGACGCCGTACCGCTCGACGGCTTCAATGGCGTATTCCGAGCAGGTCGGCGTGTACCGGCAGGCCGGCGGCAGCATGGGACTTACCGCGGCCTTGTAGAAGTGAAGAGCAGCCAGGACAACGGCCTTCACGCGGTCCTCACGCGGCGAGTGAGCGACACGAGCGCGGTCGCCGCGGCCGTCCGCAGATCCGCGAACGGGGCTGCGGCGACATGGGAGCGGGTCACGATCACGACGTCGTAACCGGGTCCGCGCTCGAGCTCGGCGATCGCGAGACGGAAGGCCTCGCGGAGCCGGCGACGGGATCGATTGCGCGCGACGGCGCGCCCGAGGGATCGTGGCGCGGCGACCGCGAGACGGATCGCCTCAAGACCATTCGGTCGGGCGCGCAGGGCGAACATCGCATGCTGAATCTTCATTCCTTCGCTCCACACCGCGGCGATGTCCGCGTCCCGCCGCAGACGCGCGGCGTCCACGAATGACGCGGCGCTAGACGACGGTGAGGCGCTTGCGGCCACGCGCGCGGCGCGCGGCGAGCACACGACGACCGCCGGTCGTCCTCATGCGCGAGCGAAATCCGTGCACACGCGCACGTCGGCGGGTCTTCGGTTGATAGGTGCGCTTCAAGGTCGAGTCCCTTCTCCCGCTGCAACAAAACGATCAAAAAACGACGGTGTGTGCAGACGAGCATAGCAGTAGACCCGGCAGCTTCTCCTTGGGGTATAGTTCGCGGGCTTCCAAAACAGGTCGTCGGATCCTCGGTCTTTCCCTTCGGTGTGGCGTCGGGCGGTCATGGCGTGACGGTTGTGGGGAGCGGTCTTGGAACACGTGCGTAAGAAGGGGAGCCGTTGAACCTCAAACAGCTTTGGACGGCCGCCCTCGGTGAGCTGCAGGTCGGACTGTCGCGCGCTCAGTACGACACGTGGTTCAAGGACACGCAGGTCATCTCCGAAGAGGACGACGTGTACCTCATCGGCGTCCCGAACGCATTCGCGCGTGAGTGGCTGGAGAGCAAGTTTCGACCCCAGGTGCGCACCGCGCTCCAGCATCTGCTCGGCCGCACCGTGGACGTACGGTTCGTGACGACCTCGGGCGCGGCGTCGACGGCCCCGCGCACCAGCTCGGCCCCGGGAATGGGCTCGCCGTCGCCCGGCGGCGCGGGCCAACAGACAACCGGGCAGGAGCGGCGCGAAGCGGGGGCGCTTCTGAACACCCGCTACACCTTCTCGACCTTCGTCGTCGGCTCGAACAATCGCCTCGCGCACGCTGCGGCGCTCTCGGTTGCCGAGCGGCCTGGCCACAGCTACAACCCTCTCTTCGTCTACGGCGGATCGGGTCTCGGAAAGACGCACCTGATGCACGCGATCGGACACGCGGTGATCGCGCGCCACCCGAAGAAGCGGGTCGCGTACGCGACGAGCGAGAAGTTCACCAACGAATTCATCAACTCGATCCGGGCTCAGAAGGGTGAGGAGTTCCGCGAGCGCTACCGGCGCATCGACGTCCTCCTCATCGACGACATCCAATTCATCGCCGGCAAGGAAGGTACTCAGGAAGAGTTCTTCCACACCTTCAACGCGATCCACGAAGAGGGCAAGCAGATCGTGATGTCGAGCGACCGCCCGCCGAAGGCGATCACGCAGCTCGAGGACCGCCTGCGCTCTCGTTTCGAATGGGGACTCACCGCCGACATCTCGGCCCCCGATCTCGAAACGCGGATCGCGATCCTTCGCGCGAAAGCCGAGGCGCAAAACGTCGCCGTGCCGCCGCCGGTGATCGACTTCCTGGCGCAGCGGATCGTCTCAAACATCCGCGAGCTCGAAGGCGCGCTTACGCGGATCGCCGCGTACGCCGCGCTTCAGGCCGTTCCCGTCACGACACAGCTCGCGCAGGAGATGCTGCAGAACCTCCTCTATAACCCGCACCGCAAGAGCCTCTCGCCGGAGCGCATCGTCGAGACCGTGGCGCGCTACTACGGCGTGCCGCTCGATCAGATCAAGGGAAAGGCGCGTGACCGGCAGGTGGTCGTTCCGCGCCAGATCGCGATGTACCTCATGCGCGAAGAGACCGAGGCACCCCTCCTTCGGATCGGCGAAGCCCTCGGCGGGCGGGATCACTCGACGGTGTTACACGGCTGCGAGAAGATCGAGCGAGAGATGGCTGACAACGACGATTTCCGCAGGGATGTCGGGGCACTTCGCGAACTCCTCTACGCCGACTGACCCCGACCGGCCGCCGGTCGACGCGCGCCCGGTGCAGGCAAGCGAGTGTGGATAAGGCAGCCCGGCGTGTGGATAAAGGCCCCATTTTGTGGACATGTCTGGCATGCGCATGTTCAGTTCTGCGACGTGTGTTGTATTGTCAGACCGTCCGCTCTCGGGTATCCACCGCTCCTCTCCGTCCATCGACAGTCGGTCCCCAACCGTTTTGAGCACGGCGTCGTGAGGGAAGCCCCATAGTCCACACCACTACTACCGCCACTACTGGTTGTATCTATCTTTCTTGGGTACGAGCGGGGAGGGTCGCGTGAAGGTCGTTTGTCTACAAGAGAACCTTGCGCACGGGTTGGGGATCGCGGGCCGGGGAGTGTCCACCCGGGGAAGCTTGCCGATCCTCGGCAACGTTCTTCTCCGAACTGACGCGGGTCGTCTCCGTCTGACGGCGACGAATCTCGAGGTCGGGATCAACTGTTGGGTCCCCGCGAAAGTGGAGGACGAAGGCGCCATTACCGTGCCGGCCAAACTCTTCATCGATTTCGTGAACTCGCTTCCGTCAGGCAACGTCGAGCTCTCGCTCAACGTGAGGACCAAGACGGTCCACCTGAAGTCCGGTCCGTACGAAGCAAACATCAAAGGCATGGATGCGGAAGAGTTCCCGATCATTCCGCAGATTCCCGAGAAGCCCACCACGCGGATGTCGCAGGGGACGTTGCGCCGGATGATCGGTGAGGTCGCATTCGTCGCCGCGACCGACGACAGCCGACCCGTCCTCACCGGTGTGCTCACGACGTTCGCCGGCGATCTCGTCACCATGGCGGCCGCCGACCCGTACCGGCTGTCGGTGAGACACGCACGTTTGCTCGACCGAGTGGACCCATCGATCGAGGTGATCGTCCCGGCCAAGAGTCTGTTCGAGGTGGCGCGGATCCTCGACGACAGCGAGGACCGCACCGTCGATATCCTGGTCACTCCCAACAAGAGCCAGGTCATCTTCCATACCGACGAGGCCGACCTTGTCTCGCGGATCATCGAAGGACAGTTCCCGAACTACAAGCAGGTCATCCCCACGAGCCATTCAACGAGGGTGCTCGCCCAGCGCGAGGAGCTCCTGAAAGCCACACGCCTCGCGTCCTACTTCGCGCGCGACGCGGCGAACATGTTGCGGTTCCAGGTGGATCCATCGAGCGATCCCCCGCTCGTGATCACCGCGAACGCGGCCGAGGTCGGGGACAACACCGGCCGCATCGACGCCACCGTTGAGGGCCAGGCCACGACGATCGCCTTCAACTCGCGGTTCGTAGCCGACGCGCTCTCGAGCCTCTCCGCGCCGGAGGTCGCTCTGGAGCTCGGTGGCCCGCTCGCGCCCGGGGTCGTCCGGATCGTCGGCGATGACAGTTATCTTCATGTGGTGATGCCGCTTCGCATCCCGGCCTAGGCACCGGCTCGCCGGGCATGCGCGTCGCCGCGATCGGGCTCGAGAACTTCCGCAGCTATGAGGACCGGACGCTCGACCTTGCCCCCGGCGTGACGGCCTTCGTCGGTCCGAACGGCGCGGGGAAGACCAACGTCCTCGAGGCGGTCCATCTGGTCGCGCGGGGCGAGTCATCGCGCGCCGGCGACGATGGCGAAATGATCCGGTGGGGCGCTCCGGTCTCGCGGGTGGCGATCGACGCGTGCATGGCCACGGAGAAGACTCGCCTGGAGGTGACCCTCTTCGCACCGGCCGTCGCGGTCCGCCGGCGACCTCGCCGCTATACGGCCGACGGTGCCCCTCGACGGGCGGACGATGTCGTGGGCAAGGTCGCGGTCGTCGCGTTCTTCCCCGAGGACACCGATCTTCTCGCCTCAGCGCCATCGGCCCGGCGCCGCTATCTCGACGCGATGGTCGCGCAGGTCGACCGCGCGCATCGCGCCGACGTGCGTGCGTATGCGAACGTGCTCACGCAGCGGAACGCGCTGCTTCGCGCGGGGCGCGACGACGAACCGGTCTCGGAGAGCGAGATCGCGTTCTGGGACACGGAGCTCGTCCGGCTCGCGACCTCCATCTCGCTGCGCCGCGAGGTGGCCGTGCGGGAGCTTCGTCCGGCATTCCGCGCGGCCGCGGCGGCCCTCGGCGCGGACCCGACCCCGGACGTCGCCTATGCGGCCCAGGTGCAGGCGTCGATCCCGGAGGAGCGAGCCGAAGGCTATCGCCGACTGATCGCGGAAAAGCACGATCGCGAGCGCTGGCAGGCCACGACGCTCGTCGGTCCGCACCGCGAGGACCTCGCCGTCGCCACGGGCGAGCGGCCACTCCCGACGTTCGCGTCACGCGGCGAGCAGCGATCCGCCGTGCTGGCGCTGAAGCTCGCCGAGGCCGAGTGGATCCGTTCCCACGTTGGTGAGCCGCCGATCTTCCTGCTGGACGACGTCCTCTCCGAGCTCGACACCGCCCACCGCGAGGCGCTCTGCCGCGCCCTTCCCGATGGCGCGCAGACCCTCCTCACCGCGGCGGTGCTCACGAGCATCCCCGAGGCGCTGCGGCGCGGGGCGACGGTGACAGAGATCACCCGGCCCCAGTGAGACCGCTCGCCGCGGCGATCGCCAGGGCGCTGCGCACGCTCCGTCTCGACAGCGATGTCGCCAAGGCGGACGCGATGCGCGCCTGGACGTCCGTCGCGTGCAGTGTCATCGGCCCCGACGCAACGCGAACGACAGCGGTGCGCATGGATGAGGAGACGCTCGTTGTGGCCGTCCCGACCGCGCAATGGGCGGCGGAGATCCGGCTCCGCGAGGAGCAGCTTGTCGCTGAGCTTGCGTCGCGCGCGCCGCGGAGCGGGATCGCAAAGATCCGCTCCGTGCCGGCGTCACGTAACTAAACTCGCCACCGATGCGACAGCTGAGCCTCGCGACGAAGATCGGCACCACCGCGGAGCTGCGGCCCGGCACGCCTGACGTCATCGTCGCGAGTGAGCCGACGCTCGGCGCGACGCTGCGGACGAAGGGCCGCTTCTACTTCTTGTGCGAGGTCGCGCGGCAGCACGGGAACACCGGAGGCGACGTCGCGAAGGAAGTGGCCGACCTCGCTCGTCAGGAGTACTACTACGACCTCTCGGCCGGGATCGAGGTCTCGCTCCGCAAGGCGCTCCGGCAGGCGAATCGCCGCGCCGCGCAGCGCCTTCGCGATCAACACGGACGCGTCTCGCTCCACTGCGCGTGCGCGGTGGTCGTCAACAACGAGCTCTATGCGGCCCGCATCGGCGCCGCCCAGGTGTTCCTCGTGCGGCGCGCGCGGCTCTTTCTTCCTGGAGACGAGCCGGGAGAGCTCGCGGATTTCGTCCATCGCACCACGACGCGCGAGGCCGAGTCGTTGGGTGGCGTCGCGGACGTTTTGCCGGACGTGTGGCGCCAGAGCATCGAACCCGGTGACACGCTCATCCTGGCATCCGGCGGCCTCGTCGAAGGTCTCGGCGCCGAAGCGCTGAAGAACGCGGCGATCACCCTGCACCCGCGCGCGGCGGCGGAGCACATCAACAACCGCGCGGTCGCCGATGGCGTGGTCGGTAGCGTCGCGGCGATCTTCATCGAGGTGACCGCGGCGAGCGCCGCGGCAAGCCGCGTTCAGCCCGAGCCGGAGCGGACGGAGCCCACCGAGGTGCTGATCGCCGACGGCATCCGTTCGCGGTTCGAGTCGGTCTGGCGGCGGCGTCCTCGCGTCGCGCAGGCGATCGGCGCGGCGACGGCTCCCGCGGCAAAAGCGATGGGAAAGACCGTGGCCGTCGGTTTCGAGCTCATGCCGCGGCGCGCCCCACCGCTTCCCAGCCGTCCGGATACCGCGCGCTCGCGCTCGCGCCGCCAGCGTCGTGCCGCTTCGCTTCTTGCGGTCCTGCTGCTGCTCGTGGCCGGCGGCATCGGCGTCGCCGCGTACCGGGACTTCCAGTCGAACCAGGTCAAGGGCGACTACGCCCTCGCCGTCATCAGCATCGAAAGCGACATCTCGGCCGCGCAGCGCGCCGCCGATCGCAAGCCTCCCGACACCCCGCTGGCCAGGCAAAAGATCGACCACGCTCGACTGATGCTCGAGGAGGCGGCGCGCTCGACCGCGGCGGATCAGACGAAGATCGCGTCGCTTCGCGACCAGGTCGCGGCGCTGGACGATCTCATCACGGGCGTGATCGTCGATCTCGCGCGCGTGACCGGTCCCGATGGCCGGCCGATCGCGCCGGACGCGAAACCGACGGCGCTCGTTGGGAACGTGAACGGGCTCTATGCCGCGGATCCCGGTGCGGGCCGCCTCTGGAAAATCTTCGGCGATCCCACACAGGTCGCTCCGGTGCTCACGAAGGGAACCGTCGGCGTCGGCGCGCCGCGTCTGGTGGGCAGCCTGAATGAGGTGGTCTACTCGCTCGACGACCAGAAGCAGGTCTGGCGAGTCGAGGGTCCCGGCGTCGCCGACGTCACGCCGGACGATTCGTCGACCTGGAAGACCGCAGACGCGTTCGCCGTTTTCGTCGCGAACCTCTACGTCCTAGACGCGACGAGCGGCCAGGTCTGGAAGCACGAGTCGTTCCCGGGCACAGGCTTCCAGCGCGCTCAGGCCTACCTGACCGACCCGATCCCGGCCGGTCTTGGGCGATCGATCGCGGTCGACCAGGACATCTGGATCATCACGACTCAAGGGGACATCCTGCGGTTCCGGCGGCTCACGACCTCGTTCACCGCGTCGCGCGTCGACTTCGTGCCGCGGTGGACCGGGCCTGCGGTGAAGCCGACGGCGATCCAGGCCATCGACGTCCAGCGCGCCATCTACCTGCTCGACGCGCCGAATCGGGTCGTCGTGCAGATGAACCGGGACGGTGGAGAGATGGCGCGCTTCCCGCTCCCGCCGAACCTTCCGGAGCCGAGCGCGTTCTACGTGTCCGAAGGCTCGCGGACGATCTTCACGATCCACGGATCCAAGGTGGTGGCGACGGAGCTCCGCGCGTGATCCCCCTTCGCGATCAGAACCCGACGAGAAAGACGCCGATAGTCAACCGCCTGTTGATCGTCGCCAACATCCTTGTTTGGCTCTACGTCCTCACGCTGATGCGGCAGCCCGATGCGGTCTCGGCCTTCTACGACCGGTATTCGTTCGATTGGAAGGAATTCGTCACGCAGATCGCCCAGGGGAACATCGCGCTCGCCACCTTCGTCCCGCTCATCACGCACATGTTCCTGCACGGTGGCTGGCTGCACGTGATCGGGAACATGGTCTATCTCTGGGTCTTCGGCGACAATGTCGAGGATCGCCTCGGGAGCGGTCCGTACTTCGTCTTCTACATCCTCTGCGGGATCGTCGCCGCGATCGGTCAGGGACTCGTACAGCCCGAGCCGATGGTCGGAGCATCCGGCGCCATCGCCGGAGTCCTCGGCGCGTACGTCGTGATGTTCCCCGCGGCGCGCGTGTCGACACTCGTGTTCCTAGGGATCTTCATCACGATCCTGCAGCTGCCCGCCCTGATCGTGATCGGCTTCTTCATCGTGCTTCAGGTGATCGACGCTCTCGCCGAGCTGCGGCTCACCGCGCATCAGGCGACCGAGAACATCGCATATTTCGCGCACCTCTTCGGCTTCGCTGCCGGGATTCTGCTGCTCCTCCTCTTCAGGCAGCGCCGCGAGCAGGGTCGATTCCGTTTCGGCTAGCGCACGCACGGTCGGTATGAGGCTTGCGCGGCGCTTCGACCGGGTAGGCTTGTGACGATGCTCGTGCCGTGTTCGGTCGAGTCGGTGCGCGTCCACGTGCTCACCAACCAACACGTGGTGCTCCTGCAGGCCGAGGGCGTGCGGCGGCTTCTGCCGATCTGGATAGGACCCGACCAGGCGTACAGCATCGCCACGCGGATCGCCGGCATCACCAGCGAGCGTCCGCTCACACACGACCTGATCGTCGACATGCTCACGAAGATCGGCGCCGAGATCACCCGTGTGGTGGTGAAGGACCTCGTCGCCGACGAGTCCGGCGGCGGCGTCTTCCACGGCAGCGTGTTCCTGCAGATCGCCGACCGGGAGATCGAGGTGGACTGCCGTCCATCGGACGCCATCGCCCTCGCCGTGCGGTGCTCGGCGCGCATCCTCGTGAGCGAGACGGTCCTCGATCGGTCGGCGATCACCGCGGAGTCGAGCGACGACAACGAGCTCTCGGTCTTCAAGGAGTTCATCGAGTCGCTGCCCGACGACCCACAGCAGAACTCCTGATCGCGTGATCGAGCGCGCGGTCTGGCCCCTCGGGACGGCCGTGGGTCGCGACGGGCACGTGCGCATCGGAACGCATGATCTCGCTGCACTCGCCGACCGGTACGGAACGCCCCTCTACGTGTACGACGCCGAGACGATCCGTGCGAGCCTGCGCGAGTACGTCGACGCCTTCTTCCGCCACCGACCGGTCCGGGTGGCATATTCCGTCAAAGCGTGCGCGCTGATCGGCGTCAGCTCGATCATCGCCCGCGAGGGCATCGACGCGAGCGTCGCTTCCCTGGGAGAGCTGCAGGCAGCGCGGCGCGCCGGGTTCCCCGTATCGCGAATGGAGCTGCATGGCAACGCAAAGCCGGACGACGAGGTCGCCGAGGCTCTCGCGGCGCGCGTCGGCCGCTTCGTCATCGATGGCGCGCACGATATCGAGCGTCTCGCCCGGCTCACGCACGGTCGGCGCCGCCCGCAGGCCGTGTGGCTCCGCGTCGCGCCGGGCATCAAGGTGGACACGCATCCGCACCTGGTGACCGGAACGGTCGACAGCAAGTTCGGCGCGCCGATCACCACCGGCGAAGCTCTCGCGCAGGCGCGCGAGATCGCAAAGGTCAAGGGCATTTCCCTTGTCGGCATCCACGCGCACCTCGGCGCTCAGGTCCGCGATGCGCGGCCCTACGGGGAGCTCGCGCGCGCGCTCGTCGCCTTCGCGAACGAGGTGCGTGCCGCGACCGGCGCGACGATCACGGAGCTTGGGATGGGTGGTGGTGTGGCCGTGCGTCTCCGCGCGACCGAGGAGGCGCCGGAGCTCGACGACTACGCCCGCGCCGTCGCGCAACCGGTGCGGAAGGATCGCGCGCTTCGCGGCGTCACGATCTACGTCGAGCCCGGCCGCGGCCTGGTCGGGCGAGCCGGTGTTGCGCTCTATCGCGTCGTCGGCACAAAACGGGTGCCCGACGTGCGGATGTTCGTCGCCGTCGATGGCGGGATGGGAGACAACATCCGGCCCGCGCTCTACGACGCCGAGTACGGCGCGGTGCTTGCCACGCGTGCCGGCGAGAAGGCGGCGGAAGAGGTCACGGTCGCCGGGCGGTACTGCGAATCGGGCGACATCCTCATCCGTTCGGTGCGTCTGCCGACGGCGCGGTCAGGCGACGTCCTCGCAATCCCAGGTGCGGGCGCGTACAGCGTCGCGATGGCGTCGAATTACAACCAGATCCCACGACCCGCGATCGTGCTGCTCGACGGCGCGCAAGCCCGCGTCATCCGCGAGCGGGAGAGCGTCGCGGACATCTGGAGGCTCGAGCGGCGCTAGCTGCTCGGGTGCAACCAGAGGCGAGCGCGCAGCCGGATCAGATCGCGGATCGCGCGGACGATCACCCGCGGTGAGGCGCCCTTCGGCTCATGTGCTGTCCGGGGAAAATGCCGCACGGCGACCTGACGCACACGAATCCCCGCCCGTCGAAGGGTAATGAGCAGCTCGGGCGAAAAGAACGCGCCCTCGGAGCGCACGCGCTCGAGCGGGACCCGGTCGAACACCTCTCGCCTGAAGAGCTTGAACGCGCAATCGACGTCCCGCCAGCCACCGCCGAACCCCAGGCGAATGAGGCGGTTGTAGACCCAGGCCACGAAGAGCCGCCGCGCCGGGTCGGCTCGCTTCTTCCGGAAGCCCACCACCGCATCGACGCCGTCGCTCGCCGCGATCAGCAGCCCGAGGTCTTCGAGCGCGAACTGCCGGTCACCGTCCGTGAAAAAGATCCACGGCTTGGTCGCCGCCTGCAGGCCGGACCGGACCGCGCCGCCGTAGCCGCGGCGGGTGCCGTGGTGGATCACCCGTACGCGTGGATCCTTCCGCGCGAGCTCGTCCGCGATCGCGCCGGTCCGGTCGCTGCTGCCGTCGTCGACCACCGTGATCTCGAGGTCGGCGGCAAAACGGGGCAGCACGGCCAACGCTTCTTCGACGATCGGCGCGACGTTGTCCTCTTCGTTGAGTGCGGGGAAGAAGAAGGAGAGGCCGTCGAGCCGTGCGGGCACTGGCGGCCAAGGTTAGCGTGTTCATAGCGAATGACCGTGTCTGACAGAGCAGCCGCGATCTGGATCGGAGTGATCGCGGCGGCGATCTACGTGGCGGCGGGAATCGGCCTCGCTACCGACTACGACTACTACGGCCGGCTGGCGGACGCGTTCCTCCACGGCCGGTGGTGGCTGACCGAGGCTCCGCCGTGGTTGAACGAGCTCCTGCCCTGCGGCGCGGGGCGCTTCTGCGTCGTCTATCCGCCGCTGCCCGCGATCCTGTCGCTTCCATTCGTGCCGTTCTTTTCGACGGCGGTGGCACAGGTCGTTGCGTCCCGGATAGCCGGCGGCGCATCCGCCGGCCTCCTGTACTACGGGCTCCGGGCGTACGGCGCGCCGCGCACGTACGCGCTCGCGGGCGCGCTCCTGTCGGCGTTCGGAACGACCCTCTTCTTCTCGAGCGTCGACGGCCGCGCCTGGTTCGCGGCGCACTCGGCCTCGATGCTCTTTTTATCCTTGGCCTTTGCCGTCGCCGCGCGCGGCGGCAACGCTCTCGCGGTGGGCGCGCTGATCGGCATCTCGGCCCTCGCCCGCCTGCCCGTCGCACTCGCGGCGCCGGCCCTCGCGCTGCTCTGCGCGCGGAGGGGCGGTACCGGCTACGGACGGTCGCTGGCCGGCGTCCTCGCCGGCGGTGCGCCCTTCGCGATCGTCTACGTCGGGTACAACCTCTTGCGATGGGGGACACCGCTCGATGACGGCTACGCGAGGCTCACCCAGGGCGACGTCTTCTTCAACCATGGCCTCTTCTCGCCGCTGTATCTGCTGCGCCAGCTCCAAGCGATCTTCCTCGAGCCGCCCGATCTCATCCCCGGCACGCCGTTCTTCCTGCGCCCACGCTTCATCGGCATGAGCCTCTTTCTCACGACTCCCGCGTTCCTCTGGATGTTCCTCGCGCTCCGCGAGGTCCGCCGCGACGTCGTCGTCGCTGCCACGGGGGCAGCGGCGCTTCTCGCGCTCCTGCCTGACGTCTTTCACGGCACGGTCGGCTTCCAGCAGTTCGGTTACCGCTTCAGCATCGACGCGCAGCCGTTCCTCGTCGCGCTGACGCTCACCGGGGACGGGCTCTTTCGCGGGATCTGGCGGCGCCGGCCGACGGTCATCCTCATCCTCGCGGTCGTGCTTTCGCTTGCTGTAAACATCTATGCGACGATCGCGATCACGCGGTTCGAGTATTGGCAATGAACGAGGACCCCCGGCGCGGCGAGCGCCGCGCGCAGCTCGCGGTCGCGGCCGCGATAACGATCGGCGTGGTCATCCGGCTTCTCGCGGTCCGCGCGCAAGGGTTCCCGACCGACGTCGGCACGTTCCAGGCGTGGGCGGAGCGCCTCGCGGAGATCGGCCCGGGCCGCTTCTACGAGCCGGGCTACTTCAGCGACTACCCGCCCGCCTTCCTCTACGTCCTGTGGCTCCTGGGGGCGCTCTTCGACGGCGAGCTGCTGCGCCTTTCCGTCAAGGCGATCAGCATTCCGGCGGATATCGGGATCGCGCTTCTCGCCGCACAGGTCCTCTGGCGCACGGCCGGGCGCGCCGCGGCGATCACCGCTGTCGCCCTGTGGTCGTTGGGGCCAGGCGCGATCTTCGCCGGACCGTACTGGGGGCAGGTCGATGCGGTCGGCACGCTGCCGCTCTTCGGGTCCGTCGTCGCCGCCGGTTCGCGGCGATGGTGGTTGGCCGGCGCGCTCGGCGCGATCGCCGCGCTCGTAAAGCCGCAGTTCGGCATCGGGCTCCTGGTGGTCGTGGCGGCCGCGGCATTCGAGTTCATCCGCGAGGCGCGGTGGCGCCCGCTCGGCGCCACGATCGGCGCCGCCGCCGCGATCGCATACGTCCTGTGCGTGCCGTTCTGGGGACTCGACCCAACGCGCATCGTCTCCGAGCTCGCCCAGCTGGTCCGCAGCGCATCGGAGACCTATCCGTACACGTCGCTCTACGCGTTCAACGCATGGTCGGTCTTCTTCGACTTCTGGAAGCTGGACACGGGTCTCTTCTTCTGGGGCGGGGTCCTGCTGGTCGTCGGCCTCGTCGTTTCGGCGATTCCGCTCTGGTGGCGTCGAGATACCGCAACGCTTCTCGCGTGTGCGGTCTTCGCGGGCCTCGCGTTCTACTTCCTACCGACGCGCGCGCACGAGCGGTACCTCTTTCCGGTCTTCGCGCTCGCGCTGCCGCTCGCCGCCGCGCGCAAACGGGTGCTGGTGCCCTACGTCGTCCTCGCGCTCACCTTCGCGCTGTCCCTCTATTACGCGTTCACGCGATACCAGCAGTACGTGGATCTCCGCGTTCCCGAGATCATCGAAGCGACCGTCTTCAGCCGCGCGGGGCAGATCGGGATCGCTCTCGTGATTATGGGAGCCGTCGCCTACCTGGTGTGGCGCCTGGTCCGCGGCGATGCCCGGCTCGAGAGCGACACGGCGTGGAGTGGCGTCGGCGTGCCGAGGCAGCGCGCATGGGTCCTTCCCGCCGGCCTCGGTCCGGGTCGGCTGCCGGCGCGTCGCGATGTCGCCGTCGCCGCGCTTGTCGCTCTGGCGGTCCTCGCGTCGCGCGGGTACCGCCTCGACTGGCCGCGCGAGATGTACTTCGACGAGGTCTACCACGCCCGAACCGCGTTCGAGCTCCTCGCGCAGCGCGAGCCGTACGAATGGACGCATCCGCACCTCGCCAAAGAGATCATGGCCCTCGGCATCCTGGCTTTCGGCGACGATCGCGTGGTCGGCCACGAGCCCGTCCCACCGCAGGGGAAGCCGACCGCGTTCGTGGTTGGGAACGACGGCACTCGCGTATCCGTCACCGAAAACAATGAGCTGGTCGTGGAGCCGCGTGGCGGTGCGGCGGCCAGCCGCGCGCTGGGCATCGACGCCAAAGCGCTGGCGATCCAGGCCGATCGCATCATCGCCATGACGGGCGACGCGCTTGTCGTCGTCCCCATCGCCGGCGTCCCCAGCAACACCCCGCTCCAGCAGGTGAAGCTGCCTTTCTCCGGGGCGCGCTCGCTGTCCCTCGCCGGCGACCGCGTGATCGTCGGCGGCCCGACCTCGCTCGCGATCTACACGACGCTCGACGCGGAGCCTCTGCTCGTGCCGATCGCGACCGTCGCCGTCACCGCGAAGACGGACGGCACCGAGCTCTACGTCCTCGACCCGCAAGGGATCGTGCATGTCATCTCGGCGGACACCGGGCAGGAGGCGCGCGCCCTCACCGGAGGACGCCCCGGTACGGCGATCGCTTACGCGCTCGGCCCGAACCGCGTCTTCGTCGCCCGCGCAGACGGGCCGACACTCGACGTGTTCGACCTGGAGAGCGGCTCGCATGACGCGGTCTCCCTCGCGAATGCGCGCACCGGCAGCTTCTCCAGCGGTGCGACCGCGCTCGCGACCGTTCCGCGCACGGACTTCCTCTACGCGCTCGACGAGGGACGCGTCGTGGTCGTCGAGACGCACGGGTCGTCGCCGTACGCCTCCATCCCGGTGACGGGGACTCTTCTCGGCGTCGACGGAGAGGGCGACAAGCTCGTCGTCGCCGGCGCGAGCGGCGCCGATCTCATCGAGACCGGCCGTCATGCGCTTGCGTGGCGCTTGCCGGGGCTCGTGTTCGCGGCGGTCCTCGCCTTCTTTCTCGTGCTCCTCGCGCGGCGGCTGTTCGCCTCGGCGGTACTCCCCGGCCTCGTCGGCCTCGCCGTGGTCATCGACGGGTCGATGTTCGCTCAGGCGCGGATCGGAATGAACGACATCTACGTCGCGACGCTGATCGTCGCGGGGTGGTACTTCGTCATCGCGGCTCATCGACCGCGACGCTGGGCGACGCTCGACGTTGTCATCGCCGGCGTGCTCTTCGGACTCGCGCTCGCGGCGAAGTGGGCCGGCGCGTACACGCTCGTCGGCCTGCTGATCGCGTCGATCGCCGTCACCGCGCGCGCCTACGAGCGGGGACATCCCGGGGCCGGCGGGCCGCTCGACCTCTTCGCCCGGCGCGGGCTGAACGCGCTCCTCCTTTTCGCAGCCTTCGCCGTGATCCCCGCGGGCATCTACCTCGCGAGCTACGTGCGCTGGTTCGGAGGGCCAACGATTCCCTACGGCTGGGACCTCATCGAGCTCACGAAGCAGATGTACTGGTACCACTCGGGGCTGACCGCGCCGCATCCGGCGGGATCACCCTGGTGGAGCTGGCCGGTCGTGCTGAAGCCCGTCTACTGGTACTTCGGGGCGGCGGGCGGGGGCGACAACGCCTACATCTACGACGCCGGCAACGTCGCGCTCTTCTGGGCCGGCATCGTCGCGTTCGGGTGGTGCGCGCTCGCCGCGATCCGCGCGCGGTCGCTCCCGCTCGCGATCGTCGTCTTCGCCGGCCTCGTGCAGTACGTCGCCTGGATCCCGATCGGACGCGTGCTCTTCTTCTATCACTTCTTCACCGTGCTGCCGTTCTATCTCCTCGCGCTCGCGGCCGGACTCGCGTACCTCTGGGAGACGGGTCGAGCGCGCCTCGTTGTGGGCTATCTCGCCCTGGCGACGGCCGTGTTCGCGTACTTCTACCCGTTCATTTCGGCACAGCCGTTTCCGGGCGCACAGGCCGGGATGTTCTTCATCCTTCCCACGTGGACGTACGAGTGCACGTTCTATCCCACGTTCGTCTGCAATCCGACGATCGGATCGTCGTTCTCGGTATCCGCGCTCCTTGCCCGTCTCGCTCTCGCGCTTGTGGTCGCAGCGGCTGTCGCCGCGCTCATGTCGTGGAGCAGCTCGCCGCGATTTGCCCGGCTGCTCGCTACCGCGCGATCGGGTATGCGCCGCTAGCGAAGACGAGGGCGGCGATCGCACCCACGACGACGGCCGCGACCAACACCGCGAGGACGAGGTTCACAAGGTTGTCGCGCAGGTCGGCGAGGCCGAACGTGCGGCGGGCGGCGTAGAGCACGACCGTGATGTTGTCCTCGCCGCCACGCGACTTGGCGAGATCGATGAGTGCGGTGGCCGCGCGATCGAGATCGGTACGTCGGACCGTCGATGCGATCTCGACGTCGGGGACGTGGCGCGTGAGTCCATCGGAACAGAGCAGCAGACGGTCACCCGGGCGGAGAGCCTCGAGGAACACGTCCGGCTGCACGCCGCGAGGGTCGCCGACGAATCTCGTGATCGAGCTCTGGAACTCGCCCGCATGGTCGGCCGTGACGAGGCGGATGTCTCCGTCGCGGAGCAGATAGGCACGGCTGTCGCCGAGGTTTCCGATCACCGCGGAGCCACCCGCGATGGCCGCCGCGACCAGGGTCGACGCCGCGCGCGGCTGCCCGCTCTTGCCGGCGGCGCCCAGCACCGCGTCGTTCGCACCACGAATCGCGGCCGCCAGCGCCTCGGCCGGCGCCATCGAGCCAGCTGCCGCCCCGAAGAAGCCCTCCGCGAGGGCGTCGATCGCGGCGGCGCTCGCGAGCTCGCCCCCGGCCTCGCCGCCGACGCCGTCGGCCACCGCGAGGAGCGTCGTCTTGCCGCCTTCGCGCACGAGGTAGCGGTCTTCGTTGTTCTCGCGAACTCGTCCGGTGTCGGTGCGTGCCGCCGTTTGCGCTCCCAGCCCTAGTCTCCCTTCTTCGTGCAGTCCTTTCCCGCCACGTAAAAGAGCGTCGCCGTCGCGCCGCGCGCGATCGTGGTACTGGCCGCCGGGTCTTGGCGGACCACGGCGCATGCTCCGCCGGGCCCCTGGCCGACGTCCCAGGCGACCCGCGCGAACCCGGCCGCTTGCAAGATGCCGATCGCGTCGCCGAGCTTCTTGCCGACGACGTTCGGGGTCTCTGCTCCGGCGGCGCTCGGCGGCGCGGTCGTGGTACCGGTCGGCTGGGTGCCTCGCTGGAACGACGAGAAGAACAGGAACAGCGCGAACAGGATCGCGAGGACGGCGAGGATCGCGACACTGCTGTCGAAGCGCGGGAACGTCCACGTGCGCGCGGTGCGGGTCCCGCGGCCTGGCCCGAGCGACGAGGTGAGGTCGGTATCGCGGTCGGCGACGTCCGAGAACGCTCGCGCGAAGGCGCCGGCGCTCGCGTACCGTCGGTCCGGCAGCGTCGCGAGAGCGCGTCCGACGATTGCGTCGAGCCGGTCGTCGATGCCGACGCGCGCGAGCCGAAGCGATGGCGGTGGTCCGACGAGCCGCTCGCGCACGAGCTCTTCGCTCGTCGCGCCGTCGAACGCGGGTCGGCCGGTGAGAAGCTCGTACGCGACGAGACCGAGACCGTAGACGTCGGTGCGCGCCGTGACCGGTCCTCCTTCGACGCGCTCGGGCGCGATGTAGCGCGCGGTTCCGAGGAGCTCTTGCTCGTCACGATCGCGCGCCGCGCGCGCGATCCCGAAGTCGGTGAGCTTCGCGACGCCCTCCCGATCGACGATGATGTTCGCCGGCTTCACGTCGCAGTGGATGACCCCCGCTGCGTGGGCCGCGTCGAGCGCGGCGGCGACCTGCCGGATGAGGCGAGCTACCTCGTGCGCGGGAAGCGGTCCTCGCTCGGCGACGATCTCGCGGAGCGTCTTGCCCGGCACGAGCTCCATGACCATGAACGCGTCGGCGCCGTCCCGCCCTTCGTCGAACACGGTGACGACGTTCGGGTGGACGACCGCCGCCGCGCGGCGCGCCTCGTCCGCGAAACGCGCGCGAAAGGCGTCGTCCGCGTCGGGGCCGAGGAGCTTGATCGCGACGTCGCGGTCGAGCTTCTCGTCACGTGCTCGCCATACCTCGCCCGCGCCGCCCTCATCGATGCGCTCGATGAGTCGATACCGCGCGGCGAGGAGCCGCGGCGCGGCGTGCGCTCGAGCATCGCCGGTCTTTTCGCTGGCCATGTCGTCCCCTGTCCGCAACTTGTGTGCTAATCCTCTAGGCGAGCTCGACAAGGGTGTCGAGCGCCTTTTCGTAGGTTCGATCGCTTCCGAGGATCGAGAGCTCCTCACCAATGAGCTCGACGATCGCGGGCGACGGAAGGGGCATGGTGCGTTCCCACCGGCGCTCTCCGTCCAGGAAGACCGTCGCGGTCTGGTGGCGCGGATCGGGCTGGCGTTTCACGACGAACTCCGCCAGCTGTTGCCCGCTGATCGCCTGGATGCGGATCCCCGAGACGTCGCCCTCGTCGAGCCCGCGCTCGAACCGCGGACGCACGCGCACCATGACGCGCGCACCGTCGGGACGCGCAATCGCGAACAGAAGTCCGCCGGCCTCCGAAGGGGCGAGTGTCTCGAGCGGTCGCCAGCCGAGACGCGACGCGAGCCATCCCACGAAGAGCAACGCCTGCGAAGGATGTATGTCACGACCATCCATGTCCACCGCGAAACCGACACGGAGTCCGGTGATACCGTCCAGAAAGAACCGCCAGGCGGGCACGTCGAAGAACGCTGTCGCGATCTCGCGCCAGGGTGTGAGACGCGTCCAATTCAGGTCCGTAAGCCCGAAGCGTCCGCGTGCCTCGTCGGAGATGCGCGCGATGACGGGCAACGTCGTTTGGGGTTGCGCGAAGTCCGCGGAGTCGACGACGAGCCGATCGGTGAGACGCAGGAGATCGCCGAACGACCGCGACCCGAGCCGCGGCGTTCCGGTCCACCACAGGAAGACGGGAAGATCCGGAACGAGAAGCGGGATCACGGCGGAGGCCAGGCGGTCGTCGACGTCGCCTGTCGCGCGAACGAGGATCTGCTCGTAGCAGACGAGGCGCGCCCCCTCGGCGATCGGCAGCCGGCAATGCATCTCGATGCGCTTCTCAATGCCTTCGCGCGCTCCGCGATCCGCGAGCACCACGATCGCCCGCGATGGATGACGGAGTGCCAGGTCGGCGATGCTTCGCGCCGCACGGCGCGCGTGCTCCTCGCGATCGGCGAACACGATGAGATTCAGGACCGACGCGCGCGCGATCGGGCGTCCGTGCTCGCGGGCGTGCGCGCTCTGCGCGCGACGGAGGCGCGTGAGCTCGCGCTCGAGCGCAGCCACGCCGCTCTGGCGCGCGCCCCAGAACGTCGGATCGACCACTACGACTTCCGCCACTTCCGTCCATCCCGCTCGATGAGCGCGTCCGCCTCGGCCGGTCCCCACGTCCCAGCCTCGTATTGGGCGGGCCCCTCCGGTGACTGGGCCCAGCCGCCGATGATGGGGTCGACGAAAGCCCACTGCTGGTCGACCTCGTCGTGTCGCGTGAAGAGCGTCGCGTCGCCGCGGAGCGCGTCGAGGATGAGCGTCTCGTACGCATCCGGAGCGTCGACCATGAAGGACGCGCCGTAGTCGAAGTCCATGTTCACCGCGCGAATGCGGATCCCCTGCACCGGGACCTTCGCGCCGAACCGCAGCGAGATGCCTTCGTCCGGTTGGATCCGCAGGACGAGCGCGTTCGGCTCGAGGCCTGCCAGCGCTTCGCGTGAGAAGAGCTGGTGGGGCGCGACCCGGAACTGGATCGCGATCTCGGTCGACTGTTTCGGCAGCCGCTTCCCGGTGCGGACGTAGAAGGGGATGCCTTCCCAGCGCCAGTTGTCGACCCAGAGCTTGAGCGCGACGTACGTCTCGGTCCGCGAGTCCGGCGCGACGCCGGCCTCCTCGCGATATCCCGGAACGGGGTCGCCCTCGATGAAGCCGTGCGCATATTGGCCTCGCACCGCGTTCATCGACAGGTCGTCGCCCGCAATGCGGCGGAGCGCGCGCATCACCTTCACCTTCTCGTCGCGGACCGCTTTGTCGTCGAACGCCGCAGGCGGCTCCATCGAGACGAGGGCGAGGAGCTGGAGCAGATGGTTCTGGACGATGTCCTGCATCGCGCCGGCCTGGTCGTAGTAACCCGCTCGTTCCCCGACGCCGATCGTCTCGGCGACGGTGATCTGGACATGATCGACGTACTGCCGGTTCCAGATCGGCTCGAAGATCCCGTTCGAGAAGCGCATCACGAGGATGTTCTGGACGGTCTCTTTGCCGAGGTAGTGGTCGATCCGGAACACCTCGTCTTCGCGGAAGACGGTGTGAACGATCTCGTTCAGCTCGAGAGCGGACGCGCGGTCGTGACCGAACGGCTTCTCGACGACGATGCGCGCCCATCCGGTCTCTCCACGCAGTCGGTGCTCACCGATCGCTTCGACGATCGCCTTGTACGCGGATGGCGGCGTTGCGAGATAGAAGAGCCGGTTGGCGTGCGTGCCCAGGGCGAAGTCGAGCTGCTCAAGCGTGCGCCGGAGCTCCTCGTACCCGGCGTCGTCGGCGGCCGCCACGAAGTGCAGGTGCTCCGCGAAGCTGCGCCAGACCTCTTCGTTCAACGGTCGTGTCCGGCTGTACTGCGCGACGGCGGTGTGCAGCTCCTCGCGGTACTCCTCGTGGCTCATCGCTTTTCGGGCGGTGCCCACCACCGAGAAGGTGGCTGGGAGGAGCCGTTGCAGCGCGAGGTTGTAGAGGGCCGGGATGAGCTTGCGCTGCGCGAGGTCGCCCGAGCCGCCGAAGATGACGATCGTCGAGGGCTCGGGGATACGCGAGAGCCGAAGCCCCTCGCGCAGCGGATTCAGCGTCGAG
Source organism: Bathyarchaeia archaeon (assembly GCA_035637615.1). GTDB lineage: Bacteria > Chloroflexota > Limnocylindria > P2-11E > P2-11E > 3-1-20CM-2-70-9. Next base: position 19,068 of record DASPWX010000114.1, on the reverse strand, counting down.
GTGGCCAGCTGCCTTATTCCTTTTTGACGGCGTGACCGCCGAATTGATTGCGGAGCGCGGCGGCGACCTTCATCGCGTAGCTGTCTTCCTGCCGCGACACGAAGCGCGCGAAGAGCGAGTGGGCGATGGCCGTCATCGGCACGCCGTGCGTGACGGCCTCGAGCACCGTCCAGCGGCCTTCGCCCGAATCCTCGACCCAGCCTTTGATGTTCTGAAGGTCGCTGCCCTCCTGCTCGAAGGCGCGCTCGGCGAGCTCGAGGAGCCACGACCGTACGACGCTCCCTTGGAGCCAGACCGTGGAGACCTTCTTCAGGTCGAGCTCGAACTCACTCGCGTGGAGCAGCTCGAAGCCTTCGCCGTACGCCTGCATCATTCCGTACTCGATCCCGTTGTGAACCATCTTCACGAAATGGCCCGCGCCGCTCTTTCCGAAATGCGCCCAGCCGTTCGGCGGGGCGAGGGTGTCGAGCGCGGGCTTCGCGATCGCGACCGCGTCGGCGGGACCGCCGACCATCATGCAGTAGCCGTTCTCGAGCCCCCAGATCCCACCCGACACCCCGACGTCGAGGAAGCGGAATCCGAGCGCGCCGTATTTGTCGGCGCGGCGCATCGAATCGCGGAAGTAGCTGTTGCCCCCATCGACGAGCACGTCACCGGGCGAGGCGAAGCGCGCGAACTCGTCGAGCGCGTGCTCCGTGGGATCGCCGGCCGGCACCATCGCCCAGAGCACGCGAGGCGGCTTGATCTTTTTGACCATGTCCTCGACCGAGCTCGAGGCGACGGCGCCGTGCGTCGTCGCCTCCTGTACCGGCTCGGGGCTGCGGTTGCCGGCGACCACGCGGTGACCGCCGCGGGCCAGCCGGGTGACCATGTTCCCGCCCATCCGTCCGAGCCCGTACAGACCTATGTCCATGTTCGCCCTCCGCCGGAGACGGTACGCCACAATCGGAGGCCCGTGAGGCGGTTCACGATGACGCCGAAAGGCCCATTCGACCTCGCGCGCTCATCGCGAGTTCTTCGGCGGCTGGCCCAGCCCACCCTCCGAACCGGACGCCATCGTGATGGCCTTTCCGGTCGAAGGCTGGCGTAGCTCGGCCGCCGTCCTCCTCCGTCAGGACCCACGCGGGCGCATCGTCGGAGAGGTGAACGGCGCCGGCGCTCGCACCGCCGCTCCATCGCTCAGTCGCGTGCGACGCGCGCGAGACTGGCCGAGGAACACGGCGATCGCTTCGCGATCGACGGTGGTTCGTTCTACGCGTTTCCTCGTCCTCAAAAATTGCGCAGACTGCGCGTCGCTCGTGGACTCGACCCGGAGCGCCTGGTGCGCCTTCACGGCATCGCCGATGCGGCGCTCGAGGGAACGCTCGATCGCGATCACTTGCGGCGCCTTTCGGTCGAGCGCGCCCTGGCGGAGATCCGCGCACTCCGAGGCATCGGCGAGTTCTTCGCGCAGGGCATCCTCTTTCGCGGCGCCGGCATCGTCGACGACGTGACGAGGGACGAGCAGCTGCGTCTCGCGGTCCAGCGCGCGTATGGCATGCGCGCGCTGCCCGATTCCGCCGAGGTCGCGCGGATCGCTGATGGGTGGCGCCCGTACCGGATGTGGGCCGAGGTCTTGCTCGTCCTCCAGCTCATGCGCAAAGGGGGGCGCCATGGATCTACCTCGCGCCCGCGTGGCCGGCGGCGTACCGTGGACGCGTGACCACCGAGGTAAAGGCCGACACGAAGCTCGCGACCTATAAAGACCTCGCTCGGCAGCTGCGCATCGACAGCATCAGATGTTCCACGGCGGCAGGCTCAGGCCATCCGACCTCGTCGCTCTCAGCCGCGGACCTGATCGCGGTCCTCCTCGCCGGGCATCTGCGTTACGACTTCGGGCAGCCCGACAACCCGGCAAACGATCACCTCATCTTCTCCAAGGGCCACGCCTCTCCGCTCGTGTACGCGATGTTCAAGGCCGCGGGAGCGGTCACCGACGACGAGCTCATGACATTCCGCAAGTTCGGCAGCCGTCTCGAGGGCCACCCGACCCCGATCCTTCCGTGGGTCGATGTCGCGACCGGCTCCCTCGGGCAGGGGCTGCCGATCGGCGTGGGCATCGCACTCGCCGGCAAGCGCGTCTTCGACGCGCCGTACCACGTATGGGTGATCGTCGGCGACAGCGAGACCGCGGAGGGCTCGATCTGGGAGGCGTTCGATCATGCGGGGCACGAAGGGCTCGCCAATCTCACCGCGATCGTCGACGTGAACCGCCTGGGTCAGCGCGGGCCGACCGAGCTCGAGTGGGACATGGGTTCGTATGCCGCGCGCGTCCGCGCCTTCGGGGTCGATCCGATCGTCATCGACGGGCACGACCTCGCCGAGATCGACGACGCGTACAGCCGCGCGCGCGTCGCCGGCCGGCCGACCGCGATCCTCGCGCGTACCGTGAAGGGCAAGGGCGTCTCGTTCATCGAGAACAAGGAAGGCTGGCACGGCAAGGCGCTCGACCCCGAGCAGGCGAAGCAGGCGATCGCGGAGCTCGGCGGCGAGGGTCGCTCGCGCACGTTCCCCGTCGCGAAGCCCGAGCGCTGGGACCGGCCCTCGATGCAGCGGTCGGGGTCGCTCGCGCTCAAGACGTACACCGAGCCGATCGCGACCCGGAAGGCCTACGGCGAAGCGCTCGCTGCCCTCGGCGCGGCGCGCAAGGACGTCGTAGTGCTCGACGCGGAAGTCTCCAACTCGACGCACGCCGAAGATTTCAAGAAGACGGCGCCCGACCGGTTCTTCGAGATGTACATCGCCGAGCAGCAGATGGTCGCGGCGGCCGTGGGCATGCAGGTCGTCGACCTGGTCCCCTTCGCCTCGACGTTTGCGGCCTTCTTCACGCGCGCGTACGACTTCATACGTATGGCGGCGATCTCGCGCGCGCAGATCCGTCTCGTCGGATCGCACGCTGGGGTTTCGATCGGCGAGGACGGCCCGTCGCAGATGGGTCTCGAGGATCTGGCGATGATGCGCGCGGTATTCGGCAGCACGGTCCTCTACCCCTCGGACGGCAATCAGACCGCGAAGCTCGTGGCGCAGATGGCCGATCGGGAAGGGATCACGTACCTACGGACCACACGAGAGAAGACGGCGATCATCTACGACAAGGGCGAGAGCTTCCCGATCGGCGGCAGCAAAATCGTTCGCGGCGGCTCCAATAAGGACCGCGTGACCATCGTGGCGGCCGGCATCACGCTCCACGAAGCGCTGAAGGCCGTCGACGTGCTGGCTCACGAGGACATTCCGGTACGGGTCATCGACCTCTACACGGTCAAGCCGATCGATGCCGACACGCTTGCCGATGCGGCGCGGGCCACGGGTGGTCGCGTCGTCGTGGTCGAGGATCATTGGCTGGAGGGCGGGATCGGGGACGCCGTTCTCGCGGCGCTCGCGGATCGCGGGTTCCGCGACCTGCACTACCGGCACCTCGCGGTGCGCAAGATGCCGGGCTCCGGCAAACCTGCCGAGATGCTCGACGACGCCGGCATCAGCACTGTGCACATCGTCCGGGCGGTCAAAGCGCTCCTCGGATAATCGCCGCGTTCTTCTGCTAGCCTCGGGCGGCCAGGGAGGGGATCGTGGAGATCGTCGTCGTCCTCGTCATCATCGGGGCGCTCGCCCTTTTCTTTATCGCCACATACAACCGCCTCATCACGCTGCGCCAGCGCGTGAAGGAGGCCTGGGCGGACATCGACGTCCAGCTCAAGCGGCGCCACGACCTCATCCCCAACCTCGTCGAGACCGTCAAGGGATATGCCACGCACGAGTCGACCGTCTTTCAGAAGGTGACGGAAGCGCGCGCAGCCGCGGTGGCGGCCGGCGCGTCGGCGTCGCCGGAACAACGCGCGCAGGCCGAGAACATGCTGACCGGTGCCCTTCGGTCGGTCTTCGCGGTCGCCGAGAACTATCCGCAGCTGCAGGCGGTTCAGGAGTTCAAGGACCTATCCGAGAACCTCACCGCGACCGAGGACAAGATCTCCTTCGCCCGCCGGTTCTACAACGGGAACGTTCGCGACTACAACACGTCGCTCCAGACCTTTCCAACGAACGTCTTCGCCGGCATGTTCGGATTCAAGCCCGAGCAGTATTTCGAGCTCGCCGACGCGACCGAGCGCGAGGTGCCGCAGGTGAAGTTCTAGCGAGGCTCTAGCCTTTGAGTAGCGTGACCACCGATCCCACCCCCGCGCGGCTTTCGATCTACGACGCGGCCGCCGCCAATCGTTGGCGCACGCTCCTCCTGATCGCCGTCTTCACGGCACTCGTCGCGCTGCTCGCCTATTTCGTCGGAGAGTATTTCGCGCCCGGCGCGGGCGTTGCGGCGCTGCCGTTCGCGTTCGCGATATCGATCGGGAGCGCCGCGGTGTCGTACTTCGCCGGCGACAAGCTCATCCTCGCGCAGAGCCAGGCCCGCGAGCTCGGGCCGAGCGAGGAGCCGCAGCTCCGGAACATCGTGGAGGCGCTCGCGCTCGGGCTGGGGATCCCCTCGCCGAAGATCTACGTGATCGATGATTCCGCGCCGAACGCGTTCGCGACCGGTCGCGATCCGCAGCACGCTTCGATCGCGGTGACGCGCGGCCTCCTCGACAAGCTGGACCGCACCGAGCTCGAGGGTGTGATCGCGCACGAGCTCTCGCACGTGGGCAACCGTGACATCCGCGTCATGGTCCTCGTGACCGTCCTCGTCGGGACGGTCGCTCTGCTCGCCGACTGGATGTGGCGCTCGTTCTTCTGGACGCAGGGCGGTCGTCGCGACCGCGACCGCGGTGGCGCCGGTGCGATCATCGCGGTCATCGCGATAGCCCTCGCGGTCCTGACGCCGATCATCGCCGGGCTGATCCAGCTCGCGGTCTCGCGACAGCGCGAGTACCTCGCCGACGCCTCGGGCGCGCTCCTGACCCGTTACCCGCCGGGTCTCGCGTCCGCGCTCCGCAAGATCGCGGCAGACAAGGAGCCGCTCGAGGTGGCCAACAAGGCGACCGCGTCCCTCTATATCGCCAACCCGCTCAAGGACGCGCCGGCGTTCTTTGACCACCTCTTCGACACCCATCCGCCGATCGAGGAGCGCATAAAGAGACTCGAGGCCATGGACTGATTCCACCGGTGACGCTTCGCACCAGCACGGCACTCGCCGCCGCCGCGGTCATGCTCGTCCTCGCGGTCGCTGTCGGCGCGGCGTTCGGCGTGGTCGCGCGCGGGACGGCGACGCCACCGCCGGCCTCGCCGACGCTGCCCCCGGTCGCGACCCCCGAGCCCGACACCGGACCGCTCGTGTTCAAGCAGCCGCTCTCCGCGGGGTGCGCGACCGACGACGCGGTCTGGGTCGTCTCCGACGGTGGGGGGATCGGACGCTTCGACCGCCAGCTCCAGCACTGGGAGCTCATCGATCCGACGCTGCGCTCGCTCGCGGCCGCGGCGTGCGGTGCCGATGAGGTCACGGCGGTCGGTTCCTTCGGCCGCGTCGTGAGCATCGACGACCTCGGCAAGACGATCCGCGCCGACGACATCGGCGTCTTCAACGCCTACGCCCTGTCGCGGATGCCGGACGGCGCGCTCGTCGTCGGCTCGGATGGCACGGTATTGCGCCAGACGGCGGCCGGCTGGTCCGACTACGCGAAGGGCATCACCGAGGACCTCTACGGCGTCGTCGGCTTTTCCAGTGGTTCCGCGTGGGCCGTCGGCGCGGGCGGCGTCTCGTACCGCCTTGAGCCGGCGGGATGGAGGCCCTTCGACACCGCGACGACCTCGTCGCTCCGGACCGTCGCCGCAGCGTCGCCGACGGAGGCGGTCGCCGCGGGCGACGACGGGGTGATCCTCCGCTTCGACGGTCGCTGGCATGAGATCGAGAGCGGTGTGAAAGACGAGCTCCGTGCGTCTGCGCGCGCCGGTGCGCTCACCTACGTGGTCGGGGATGGCGGAACGGCCCTGGTCGTCGAGGGCAACGCGGTCCGTCCCGTCGCGAATCTCAATACGACATGCTCTCTGCGAAGCGTGTTCACGCATGGCAACGAAGTTTGGTTCGTGGGCTACGAAGGGACACTCGCCGGCGTGTGGAGAAAGAGCGGGGACCGGATCGACCGCTGGGGCACGTGCTAGGCGCCCCGCCCCTTGCGGGCATCCGTGTGGTCGAGATCGGGAATTACATGGCGGGTCCGTACTGCGGGATGCAGCTCGCGGACCTCGGTGCCGACGTTGTGAAGGTGGAGCATCCGCGAGCCGGCGACCTCGCGCGGCTCCTCGAGCCTCTTGCCTCCGGCGAAAGCGGAAACTTCGCGCGACTCAATCGCGACAAGCGCAGCCTCGCGATCGACCTCAAACGCGAGGAGGGCCGCGCTATCTTCATAAGGCTCGCGGGCCGAGCCGACGTCGTCGTCGAGAACCTCAGGCCCGGGACGATGGACGACCTGGGGCTTTCGCCGGCCTCGCTCCTCGAGGCGAACCCGCGCCTGGTCTACGTCGCGGTCACCGGCTGGGGACTCGACGGTCCGTACGCCGACCGGCCCGCCCTCGACATCATCGTGCAGGGGCAGAGCGGGCTCATGAGCATCACCGGCGAAGAGGGTGGTGCGCCGGTGAAGGTCGGTGTCTCGATCGCGGACCTCGCCGCGGCGCTCTACGCGACGATCGCGACCCTCGCCGCGCTTCGCGCCCGCGAGCGTGACGGTCGAGGTCAGCTCGTGGACATCTCGATGTTCGAATCGGCCGTGTCCCTCGCGGTGTGGGAGGCGGGCGTGTATTTCGGGAGCGGTGAGGTGCCCCGCGCGGCCGGCTCGGCACATAAGCTCGTCGCTCCGTATCAGGCCGTTGTGGCCTCCGATCGTCACTTCATCGTTGGCGCCACGACACCGCCGAACTGGACGGCCTTCTGCCGGGTCGTCGGCCTCGGTCCGCTCGAGACCGACGGTCGGTACGCCGATGCGAACGCACGACGTCGAAATCGCGAAGCGTTGATTCTCGCGATCGAGAAGGTCACCCGAACCAAGCCGGCCGAGCATTGGCTTGCGCTCCTCCGCGAGGCGGGCGTGCCGTGCGGCGAGATCGCCGACTACGGAGACGTGTTCAACGACGAACACCTCCTCGCACGGAACTTCTTCGTCGATCTCGAGCACCCCGTGCTCGGGACCCTCCGCGGGCTCGGCTCCCCGATGCGGCTCGGCCGGACACCCGTTCAACACCGCCGCGCCGGGCCACGGCTCGGCGAGCACAGCGCCGACGTGCTCCGCGAGCTCGGCTGGAGCGACGCCGACGTCGACGATCTGGCGAGCGCGAGCATCATCGCTCGCGCATGACCGAGGAGATCCGGACCGAGCGGCGCGCGGCGGCGCTCTGGATCGTCGTGGACCGTCCCGCGGCCCGGAACGCGATGACCTTCGCGATGTACGACCGGCTCGCCGCTATCTGCCGCGACGCGAATTCGGACGGCTCCGTCAAGGCGGTCGTGATCAGCGGTTCGGCGGACGCGTTCGTCGCGGGAACGGATATCGCGCAGTTCGTCGATTTCAAAGAAGCCTCGCAGGCGCTCGAGTACGAGCGTCGCATGGACGCCTGGCTCGGCGCGATCGAGGACGTGCGCGTGCCCACCATCGCGGCGCTGCGCGGGCCGGTCGTCGGCGGCGGTCTCGCGATCGCCGGGGCGTGCGACCTTCGTGTCGCCGCGCCATCGGCCCGTTTCGGTGTCCCGGTGGCGAGAACGCTGGGGAATTGCTTTTCCGCGGCGAACCTCGTGCGCCTCGCCGCGCTCGTCGGCCTCGGTCGCGTGAAAGAGCTCGTCTTCACGGCGCGTCTCATCGACGCCGAGGAGGCACGCGCGATCGGTCTCGTCACCGAGGTCGTGCCAGACGAGGATGCGCTCGAGCCGCGGGTGGGCCAGCTCGTCGAGCAGCTGGGCTCGTATGCGCCGCTCACGCTTCACGCCACGAAGGAGATGGTCCGGCGGATCCGCGCGCGGATGATGCCCGACGAGGCCGCGGATCTGGTTGCGCTCTGCTACACGAGCGCCGACTTCCGCGAAGGTGTGCGGGCGTTCATCGAGCGGCGCAAGCCGGTGTGGAAGGGGACGTGACCCGGTACCACGAGGAGCAGCACTTCCACGGCGCGCTGATGGGACTCCTGCTCCTGGCCATGGTCTTCGTCGTTGGGGTCACGGTCGTCGCCGTGGTGTTCTCCCGTCCCGGCGACGCGCTCCTCCTGGCGATCGCGCCGGTCGTCGTGGTGCTCGTCGCGTCTCTCATCTCGCTCTCGCATCTCGACGTCGACGTCACCGACGGCGGAGTGAGCATCGCCTTCCGCTATCTCTGGCCGACACGGCGCATCGCGTTCGGCGAGATCATCGGTCTCGAGGTGCGCCGGTACAACCCGCTGCTCGAGTACGGCGGCTGGGGTGTTCGGCTCGGCCCCAGGGGCTGGGGCTACATGACCAGCGGCAATGAGGGTGTCCAGCTGCGGCTGCGCAAAGGTATCCCCGTGCTCATTGGCTCGGCGCGACCGCGTGAGCTCGAGGCCGCGATCCGCGCGGGGGTCGAGGCTCTGTCCTCGTCCTCGTAGCGCCTCGCTCGAATGGCAACCCGCGCGTAGGATTCCTTCCGTGATCCGCTGCACGGTCGAGTCGGTCCGTCTCTACGAGGAGAAGCACTTCGTCAGTCTCAAGGACGACTCAGGCGCGATCCTGCCAATCTGGATCGCCCCGGACACGGCAGCCGCGATTGGGAGCGCGCTTTCCGGGAACAAGAACGAGCGGCCGCTCACGCACGACCTTCTCCTCTCGGCCTTCGAGAAGCTTGGCGTGCGCGTCGCGCGCGTGGGAGTCACCGGGTTCGTACCTTTCGCGGACACCGCTCAGACCGGCGGGGTGTTCTACGCGACGCTGTATCTGGAGCGGGGAGCGGAGCGGATCGAGGTCGATTCGCGACCTTCGGATGCGATCGCGCTCGCCGTCCGGACCGGCGCACCGATCGACGTCGACGACGCGATCTTCGCGAAGAGCTCGGTGAAGCCGGCCCGCTAGGCCGTCCGCAGGCGCGGGTCGAGCGCGTCACGCAGCGAGTCGCCGAACAGGTTGAAGCCGAATACCGCGAGGCTGATCGCCACACCCGGCGCGATCGCGAGCCACGGCGCTTGCTCGAGAAACTGCATGCCGGCGCCGCGGAGCATCAGTCCCCATGACGGTGTCGGCTCGAACACGCCGAGGCCGAGAAACGAGAGCGAGGCCTCGAGGAGGATCGCCTGCCCCAGGAACGCGGTGAGCATGATCAGGTACGGCGCGAACACGTTCGGCGCGATGTGGCGGAACATGATGCGGACCGCGCCGGACCCGACGGCGCGCGTCGCCTCGATGTAGGGCATGTTCACGATGCCGAGCGCGCTCGAGCGGACCACGCGCGCGACACGGGGGATGATCGGGACCGTGATCGCGGCGATGACGTTCGCGATCTTGTCCTCGCCGGTCCCGAGCGCGGCGACCACCGCGATCGCGATGACGATGAGCGGGAAGCTGAGGAGGACGTCCATGAGCCGCTGGACGAGCTGATCCACCTTCCCGCCGAAGTAGGCGCCCACCACGCCCAGGACGAGGCCGAGGGTGCAGCCGACGAACGACGCGCTGAACCCGACGAGCAGCGCGGTCCGCGAGCCGTAGACGATCCGCGAGAACACGTCCCGCCCGAACGGGTCCGTCCCGAGCAGGTGCTGGAACGAGGGGCCCTGCAGGAGATCGCTGAAGCGGATCTCGACCGGGTCGTACGGCGCGATGCGATCGGCGAAGGCGGCCGTCAGCAGCATGACGATGATCAGCGCCGCGCCCGCCGTCCCAAGCGGCCGCCGCCGCACGAACTCCCGCCAGAACCGGACGAAACGCCGGCGCCCGGTCGACTCGAGGTAGCGCCGCTTCGCGGTGTCGTCGGCTTCGCCGACCGCCGGATGCACGAGCTCGGTCACGAGTACCGGATCCGCGGGTCGAGGACGACGTAGATCATGTCGACCACGAAGTTGATGAGCACGAACACCGAGGCGAGGAGCAGCACCAGAGCCTGGATGAGCGTGTAGTCGCGGTGCGCGACCGCGTCGACGAGCAGCTTGCCGATTCCGTTCAGGTTGAAGACCTGTTCGGTGACCACGAGGCCGCCGATGAGGAACGCGAACTCGAGGCTGATCACGGTGACGACCGGCAGGAGCGCGTTCCGCAGCGCATGCCTCATCACGACGATGCTCTCGCGCACGCCTTTTGCGCGCGCGGTACGGACATAGTCCTCGCGCAGAACTTCGAGCACGGTCGAGCGTGTCATGCGCATCGACACGGCCGAGTAGCGGTAGCCCACCGAGAGCGCGGGGAGGACCATCTGCGAGAGGTTCGCGATCGGATCGTCCGTGATCGCGGTGAAGACCAGCGGCGGCGCCCATCCGAAGAACGTGATGGTTGCGAGCACCATGAGGAGCCCGATCCAGAAGCTCGGCATCGCGAGGCCGCCGATCGAGAAAAGGCGGATGGCGTAGTCGGTCCAGGTGTCCTGCCGCACCGCCGCGAGGACGCCGAGCGGGACCGCGATCGTGATGGCGAGGAGCGTCGCGATGATGGCGAGCTCGAGCGAGAGTGGGAACCGCACGAGGATCTCCTCGACGACCGGGTGGCCGGTCCAGAGCGACGTGCCGAGGTCGAAGTGCGCGATCTCGCCCATCCAATCGGTGAACTGGGCCCACATCGGCTTGTCGAGACCGAGCTGGTGACGCTCCTCGTCGATGACCGACTGCGGCACCGGGGAGCCCGCGTACTTCAGCGCGACGATGTCGCCGGGCACCGCGCGCATGATCACGAACGTCAGGATGGCGACGCCGATGAGCGTCGGGATCATGAGCAGGAGCCGCCCGGCGACGTACCGGCGCATCCGGTAAGTCTCGGGCGGCTCCCGTTAGTTCGCTAGTTCGGCTATTTCCCCAGCCAGACCGTCTCGAGGTCCTGGTTGGTGTAGTGGTTCGAGCCGATGCGCCAGCCGCGCACCGTGTTGAGGTACGGGATGATCCGGTACCACCAGAGCACCGGGTACTGGTAGGCCTTCGTGTCCATGGCGTACTTCTCGATGTCCGCGACGAGCGCCTTGCGCTTGGCCGGGTCGGTCTCGCGGCCTTGTCCGTCGATCATCTTGTCGAGCGCCGCGTCGTCGTAGAACGCGAAGTTGAGGCCCTTGCCGAGACCCGAGGCGGACCAGAACTTGGCGAGCTGGAGGTCGGGCTCGTCGAGGAAGTCGCAGTTGAAATCGAGCGCGACCTCGAAGTTGCCCGCGCGCAGGTCCGCCTGGTACGCGGAGGTCTCCTTGACGTCGTGGGTCGCGGTGATGCCGACCTGCTTCCACTGATCGATCACGAAGAGCGCGACCGGCTCGTACGGCGTGGTGATGTTGCGATTCAGGAACTTGAACGTGAGGTTCGACTGGCCCGCATCGGCGAGAAGCTGCTTGGCCTTCGCCTTGTTCGCCGCGCCGTCCGTGCCGAATCCCGCGATCTTTTGGAGATCCGCGTCGGCCTGCGCGAAGGGCCCCTTGGGCCGCATGAGGCCGCCGACATCTTTCACGATCGTGATCTTCTGCAGGGACGTGCTGCCGGCATACCGGTCGATCGCGAGCGTGAGCGCCTGCCGGACGCGAACGTCATCGAACGGCGGCTTCTTGGTGTTCGGCACGACGTAGTTCACGCAGATCCAGGGCGCCTCCTGGATCGCGAGAGCGCTGCCGAGCGCCCCGGAGAGCGTGTCGCGCTGCTGCGGGGTGAAGCCCCGGAACTCGATCGCGGCCTGCTTGCTGCGGATCGCGTTCACCTCGGCGCTCGCGTCAGTGATGATCAGGGCCTTGTACCCGTCGAGGTAGGGCAGCTGGACGCCGTTCTTGTCCTTGCCGAAGTAGTCGGGGAACTTCTTACCGACCCAGTCCTGCCCCTTGGTGTTCGAGACGTAGGTGAACGGTCCCGTGCCCATGATGTTCTTCTCGTACCAGTGGATGTCCGTCTTGAGCTTCGCTGCGCTGTAGATGAAGTTCCACGGCGACGCGAGGTTCGTCGCGAACGACGCTGAGGGGTACTTCAGCTTGAACGTGACCGTGTCGGGCGCGGCGGCGGTGATGCCGCTCGCGTCGACCGCGGCGTAGGCGCCCGCCCGGGGTGAGAGCACGCCGGTGGGCGGGAAGATGATCTTGTTGTACGTCGCGACGACGTCGTCGCTCGTCATCTTCGACCCGTCGTGGAATTTCACGTCGGTGCGGAGCTTGATGGTGTAGGTGAGCTTGTCGGCCGAGACCTCGGGCATCGCCGCGGCGACGTCCGGGATGACTTTGGTCAGATCATTTGGGTCGAACTTGTAGAGCGTGCTGTAGTGCGGCGCGATCGGGTGCAGGAGCGCGAAGGTCGTTTCGCGGTGCCCGTCGAACGACGGCGGCTCGGCGTTCACGATGAAGGTGAGCGTCCCGCCCGGTTGCGGTTGCTCGCCGGCGGCGCCGGACGGCGTCGACGCGGTGCCCTTCGGCGCCGGCGTGCATGCAGCTAGCAGGAGAGCGAGCGCTGCTAAAAACGCGGCGATTTTGCGGTTGAACACGAGGACCACCCCCTCGGGCCGAGACTCTAGCGCACGCCCCTCTTACGAATGACCTCTTCATAGAGTTCAACGAGTTGGGCCGTCACGTGCGACCAGTCGTACTCGGGGGCACGCCTCGCGCCCGCCTGGCCGAGCCGCTCGCGCAGGGCGGGTTCGCAGAGCAGCCGTTCGAGGGCCCCGGCGATGGCGTCGGGATCCCGGGGCTCGACGAGGAGGCCGGTGACATTTCGCTGTACGACACGCTTGTAACCGTGGATGTCGCTCGCGACCACCGGCAGCCCCGCCGCCATGGCCTCGAGGAGGACGATCCCGAAGGACTCCTGGCCGGTCGAGGGAGCGCAGAAGATGTGCGCCGTCTTGTAGAAGCGCGCCTTGTCGACGTCCGACACGCGGCCCGCGAAGAGCACGTCCTCGAGGCGATTCTCGCGGACGAACCGGCGCAGCCGTCCCAGCAGCGGGCCGACGCTGCAGAGGATCAGCCGGAGCTCGGGGTGCTTGGGCTTGAGCTTCGCGTAGGCCTCCATCAGGTACATCGCGCCCTTCCGTGGCTCGAGACGACCGACGAACAGAATGTTGATCTTGCCGTCGTTGTATTCCGGAAACGGCTTGGCGCTCGAGTAGAACTGCACGTCGACGCCGTTCGGGATGATCTTGTAATCGCCCGGGAAGTACGTCGAGATGAAGTGGCGCGCGGCGCTGGAGACGGCGATCCGCGCATCGAGCTTGTTCATGTAGCGGTTCCCGATGGGCCGGCCGGCCCAGTAGGAGAAGGAGAACCCGCCGAAGGCGTGGAACGTCGCCACCTGCGGGCAGCGCGCCGAGTCGAGGATCTGCATCGAGAGGAAGGGAACGAGCGGCTCGTGGTGATGGATGATGTCGAACCGTTCCCGATCGAGCATCCGCGACACGAGCCATTCGAGGCGCAGGGACAATGTGATCCGGCCGATCGCGCCGTTGTACGGGACGGCGATCGCCTGGCCGATCTGGATAACGTCCTGAGCGGGCGGGTCATCGCCCCAGGGCGCCGTGATGATCCGGACATCGTGCCCCAGGCGGCGCAGCTCCTCGTAGCTCTCCCGGATGTACGAATTGGCGCCCCCCGGGCGCGGATAGGCGTAAGGGGAAACGATCCCGATCTTCATGTGAAAGTCATTTCTTCTTAGAGCGGGTCATTGTGCGTCGGGCGCGCTTGATCGGGTCGCGGACCATCGAACGCCACTGCTGCTTGGCGGCGCCGTCGAGGTGCTCGCGGAGGGTCCAGCCGCGGCCGTCCGCCTTGGTCTGGTGAGCCCGGAGAGCGGTCCGGAGGTCGTCGGACGTGGCGCCTGGAAAGTCGGTCCAGCATGTCCCGACGAGAGCCGCGTGGTGCGCGTCGCTCGATCCGGTCTCGGCGACACGAAGCATGTGGGTGTTGAGCCAGAGAGCGCGGGAGGCGCGGACGCGCCCGGCGTACGACGGATTGCGCAGCTCGATCGCGTCGACCATCCGCGAGTCGTCGCCGTAGGCCGCGAGCTGCCTCAGGGCGCCCTCGCCGACCGAGAAGGTGAGGTACGACAGCGGATGCGGCACGATCGCCATCCCTCCCGCCGCATGGATCCGCGCGAGTGCCTGCGCGAGCGAGCAGAACATCGGTATCTCGTCCTCGATCCAAAGGGCGAGGAGGTGGCCGGATCGCGTCGTCACTTCGGCTCCCGGGACAACCTCGACCGGGCTGGAGCGCCGCGCGGCGAGCTCACGGAGCTCGAACGCTCCGCGGATGTCGTCGTGATCGGTGAGCGCGATCACATCCAGGCCGGCGCGCTCCGCGGAGTCGAGGACCGCGTCGATCGAAGAAAGGCCGTCGCTCAGCTCGCTATGCGTGTGGAGATCAGCCCTACCCATGAGCGTCCCACGCGGGTTCGAACACGGTCCACTGCTCGGGATGCTCCTTGATGTAGCGCTCGAGGCGAGCCGCGAACTGGCGGACGCCGGCGCGGACATCCGTGTCGCGATCGCCGGTCGACACGAGCTCCAGAGGCTCTTCGATCCGCGCGACGAGGAAGCCCTTCTCGCGCCAGGCGAATGCCGGGACGAGGGGCGCGCCGGTGCGGAGAGCCAGGGCGACATGCGCCGACGGAAGGAGAGCGGGCCGTCCGAAGAACTCGACCCGTTCACCCACACCTGTGACCGCGCGGTCCGCGAGGATGCCGAGCACGCCGCCGTCGCGGACCACACGGTGGATCCCGAGGGCCGAATCGATCGGCACGAGCACGAGACCCTGCGCCTGCCGCGCACGATTCACGGCGTGCATGAATTCGGAGTCGGTCTTCTCGGCCGGGAGTGTGAGCGTGAAGCCCCGCGTCAGGAGGACCTGCCCGACGAGCGCCACCGGTCCGAGGTGCGCGCTGCCGAAGATCACGCCCTTGCCGAGGCGCTGCGCACACAGGAAGTTGTCCCACCCTTCGACACGGACCACCGCGTCGAAGCGCGCGCGATCGAGTCGCGGGATCTGGAAGACCTCGAGGTACTGCCGGACCTGATTGACGAACACGCGCCGCACGCTCAGCGGCCGTTCCGGCGAGATCATCGCGAGGTTCGCGCGGACCGCGGCGCGCCCGCGAGGCGCGGCAATGTAGGCGATGGTCCCGACCACCTCGGATATCGGCCCCTGCCACGCGGGCGGCACTCTTGGCAGGACCCGTAGGGCTGCGGTCGCGAGCGCCCGCGCAGCGCCCATGGCCTACGTCGTGCCTTCGGGCCGGGTCCACATGGGGCGGAAGATGTACCACTGGTCAGGGTCGCCGCGGACCAGCTGCTCGAGACCGTGAACGATCGCCTGCGTGGTGTGTTCGATGTCGTGGGCGGCCTGCTTCGTCCGTTCGACGAAGATCGGCGGCAGAGCGACCCCGCGAAAGGTGTTGTCGCGCTCTCGCGTCACGGCCGCGACGACGATCGGGGCACCCGAGACCCGCGCAAGGTTCGCCGCGATGGTCGGAAATGCGGTGAGCTCGCCGAAGAACATGACCTCGACGTTGTCCAGCTCTTTCGCGCGGGGCCCAAGATCCATCATCAGGCCCACCATCTCGTTGCGGCGAAGGGCCTGGAGCACCTGGCGGACCGCGCCCTCCGGCGCCAGAAGCTTCACATTCTTGTGTGCGCGGTTCGCCACGAGGAGGTCCATGAGGCGCTGGTTCTCGAGCCCGTCCGCGATCACGTTGAGCGGGATCTCATCCGCGATCCGGGCGCCGCCGATCTCGAAGTTGCCGAAATGCATGGACACGAAGATGAGGCCGCGCCCATGGTCTCGTGCGGCTCGGAAGTAGGACCACGAGCGCGGATCGACCGTGACCAGCCTTGCGAAATCGGCGGTCTCGAGGCGGGGGAATCGCATGATCTCGACGAGATATTTCGCGAAGTTGCGGAAAGAGCGCCGCGCCACGCGCGCGACCTCGCGGTCACCGGCCGGAAGCGCGAGCACCACCGCGAAGTTCTGCTTTGCGATCTTGCGGCGGCCGGTCCAGAAGAGGTAAGCGATCTCCCCGCCGGCCACCGCCGCCGGGTACGTGATCCAGGCGGGCAGGCGCTGCGCGAGCGAGGCGCAGACGCGCCAGCCCCAGAACGCCGATCCGTGAATCAGACGGTCGAGCATCTCTAGCTCGATGCCCCACTGAGCGTCTGTTGGCTCGACCGTCCCTTGATGTATTCCTCCACGCCCTCACGCGCCCGGTCGTCGGGGATCTGGCGCGGCGGCGACTTCATGAAGTACGCCGACGGAGCCACGATCGTGCCCCCGATGCCTCTGTCGAGCGCGAGCTTGCAGCAGCGTATTGCGTCGATCACCACGCCGGCGCTGTTCGGCGAGTCCCAGACCTCGAGCTTGACCTCCGCGTTGAGCGGGACGTCGCCGAAGGTGGTGCCCTCCATACGGATGTAGCACCACTTGCGGTCGAGGAGCCACGGCACGTAATCCGACGGGCCGACGTGAACGTCCTTCGGGTCCAGGGGATAGTCGAGCATGCTCGTCACAGCGTTCGTCTTGCTGATCTTCTTCGACTCCAGACGCTCGCGCTCGAGCATATTCAGGAAATCGGTGTTGCCGCCGAAATTCAGCTGGTAGGTACGGTCGAGGCGGACGCCGCGGTCCATGAAGAGGCGCGTCAGGACGCGATGCGTGATCGTGGCACCGACCTGCGACTTGATGTCGTCGCCGATGATCGGCAGGTTCTTCTGTGCGAAGCGTTTCTGCCAGTACGGCTCGCGCGCGATGAACACCGGGATGCAGTTGATGAACGCGCAGCCGGCCTCGAGCGTCTGCTCGACGTACCACTTCGTGGCTTCCTCGCTGCCCACGGGGAGGTAGCTCACGACGACGTCGACCTCGCGGTCGCGCAGGATTCCGACGACGTCGTCGGTGGCGCCCGGCGCTTTCTTCACCACCTCTGAGAGGTATTTGCCGATGCCGTCGTGGGTCATACCTCGCGAGACCTTCACCCCGGTCCGCGGGACGTCGGCGAAGCGGTAGGTGTTGTTCGGTGCCTGGTAGATGGCGTCGGCGAGATCCTTGCCGACCTTGTTCCGGTCGACATCGAACGCCGCGACGAAGTCGACGTCGCGGATGTGATAGCCGCCGAGGTCGACGTGCATGATCCCGGGCACGCGATCTCCCGGCTTGGCGTTCCGGTAGTAATGGACGCCCTGCACGAGCGAGCTTGCGCAGTTACCGACACCGATGATCGCGACGCGGATCCGTTTGTTTCCGCGGCGCGTCGTTGACGCTTTCTTTCTCTTCTTGGCGATCGCCATGACTTCCGATATCTACCTTTCTTTGATCGAGAGTTGGCGGCCCACGTGGACCACCCGGAGGACGAACGTGATGGTCGAGAGGACGGCGAGGGCCAAGATCGCGGCGACGAAGATCGCCTCGACGTCGAAGACGGCCCATGCCGCGAGACCGACGAGGAAGATCACGATGCGCGCCTCGCGTGGCGCCGGGCCGACGCTGGCGCTCACGCCGAGGGATTCGGCTTTCGCCCGGACGTACGGGACGAGGAACGAGGCGACGAGGGCGACGAGCGACGACCACAGGAGGAGCGGCTGACCGAGATTCGCGCCCGCCGCGGCCGCGCCGACGAACAGTGCACCGTCGGCGACGCGGTCGACCGTCGAGTCGAGGAAGGCACCGAGGCGCGTCCCTCCGCCGGCGGCCTTGGCGATCTGTCCATCGAGGGTGTCGGCGATCGTCCCGATCAAGAGCACGAGGAGCGCCCCCAGCGGCATTCCGGCCGCGAGAAGGCCGGCGCCGACGATGCTGAGCACGCCTCCCGCGATCGTGACCGCGTTCGCCGATATCCCCATACCGGCGAGAGCCCGTGCAAGCGGACCGATGCCTGCGCGCGCCCCCTCCGCCACGCGGTCGGGTACGACCCCGTGGCTCATGCCTGCGCCTCCGCACGATTCATGAGCAGTCGGAATCCTCGCGCGTTCAGCTCGGCGAAATTCTCGCGGTCGAACGAACAGCGCACCTCGCGGCCGACGCGCTCCATACGTACGATCCCCGCGCGCCGGAGCCGCCGCAGGTGCCAGGACATCAGGGGCTGGCTGATCCGTAGGCGCCGCGCGAGCTCCGACACCGGTTGTTCGCCTTCGGTGACGAGGATCTGCACGATGCGCAGGCGGTTCACGTCGCCGAGTGCCCGGTAATAGCTGCGCAGCTCGCGCAGGCTGGATTGGCTGAGGACCGCTCCCCGTTCCACGTTCCGTAGCATAAGCGACTGTTTATGTCTCCCGGGGCGGCAATTCGGTCGCGGTGCGAGAATCGGGGAATGCCCCAAGGTCAACCCCTCGCCGCACGGATGCGGCCGCGCGATCTCGATGAGTTCGTCGGGCAGGCGCACCTCGTGGGCAAGGGCCGAGTGCTCCGCAAGGCGATGGAAGCCGGTCAGCTCCCCTCGATGATCCTCTGGGGGCCGCCCGGCACCGGCAAGACGACCCTTGCCGCGATCGGCGCGAAGCGCACGCAATCGCGCTTCGTGGCGATCTCGGCCGTCGCCTCCGGTGTGGCCGAACTGCGCAAGATCATCGACGAATCGCGAAAGCTCCGCGGCCTGACGAATCAGGGCACCGTCCTCTTCATCGACGAGATCCACCGTTTCAACAAGGCGCAGCAGGACGTGGTCCTGCCATACGTCGAGAACGGCGACGTCACGCTCCTCGGGGCCACGACGGAAAACCCATCGTTCGAGGTGAACTCGGCACTCCTCTCGCGCTCCCGTGTGTTCACGTTGAAGCCGCTCACCGAAGACGAGGTGCGGCTGATCGTCGAGCGGGCCTTGTCCGAGGAGCGCGGCCTCGGCGGTTCGGTCGCGTTAACGAAAGAAGCTCTGGACGGCTTGGTCGCGGTGAGCAACGGCGACGCGCGCGTCGCGCTCAACGCGCTCGAGCTGGCGGCGGATTCCGCCGTACCCGGGCTGGATGGAAAGAAGCCCGTGGGGCTC